>JBEVKE010000139.1:0-9124 GCA_040509835.1 Thermoleophilaceae bacterium
TCCTCGCCGGCGGGGCCGAGGGCAAGCGCATGTCGCTGCCCAACTCGAAGATCCTGATCCACCAGGTGAGCTCCGCCTTCCAGGGCCAGGCCACCGACATCGAGATCCACGCGAAGGAGATCATCGACGTGCGGAGGCGCCTCGACGAGATCCTCGCCAAGCACACCAAGCAGGACCTCGAGAAGGTTGCGAAGGACACCGAGCGCGACTACTTCATGAGCGCGGATGAGGCTGCGGACTACAACCTCATCGACCGCGTCATCTCGAAGCACTAGCTCTGGCCGCCCGGCGGGGCGAAATCAATGTGTCCAGAAGGGACTTTGACTCTCGCCGCGTATCTTGAGGTGCGCTACCCTCGCGCCGAGGGAGAAGAGAGTGGCTAGGCCTACCGACTCGAACGAACAACTCCTCTGCAGCTTCTGCGGAAAGTCGCAACGCCAGGTGAAGAAGTTGATCGCCGGGCCGGGCGTCTACATCTGCGACGAGTGCATCGATCTCTGTAACGAGATCATCGACGAGGAGCTCACGGGGGCTCCGACCTTCGATCTCGAGAACCTGCCGAAGCCGAAGGAGATCTACTCGGTCCTCCAGGAGTACGTGGTCGGGCAGGAGCCGGCGAAGCGCACGCTGTCGGTGGCCGTCTACAACCACTACAAGCGCGTCCAGATGATGCAGTCGGACGGCGAGCAGGATCTGGAGCTCCAGAAGTCCAACATCCTGCTGCTCGGTCCCACCGGCTGCGGCAAGACGCTGCTCGCCCAGACGCTGGCGAAGATCCTGAACGTGCCGTTCGCGATCGCCGACGCCACGGCGCTCACCGAGGCGGGCTACGTCGGCGAGGACGTCGAGAACATCCTGCTGAAGCTGATCCAGGCCGCGGACTTCGACGTCAAGAAGGCCGAGACCGGGATCATCTACATCGACGAGGTCGACAAGATCGCGCGCAAGGCGGACAACCCGTCGATCACGCGCGACGTGTCGGGTGAGGGCGTCCAGCAGGCGCTCCTCAAGATCCTCGAGGGCACGGTGGCCTCGGTGCCGCCGCAGGGCGGGCGCAAGCACCCGCACCAGGAGTTCCTCACGATCGACACGACGAACATCCTGTTCATCTGCGGCGGGGCGTTCGCCGACCTCGACCGCGTCGTCGAGCGGCGGATCGGCCACAAGGGCGTGGGCTTCGGGGCCACGGTCTCCTCCAAGCACAACAAGGACACCGGCGACCTGTTCCAGAAGGCGCTGCCCGAGGATCTCGTCGAGTACGGCCTGATCCCCGAGTTCATTGGCCGGCTGCCCGTGGCCTCGGTGATCCACCAGCTCACGCGCGACGACCTCGTGACCATCCTCACCGAGCCGCGCAACGCGCTCGTCAAGCAGTTCCAGCGCTTCTTCCAGTTCGACGGGATCGAGCTGGTCTTCGCCGACGACTCGCTCCAGGCGATCGCCGACCGCGCGCTCGACCGGGAGACCGGCGCCCGCGGCCTCCGCTCGATCCTCGAGGAGACGCTCCTCGACGTGCAGTTCGAGCTGCCCTCGCGGCGCGACGTGAAGAAGTGCGTCGTGACCAAGGAGACGATCGAGAAGGGTCTGAAGCCCACGCTGGTCACCGAGGCCGCGCCCGACGAGGACACCGGCGAGCAGCACGCCGAGTCGGCCTAGCCGGCTCCGTCCCAGTAGGCCTGGCCCTCACCCTCCTGGCTGCGAGACTTCGGCCCGATGGCAGAGGACCGCCTGAAGACGCTCGAGCAGCGCACTCGCTACGAGCCCGCCGACGTCGAGGGGCGGGTGTTCGCGCGGTGGGACGAGGCGGGGATCTTCCATCCGGAGCCCGACGGGACGCCTGACGAGAACTACTCGATCGCGGTGCCGCCGCCGAACGTCACCGGCAACCTCCACATGGGCCACGCGCTGAACGCGTCGATCCAGGACCTCAAGGTGCGGGTGGCGCGCATGCGCGGCCGGCGCGCGAAGTGGATCTTCGGCAAGGACCACGCAGGCATCGCCACGCAGCGCGTCGTCGAGCGGCAGCTCGAGGAGGAGGGCACCTCGCGCGAGGAGCTCGGGCGCGAGGAGTTCATCGAGCGCGTGTGGCAGTGGGTGGAGGAGTACGGCGGCAACATCTCGCGACAGTTCCGCGAGCTCGGCGCGTCGCTCGACTACCAGGACGAGCGCTTCACCATGGACCCCGAGTACGTGCGCGCCGTGACCAGGGTGTTCGTCCACCTGTACGACAAGGGGCTCGTCTACCGCGACAACTACATGGTCAACTGGGACCCCGGGCTGCGTACCGCGATCTCGGACCTGGAGGTCGAGCAGCGGACGGTGGAGGACACGCTGTACGAGGTCGACTATCCGCTCGAGTCCGGCTCCGGCTCGATCACAATCGCGACGGTCCGGCCGGAGACGATGCTCGCCGACACGGCGATCGCGGTGAACCCGTCCGACGAGCGCTACTCGCGGCTCGTGGGCGAGAGCGCGACCCTGCCGCTGGTGGGCCGCCGGCTGCCCATCATCGCCGACGACTACGTGGACCCCGAGTTCGGCACCGGCGCGCTGAAGATCACGCCGGGCCACGACCAGAACGACTTCGAGATCGGCCGGAGGCACGGGTTGGACGAGATCAGCGTGATCGGCGAGGACGGCCGCATCACCGATGCCGCACCCGAGCGCTTCCGGGGGATGGGGACCGCCGAGGCGGCCGATGCCGTGGTGGCGGAGCTCCGCGAGCAGGGGCTGATCTCCGGGAGCCGGGCGTACGTCCACGACGTGCCGCACTCGCATCGCTCGGGCCGGCGCGTGGAGCCGCTCATCTCGCTCCAGTGGTTCTGCGACATGGACGGCCTCGCCAAGCCCGCGATCGAGGCCGTGCGAAGCGGCCAGATCATGTTCCATCCGAAGGACCCGTGGACGCGCGTGTACCTGAACTGGCTCGAGAACATCCGGCCGTGGACGATCTCGCGGCAGCTCTGGTGGGGCCACCAGCTGCCGGTCTGGTACCGAGGCGACGACACCCACGTGGGCGAGACCGAGCCGGGCGGCGAGGGGTGGGTGCGCGACCCCGACGTGCTCGACACCTGGTTCTCGTCCGGCCTCTGGCCGTTCGCGACGCTCGGGTGGCCGGAGGCGACCGACGAGCTGCGCGCCTTCTACCCGACGGACCTCAACTCGACAGCGCGCGACATCATCTTCCTCTGGGTAGCGCGGATGGTCATGTTCGGCAAGGAGCTCACCGAGCAGGTGCCGTTCACGGACGTGAACATCCACTCCGTCATCCAGGCGCCGGACGGGCGCCGGATGTCCAAGTCGCTCGGCACCGGCATCGACCCGTCGGACCTGATTCACGGAGGGCCGCGGCCGCCGGTCTACGAGGAGGGCGGCGAGTTCCCCGCGTACGGCGCCGACGCGCTCCGGTTCGGGCTGCTCGCCATGTCGTCCTCGCAGGACGTGCGCTTCAACGAGGAGCGCGTGAAGCAGGGCCGCGACCTGGCCAACAAGCTCTGGAACGCCACGCGGCTGATCCTGCTCCGCGTGGCCGACGTCGCGCCGGACGCCGGCGCGGCCGCGACCGTGGAGGACCGCTGGATCGTGTCGCGGCTCGAGCGGCTGACCGAGCGGGTGACGGAGCTCTACGACGACTTCCGCTTCTCGTCCGCGGCGCTGGAGCTGTACGGCGGCTTCTGGTCCGAGCTCGCGGACTGGTACCTGGAGCTGGCCAAGCCGCGCCTCTACGAGGAGGACAACGACGACGTCTCGGCGGTGCTCCTGTGGTCGCTCGAGCGCATCCTCAGGCTGCTGCACCCGGTGATGCCGTTCGTGACCGAGGAGATCTGGTCACTGATGCCGGGCGAGGAGCGCGAGCTGCTCGCGGTCGCGGAGTTCCCGGTGGCGGACACGTCGAGGTTCGACGAGGACGCCGAGCGGGAGCTGGGCCGGATGATCGAGGGGGTCACGGCGCTGCGGCGCTACCGGGACGAGGTGGGCGCGAAGCCGAGCGCCGCGGTGCGCGGGCACCTGGTGGCGGACGGATACGAGGCCGTGCGCGACCACGTGGCGCGGCTGGCCCGGTTCGAGTGGGTGGATGGCTCCGACGCCGACGGCGACGTGATCGCGTCGGTGCCGATCCCAGGCGGCGCCGTTCAGGTCCTGCCGTCCGACGCGTTCGACGCGGGTGAGGCGCAGGCGCGCATCGAGAAGAAGCGCGCCGGCCTGGTTGCGGAGATCGAGCGGGCGGAGAAGAAGCTCGCGAACGAGAACTTCGTCGCGAAGGCGCCCGAGGCCGTGGTCGACGAGGAGCGCCGCAAGCTGGCCGAGTACCGCGACGCACTGGCGCAACTACAACAAGGGGTCTGACCCCACATCTGTTCTTAATGATCTTCGCGCAGGCAGAGGAGTACCTCCTTTCGCTCGAGCTGTTCGGGATGCGGTTCGGGCTCGACCGCATGCACCGGCTGATGACGGTGTTGGGCCTGCCGCAGCGCCGGTTCGCCTCGATCCACGTGGTGGGGTCGAACGGGAAGACGTCCACCGTGCGCTTCTGCGCGGCGATCCTGGAGCGGGAGGGGCTGCGCACGGGGAGCTACACCTCGCCGCACCTCCGCTCGTTCCGAGAGCGGATCGAGGTGGGGGAGGAGTCGATCTCGGAGGCGGCCTTCGCGGCGGCGGTCACCCGCGCGGCGCAGGCCGCGGAGCTCGTGAACCGTACGGCGGAGCCCGACGACCACGTCACCCAGTTCGAGGCGCTGACGGCCGCGGCGTACCACGAGCTGGCGCGGCGCGGGGTGGAGGTGGCCGTGATCGAGGCGGGCCTCGGCGGCCGCTTCGACGCGACGAACGTGATCCCGTCCAAGGTCCAGGTCCTGACGTCGGTGAGCCTGGAGCACACGCGCTGGCTCGGCCCGACGCTCGAGGACATCGCGCGGGAGAAGCTGGCGGTGGTGCGCGACCATGCGACGCTCGTCGTGGGTGAGGTGCCGCCCGAGGTGAGAGCGATCGCCGACCAAGTGGCCGCCGAGCGCCACGCGAAGCTCGTCGGTGCGGCGAGCGCCGAGGAGGGCGCCCCGGCTCCCGCCCAGCTCCCGCTCCGGGCGGCCGGGGGCTTCCAGCACGCGAACTTCGGCCTCGCGGCGGCGGCGGCGGAGGCCTTCCTCGGGCGGCCCGTCCGGGATTCGGCGTTGCAGGCCGCGGCCTCGCAGACCGTCGTTCACGGCCGGCTCGAGGCCGTCGACGAGCACCCGCTGACCCTCTTCGACGGCGCGCACAACCCGTCCGGCGCGCATGCGCTATCCGCCTCGCTGCCCGACGTGTTCGGCTCGCGGCGCCCGCGCGTCGCGGTCGTGGGTGTCCTGGAGGACAAGGACGCGGCCGGGATGCTCGAGAGCCTGCTGCCGCACCTCGACAGGGTCGTGTTCACGCGTCCGGCCAACCCGCGGTCGCTGTCGCCGGCGACGCTCGCGACGCTCGCCGAGAAGCTCGGCGGGCCGCCCTCGGAGACGGTTGCGAGCCCGCGGGCGGCGCTCGAGCGGGCGCGCGAGCTGGCGGGCCCGGAAGGAGCGGTCCTCGCGACCGGCTCGATCTACCTGATCGCCGACCTCGTCCGCGAGGACGCGGACGCGCGGGCCTCGACGCTCTAGTGGCGGGTCGCGTCGTTCGCGCCGTCCTCTTCGACCTCGACGGGGTCCTGGTCGAGTCGCGCGATGCGACGGAACGGGTGTGGCTGGCCTGGGCCCGGAAGAACGGCATCGATGACGAGGAGCTGCGCTCGGCCATGCATGGCGTGCGGTCGGTGGAGGTGGTGCGGGCGCTGCGGCCCGAATCCGACTTCGTGGCCGAGGCGCAGGAGATCGAGGCACGGCAGGCGGAGGATACGGACGGGTTGCGCCCGATTCGCGGCGCCGCTGAGGCACTGCTCGCATTGAGGGAGGACCGCGTAGCGGTGGTGACCTCCGCGACGCGGGCGCTCGCCACGGCGAGGCTGGATGCGGCCGGGCTGCGGGCACCCGAGGTGATCGTGCACGCCGAGGACGTCTCGCGCGGGAAGCCGGACCCGGAGGGCTACCTCGCCGCCGCGAGCCGGCTCGGCGTGGATCCGGCAGAAGCGCTCGTGGTGGAGGACGCGCCGGCGGGGATAGAGGCGGGCAGGGCGGCGGGCGCCGCGACCGTGGCGGTGACCAGCACGCACGCGGCGGAGGAGCTGGCGGCCGCCGACGTGGTGATTCCGACGCTGGAGCCGCTGCCGGCGGTGTTGGCGCGCGACTTCGACGCGTCGGCTGTCCTTCGGGGACCGGCTCCTTCACCGCTGCCGTAAACGAAGACGTGACCACCAACGCCCTAGGATTCCTCGACGTGGACGGCGACGGACCTCGCTTCGGAGCAATGATCGGCCTCGTGGCTGTCGTCGTGGCCACCGTGATTCTCGTGTTCTTCGGGGTCGGCTATGCGCTCGGTCGGCTCTTCCTGTAACCGGCGCCGTTACACTCGCGCGTTCTAATGGGCCCCATTGCCTTGTTCGGCATCGAAAACAGCGGGCTGTCGCTTGCCGCCAACCTGCTGCTGCTGTTCCTCGTGGTGATCTGGCTCGCCCTTGTCTACTGGACCTGGAGCGACGCGCGCCGGCGGGTCGCCGATCCGATGCTGGTCGCGTGCGCCACGGCGGCCTCGCTGTTCCCGTTCATCGGGACGATCGTGTACCTGATCGTCAGGCCGCCGGAGTACCTCGTCGACGTGCGCGAGCGGGAGCTCGAGATCGCGGCGGCGCAGGCGCGGCTCACGACCCTGGAGCACCAGCACTGCCAGTACTGCGGCTTCGAGATCGAGAAGTCGTTCCTCCGGTGCCCCAGCTGCCTGCGGCGGCTGAAGGAGCCCTGCACCGTCTGCGGGAAGCCGCTCGACCCGCGCTGGAAGATCTGCCCCTACTGCGAGGCCGAGGTGGGCCAGGCGGCGGAGGGCACCAGACGCCGCCCGCGGCGCACGCCCGCCCAGGCCGCCGCCGTGCCGTCGCGCCAGGCGCGCTCCTCATCGCAGGGCCGACCGGCCGTGCCGGCGGACCAGACCGCCGAGCGGCGTGACCGTCCCCAGTCGGCCGGCTGATGGACCGCACACTCATCCTCGTAAAGCCCGACGCGTTCGAGCGCGGCCTAACGGGCGAGGTCATCGCCCGCTTCGAGCGCAAGGGGCTCGTGATCGTCGCGATGACGCACATGACCGTCGACCGCGACCTGGCGGAGCAGCACTACGCGGAGCACAGCGAGCGCCCGTTCTTCGGCGACCTGGTCGACTTCATCACCGGCGGCCCGCTCGTTGCCCTGGTGCTCGAGGGCCACGAGGCGGTCAAGGCCGCCCGCCAGGTGATCGGCGCGACCAACCCGATCGAGGCCGCTCCCGGCTCGATCCGCGGGGACCACGGGCTCGAGGTGCAGACGAACCTCGTGTACGGCTCCGACTCGCCCGAATCCGCCGCGCGCGAGATCGGGCTGTTCTTCCCTGAGCTCGGCTAGCGAACTCATCCTGGCCTCGAGCTCGCCGCGCCGGCGGGCGATTCTTGAGCAGCTCGGGATCGACTTCCGCGTGGAGGAGCCGGACGTCGAGGAGCTGACGGAGGGCGATCCGCGCGAGCTGGTGGTCCAGAACGCCCTCCTAAAGCTGCGCGCCGTCCCCGGAGAGCGGGTGCTGGCGGCGGACAGCATGGTGGTCTGGGACGGGCGCGCGCACGGGAAGCCCGCCGACGCCGCCGAGGCGGAGCGCTGGCTGCGCGAGCTGTCAGGACGCTGGCACGAGGTGATGGGCGGGATCGTCCTGCGCGAGTGCGGAGAGGAGCGGACCGGCGTCGCCGTGACCCGGGTCCGGTTTCGCGACCTCTCCGACGCCGACATCGCCCGCTACATCGCGAGTGGCGAATGGCACGACCGCGCCGGTGGCTACGCCATCCAGGAGCTCGGCGCCATGCTGGTCGAGGAGATCGCGGGGGACTGGTTCAACGTGGTCGGCCTGCCCGTCCCGGCACTCCTTCGCCTCGCGCCGGAGCTTTTGCACCCGTAGTTGGGGTCCAGACGGTGCTCTAGACTCCGGGCGCGTCCCATGGGCTTCTTCTCCTATCTCACGGGGATGGGCGGCCGCGACATGGCCGTTGACCTCGGAACCGCCAATACGCTCGTCTACGTGCGCGGTCGCGGCATCGTGCTTTCCGAGCCGTCGGTGGTCGCGATCGACTCGCGAACGGGCGAGGTTCACGCCGTCGGAATCGAGGCCAAGCGCATGCTCGGCCGCACGCCCGGGACGATCCAGGCCATCCGGCCCCTGAAGGACGGCGTGATCGCCGACTTCGACGTGACCGAGCAGATGCTCCGCCACTTCATCCAGAAGGTGCACCAGAACCGCTGGGCGCACCCGCGCGTGGTCGTCTGCGTGCCCTCCGGCGTGACCGGAGTCGAGAAGCGCGCCGTCGAGGAGGCTTGCCTGAGCGCCGGCGCGCGCCAGGCCTACCTCATCGAGGAGCCCATGGCGGCCGCGATCGGCGCCGGGCTGCCGGTGGGCGAGCCGACCGGGAACATGGTCGTGGACATCGGCGGCGGCACGAGCGAGGTTGCGGTGATCTCGCTCGGCGGCATCGTGGTGTCGCAGTCGATCCGCATCGGTGGCGACGAGCTCGACGAGGCGATCATCAACTACGTCAAGCGCGAGTACAAGCTGATGATCGGGCAGCAGACTTCCGAGGAGGTCAAGCTGGAGATCGGCTCCGCGTTCCCGCTCGCGGAGGAGGTGCAGGCCGAGATCCGCGGCCGCGACCTCGTCTCCGGCCTCCCGAAGACGATCGTCCTCACGAGCGAGGAGGTCCGGATGGCGCTCGAGGAGCCGCTCCAGGCGATCATCGACGCCGTCAAGGAGACGCTCGACCGCACCCCGCCCGAGCTGGCCTCGGACATCATGGACCGCGGGATCATGCTGGCGGGCGGCGGCGCCCTGCTCCAGGGCCTGGACGACCGCCTGCGCGACGAGACTCAGATGCCGGCCCACCTCGCCGAGTCACCGCTCACGTGCGTGGCCGTCGGCTCGGGCCGCAGCCTCGAGGAGTTCGAGGCGATCCACCGCAGCAACAAGAATTCCCGATCGGCTCGACGGCGGTAGTCGCGCC
>JBEVKE010000140.1:0-25147 GCA_040509835.1 Thermoleophilaceae bacterium
CCGGGTGGACGCCAGGGTCGCGGGGGGCGAGCTCGATGCCGCCTCTGCTCTCCGGAGGCTCGGTAGGCTTCGGCCGCGATGAGCGAGACCGAGACCCAGACCGTGAGCACGCTACAGTGCATCTGCAACTCGTGCGGTTTCATCTACGACCCCGCCGAGGGTGATCCCGACGGCGGGAGCCCGCCCGGCACCCCGTTCGAGGACATCCCGACCGACTGGTTCTGCCCGGTCTGCGGCGCGCGCACGAGGGACTTCGAGATCTACGAGCCGTGAGCGTCGAGCCGCGCCAGGCCGCCTCGCTGATCCTGCTGCGGGACACGGGCGACGGCGCGGAGGTGCTCCTCGTCCAGCGGAACCCGGAGCAGCGCTTCATGGGCGGCGCGTGGGTGTTCCCGGGAGGGGCCGTCCACGACGGAGTGGACGCGGACCACACGGCGACGGCTGTGCGCGAGCTGGAGGAGGAGGCCGGGATCGCCATGCCCGCGGACGCGGAGCTGGTGCCGTTCTCGCGCTGGATCACGCCGGAGGGCGAGCTCGTCAGCATCCGCTTCGACACATGGTTCTTTGCCGCCTGCGCCCCCGATGGTGCGGTGGCCACGCCGGACGGCGGCGAATGTGTGGACGCCCGCTGGATCACCCCGAGGGGCGCACTCGAGGCTCATGCCCGCGATGAGCTCGCACTGGTCTTCCCCACGATCAAGCACCTGGAGCTCCTGTCCGAGTTGGACTCGGTCGACGCGACCCTTGCCGCGGCGCGCGAGCGCCGCATCGAGCCCGTGCTCCCGAAGGTCGCGATGCGCGACGGTGCTCCGCGCATCATTCTGCCCGGCGAACCGGGCTACGACGACGCCTAGCGCCGCAACCGAAGCGGCCCTACTTTGTTGGAGAGGCTGATGAAGCGGTTCCTCTCCATCATTGCCATCGTCGGCGCGACCTTCGGTGTGCTCGCCGCCGGGGCGATGGCCGACACGTTCGTGGGCACGGACGAGTCCGAGCGCATCCAGGGCACCGCCAGCCCGGACCAGCTCTACGGCGAGGGCGGCGACGACACGCTGGTGGGCCTTGGCGGCAGCGACTTCATCGAGGCGGGTCCCGGCAACGACACGGTCGATGGCGGCGGCGGGCTCGATCTCGTCATCGGCGGCACCGGCAACGATCAGATCGACGCCGGCGTTGGCCGCGACCAGGTGTACGCCGGCGCGGGCGACGACCTCGTGCTCGGCGGCGCCGGCGGCGACACCCTGTTCGGCCAGGACGGCAGCGACCGCCTGTTCGGCGGCACCGGCCCGGACAAGCTCTACGCCAGCGGCGGCCAGGACTACGTGGACGGCGGCTCGGACGGCGACACGATCTACGCCGACGGCACCGGAATCACCCTGCTCGGCGGAGGCGGAGACGACGTGATCAGCGCGTCGGGCGGCGACATCACCGCCGAGGGCGGCGGCGGGAACGACCGCATCCGCACGGGCGACGGGAAGGATCGCGTGTCCGGCGGCCCCGGCCAGGACTCGATCGCGACCGGCCGCGGCAACGACCGCGTGGACGCGCTCGACGGCCAGCGCGACCGCGTGAACTGCGGCCGCGGGAAGCGGGACGTGGTGACCGCGGATCCGTTCGACATCGTGATCGGCTGCGAGCAGCAGGCGCACACCGTTCCCTGATCGGATAGAACCCGTCCATGGCGGCGACCGGCCTCACGGTGGCGGTGACGGGCCCCACCGGCGACCTCGGCATTGCGATCGTGAACGCGCTCGAGCGCTCCCGGGCGGTGAAGAGGATCGTCGGGATGGCGCGCCGGCCGTTCGACCCGGCCGAGGGCGGCTGGAAGAAGACGGAGTACAGGCAGGGCGACGTGACCGACACGGCGAGCGTGCGCGGTCTCGTCAAGGGCGCCGACGTGGTGGTCCACCTGGCGTTCGCGATCCTCGACGCAAGCGACGCCACGCGCGATCTCAACGTGGACGGATCGAGGCGCGTGTTCGAGGAGGCCGCGAAGGCCGGCGCGGAGCGAATCTGTTACGCGTCGAGCGTCGCCGCCTACGGGTTCCACGACGACAACCCGGACTGGCTCACCGAGGACATCCCGCCGCGCGGGTCGCCCGAGCATCCGTACTCGGCCCAGAAGGCCGAGGTCGAGCGGGTGCTCGGCGAGGTGCTCCTGCGCCGCCGGAAGACCGTCGCCTACGTGTTCCGGCCGTGCATCGTCGCCGGGCCCGACGCGCGCACGATGCTCGAGGAGATCCCGTATTACCGGCTCGAGGAGGCGATGCCCGACTCCGTCGCGCGGCTCCTCTCCTCGCTGCCGGTCCTGAAGCCCGTGATCCCGGACCCCGGCGTCAGGTTCCAGCTGGTCCACGAGGACGACGTGGCGAGCGCGTTCGCCGCCGCCGTGCGCGGCCTGGGCGAGCCGGGGCCCTACAACCTCGCGGGCAGCGGCCTCCTCACCATGAAGAACGTGGCCGACGCGCTCGGCTGGTACTCCGTCCCGGTGCCGAAGCCGCTCGTGGACGCCACCGCCGAGATCGCCACGCGGCTACCGCTCATGCCCGAGCAGGTGGCCTGGATCCACTCGGTCAAGAAGCCGGTGCTGATGAAGACCGACCGGGCGAAGAAGCAGCTGCGGTGGCGGCCGAAGCACACCGCGAAGGCCACGCTCAAGGAGATGGCCGACGCTCAGAGGGCC
Source organism: Thermoleophilaceae bacterium (assembly GCA_040509835.1). GTDB lineage: Bacteria > Actinomycetota > Thermoleophilia > Solirubrobacterales > Thermoleophilaceae > JACVRW01. The sequence goes on from JBEVKE010000140.1 coordinate 2,684, forward strand.
GCGCGGTACAGCTCCGCGTAGTCCTCCTCGGACATCTCGCGCGGATTGAGCAGGGTGGTGCCGTCGCCCATGGCGCCCTCCACGAGCGCCGCGATGCCGTCCTCGGGCACGCCCACCTGCGAGAGGCGTGTTGGCAGGCCGAGCCGCGCCACGAGCTCGGTGATGTGGGTCGCGAGCGCGTCGCCGATGTCGGGCTCCGCGATGCCAAAGACCTCGCCGATGTCCCGGTAGCGGTCGGCGATCTCGTCCGAACCGGCGGCGTTGTGGCGGATCACGTGCGGCAGGTGGATCGCATTGGCCACGCCGTGCGGCACGCCGAACTGGGCGCCGGCCGGATGCGACATCGCGTGAGCGGAGCCGAGCGCGATCGTCATCGCGAGGTTGGCCGCGATCAGCATGTTGCCGCGCGCCTCCTCGTCCTCCTCGCCGCGCTCCACCGCGCGCTCGAGGTTGTCGCGGATCATGCGGAGCGCGTGCAGGGAGCGCGCGTCCTGGTGCGGGCTCCAGTCGGTCGAGACGTAGCCCTCGATCGCGTGGGTCATGGCGTCCATGCCGGTGGCGGCCGCGACCTTCGCCGGCAGCGTGCGCGTCGTATCGGGGTCGAGGATCGCGAGCCGCGGGAACAGCGGGAAGTCGGCGATCTCGATCTTCACGTTCTCGTCGGGGGCCTTGATCACCGCCGCCATCGAGATCTCGCTGCCCGTGCCGGCGGTCGTCGGTATGCAGGCGAGCGGGGCGATGTCGAGGGGGCGCCCCATTCCGTCATCCTCGCGCGGCATCAGGTAGAAACCCTCCTGCTCGCGCGCGTCGCCGCCGTGCGTGAACACAGCGTCGGCGACCTTGGCCGTGTCCAATACGGACCCCCCGCCGATCGCGAGGAACGAGTCGGCGCCGGCCTCCTTGGCCGCCGCGGCGCACTCGTCGCAGACGTGCGTCGAGGAGTCCTGCGGCACCTGGTCGTAGACGCCCACCACCTCGAGCCCGCCGTCCGTGACGCCCGCCTCGATGCGGTCCACGAGGCCGGTGCCGCGGACCACCTCGTCCGTGACGACGAACACCCGCCGCGCGCCCTCCTTCTGGAACTCGAACCCGGTCGAGCTCAGGAGGTCGCGGCCGGCGATCACCCGGGTGGTCGAGGCGTACTGGTAGAAGTCCTTGAACCCCCGCAGCGGAGTCGGACCGAGCGCGAACCCTGCCTCCATCAGGCTGCTTCCAGCAGATCCTCTCGCTGGTCATCCTCGAGCAGCGCCCGGTAACGCGGGAAGACCGGCTTGGTCAGCGGAACGAGCTTGAGGATCTTCGCGACCGGCCCCCTGGCCTTCATCTGCCCGCGGGCGAGCGCGACGGTCACGTTCACCTTGCCGAGCCAGAAGCGGTGGGCCGTGTCGGCGTCCATCGTCATGACCACCTCGGGCTCCATCGTGGTCTCGCCACAGTCGACCCGGCCATCCTCGCCCTCCCTGAGCCTCACGGTGATCTGCGACTCGGGATTGCGGTACTGGTACTGGACGATCGTGTTCGCCTTGCGGAACTTGGGCGCGAGCTCCTCGTCCTCGGCCAGCTGCTCGAACAGCCGGCCGATGTACCGGTAGACCTCATCCGCGTCTTTGAAGTAAGCCACGAGTGGCAGTCTATGCCCGCTTTCGCACGAGCAGCGTCTGTGCGGCCCTGCCGATTCGGCCGTGCTCGTCCCACAGAGCGGTGTCGGTCATGCCCAGGCCGTCCACGTGGGTCACCGAATCGAGGCATACCCACTCTCCCTCGGGCGGGCGCAGCAGATGCACGGTCAAGTCGGTGTTGATGAAGATGAAGTCCGACCAGTCGAGCGGCGCGCTCACCCCGTTCCCGCCGTCTGCGGCGAGCATCGTGCGCTGGAGCGGCGAGATCGGCTCGCCCGCCACGAGCTCTACTCGCGGCCGCATCCAAACCGTTGCAGGGCCTGGGTCGAGGAAGCGGCCGCGGGCGAACACGATCTCCATGGCGGTATGCCAGCCGACCTTCTCCCCGGTCGGAAAGAACTCCAGAGCCTCCGCGCCCTCGCGGCCGGGCGGCGGCTCGTCCCGCTCCCACTCGGCCGTGATGTCCGCCTCCATCAGCCGCCAGCCGCGGGCCCGCATCACCTCGCCGTCCGGCCCCTCCAGCGACGCCTCGAGCATCTCGACGCTCCGGCCAGGCCGCGCCACGCGCGCGCTGACGGTGAGCGGCTGGATCGGAACCGCGGCCAGAATCTCGACGGTCACGCGGCCGATCCGAGCACCATCGCGCGGCTCGCAGCGCTCGAGCGCGCGGGCGAGGAGGGCGGACGGCGGCCCGGCGTGCTGGGCCCCCGGATCCCACGGCCCCCGGGTGAGCTCGCTGGGCACCGCGGCGCCGCCCTCGACTGAGTAGAACGCGTCGGTCAAGGGCCGCGAGGCTATAGCGTCCTCCGCCCATGCAGGCGGTCACATTCCAGGCGCCCGGCGAGGTCGCGATCGAGGAGCGGCCCGAGCCCGAGCTGATCGAACGCGACGACGCGATCGTCCGCGTGGAGGCCACGGGCGTGTGCGGCTCAGACCTCCACATCTACCACGGCCGCGTGTCGATGGAACAGGGGTTCACGCTCGGCCACGAGTTCGTGGGCACGGTCGTGGCGGCCGGGGACGGCGTGACCCAGGTGGCCGAGGGCGACCGCGTGCTGGGCTGCTTCTGCTCCGCCTGCGGCCAGTGCTTCTTCTGCCGCCGCGGCGACTTCCACAAGTGCGACGAGGGGCGCGTGTTCGGCCACGGGAAGACGCTCGGCTCGCTCCAGGGCGCCCAGGCGGAACAGGTGCTCGTGCCGCATGCCAACCTGACACTGCGGCGAGTGCCCGAAGGCATGTCCGACGACGTGGCCCTGTTCGCCGGCGACGTGATGGGCACGGGCTGGCATGCGGTCGACCAGGCCGGGCTCCGGCCGGGCGACACCGCGGCGGTGCTCGGTCTGGGGCCCGTGGGCCTGTGCGCCGTCCAGGCCGCGAAGGCGGCCGGCGTGGCCAAGGTGATCGCCATCGACAGCGTGCCGGATCGGCTGGCACTGGCCGAGTCCTTCGGCGCTCAGGCGGTCCACCTCACGGAGGACAACCCGCGCGCAGCCGTCAAGGAGGCCACCGAGGGCCGCGGCGTGGACGCCGCCGTCGACGCCGTGGGCCATCCGGACGCGCTCGAGCTGGCCTGCCGCGTGACGCGCAAGGCCGGCACCGTGTCCGCAATCGGCGTGTACGCGGAGCGCGTGGACGTGCACATGGGCATCGTGTGGATCAAGGCGCTTACCCTGAGGACCGGCCACGCCAACGTGATCGGCCACGTGGACCGCGTGCTCGCGATGCTCGACGCCGGGGTGCTCGACCCGCAGCCGCTCGTGACCCACCACATGAAGCTGGAGGACGCCGCCGAGGCCTACGCGGTCTACGACCGCCGCGAGGCGCTCAAGATCGTGATGAAGCCTTGAGCATCGAGACAGGCACCCAGGCGATGCTCACCCGGCGCCGCGAGATCCTGGCCCAGGGCGCCGAGCCGATCGGGTGGAAGGTGGGCTTCAACGTGCCGGAAATACAGCGGAAGCTCGGAATAGACGCTCCCCTGGCCGGGTTCCTCACCACGGACTCGTTGATCGAGGGCGAGTGGGACGAATATCCGGTGGTGGTCGAGAGCGAGGTCGCGGTCGAGCTCGGCGACGACGGACGCTCGATCGTCGCACTCCTGCCCGCGCTCGAGCTCGCGGACCCGCCCGATCTCGACCTGGAGCTCGAGCGCATACTCGCCGGGAACATCTTTCACCGTGCGGTTGCATTCGGCCCTCGGGTGGAGGCGACAGAGCCGGGGTCGGGCCGCATCCTCGTCAACGGCGAAGAACAGCACTCCGTCAGTGCCGGTGGATTGACCGAGATGGTGGATGCGGTCGCCGCTCGCCTCGAGGCCGCCGGCGAGCAGCTACGGCCGGGCGAGCGCATCATCACCGGCGTGCTGGCGCCGCCGCACACGGCCGAGCCGGGCGACACCGTGCGGCTCGAGCTCGACGCACTGGGGGGCGTGGAGCTCCGCTTTTCGTAGCATCAGCGGCATGAGCACTGATGCCGCCACGCTGCCCGACGCCCTATCCGACGCCGCCCGTGCGTTCGCCTCCGGCCCGCACCGGTTCGTGATCGGCGGCGAGCGCCCCGAGGCGGCGGACGGCCGGACGTTCGAGACGCTCGACCCAGCCACCGGCCGCGCGATCGCCGAGGTGCCGCACGCGAGCGCGGAGGACGTGGACCGGGCGGTGCGCGCGGCGCGCGAGGCGTTCGAGGACAAGCGCTGGTCAGGCATCGCGGCGGCCGAGCGCACCAGGGCGATGCTTGCCTTCGCCGACGTCGTGGATGCGCACGCCGACGAGCTGGCCGAGCTGGAGTCGCTCGACAACGGGAAGCCCGTGAAGATGGCCCGCCGTGTGGACGTGCCGCTCACGGCCGCGCACCTGCGCTACTTCGCGGGCTGGCCGACCCGCATCAACGGCGAGGTGCTGCCGGTCGCGGCTCCGAACATGCACTGCTACACCCGCAAGGAGCCGGTCGGCGTGGCGGGCCAGATCATCCCGTGGAACTTCCCGCTGCTGATGGCGGCGTGGAAGGTCGGCCCGGCGCTGGCGGCGGGTTGCACGATCGTCCTGAAGCCGGCCGAGCAGACGCCGCTCACTGCGCTCAGGTTCGGCGAGCTCGCGCTCGAGGCGGGCATCCCTGAGGGGGTGCTGAACGTGATCACCGGCGACGGCGAGACCGGCGCGGCGCTCGTGGACCACCCGGGCGTGGACAAGATCGCCTTCACCGGCTCGACCGCCGTGGGCCGCGAGATCGGCGAGAAGGCGGGCCGCGCGCTCAAGCGCGTGACGCTCGAGCTGGGCGGCAAGTCGCCGAACATCATCCTGCCGGACGCCGACCTCGAAGCCGCCGTGAAGGGCGCCTACCAGGCGATCTACTACAACACCGGCCAGGCGTGCAACGCCGGCTCGCGGCTGTTCGTGCACAAGGACCAGTACGACGACGTCGTGGCCGGCCTCGCCGAGGCGGCCGGCAAGGCGCGGCTCGGCCCCGGCCTCGACGAGGGCACGCAGATGGGCCCGCTGATCTCGGCCGAGCAGGAGGAGCGGGTGCGCGGCTACATCGAGTCGGGCACCTCCGAGGGCGCCGAGCTGGTCACGGGCGGCACCGCTCGCGACGGCGAGGGCTACTTCGTGGAGCCGACCCTGTTCAGCGCGACCGACGATTCGCTGACCATCGCTCGAGAGGAGATCTTCGGCCCCGTGCTGGTGGCGCTCCCGTACGACTCGATCGAGGAGGTCGCTAGGCGGGCGAACGACACCGAGTACGGCCTGGCCGCAGGCGTCTGGACGAAGGACATCGCGGCCGCGCACAAGCTCGCAGCGCTGCTGCGCGCCGGTGACATCTGGGTCAACACCTGGAGCGCGGGCGACCCCGCAGCGCCCTTCGGCGGCTTCAAGGCCTCCGGCGTGGGCCGCGAGCACGGCCGCGAGGGTCTCGATGCCTACCTCGAGAACAAGACCGTCTGGGTGAACCTGGGTTAACGGCCGATCCGGTAGACCGGCCCGTCCAGCGACACCGCGTACACGCGTCCGCGGCTGTCCTCGCCGAACGAGACGAGCTGGCTCACCTTCAGCCGCGTGGGGTGCGAGCTCGCGGATGGGCGGCGCAGGTGTGAAAGGCGCAGCGTGCCGTCGCACAGGTCGCCGAACACGTAGTTGCCGGTCCAGCCGCGGCCGAGTGACCGGTCGCGGATCACGTAGCCGCCCGTGATCGAGCAGTAGCCCTGCGAGTGCGTGCGCTGGAGGACCGGCGGGATGTGCCCCGGCGCGGGACCGCTCTCGTAGCGGCTGCGGCCCTCGAAGCTGTCCCAGCCGAAGTTGTAGCCGCCGCGCGGCTGGCGCCCGCCCGAGCGCCCCTTGATGAAGTCGATCTCCTCGATCTCGTCCTGCCCCACGTCGCCGATGGTGAGACTGCCCGTGCGGCGGTCGAACGAGAACCGGTACGGGTTGCGGAGGCCGTACGCGTAGATCTCGGGCAGCGCGCCGGACCGGCCCCTGAACGGGTTGTCGCGTGGGACCGTGTATCCGCCGTTCGGCCACGGGTCGATCCGGATCATCTTGCCGAGTATGCGGCCGAGGTTCTGGGCGTTCTCGTCGGGGTCGCCACCCGCGCCGCCGTCACCGAAGCCGGCGTACAGCATCCCGTCCGGGCCCACCTGGAGCTGGCCGCCCTTGTGGTTGAAGCGGTGGTGCGGCACGCGGATCACGGACCGCCGCGAGCTCGGGTCGGCCCTGTCGGGGCTCCCGGCCGAGGCGCGGAACTGGTCGATCTGGATGAAGCCCTGCTGGTCCGTGTAGTAGACCCAGAAGCGGTGCGACGTCCGGTAGTCGCGCGCGAACGCCATCGACAGCAGCCCGCTCTCGCCGCCGGTCGTGACGCGGCTCCTGATGTCGAGGAACGGCGTTCCCAGCACGCGCCCCCCCTTGACGACCCGGATCGTGCCCTCGCGCTCCACGACGAAGCGGCGCGAGTCGCCGCGCGGCGAGGTGATGTAGGTGGGCTGGTTGAAGCGTCCTAGGAGCAGGAGCCGGACGGGCCGCGGCGCCGACGGCTCCGCGGTCGAATCGGCCGGCTGGGTACCCGTGGAGGTCGCCGGCTGGGTGGCGACGGCCTTGCCGTCGTCGCCGCTGTCACAGCCCGCGAAGACGGCGAGACACACGGCAGCGAGCGACGCCCAGGCCATCACGCGGCAGGAGTATGGCAACGACATCTAGCGCTATTACGCCCGCTACGCTAGTTGCGTTCGGGCTGTGGCGCAGCCTGGTAGCGCGCTCCGTTCGGGTCGGAGAGGTCGCTGGTTCAAATCCAGTCAGCCCGATAGGCGGACCCCGTATGCATAGCCCCGCATAGGCCGCAGTTACAGGCCGTGCGGGGCTACTCGCCGTAATGCACCGGCTCGCCCACGGCGCGAGCACCCAGGCACCGAACAGCCACGAGCTAGTCCGTGCCGCTCAATTTGTCGCGTCGCGCCCGCCGTCGGCCGCGCAGCCAGCGCGGCATATCCACCGGCTCGAGGACCGAGTCGGCGAACACGCTTCGGTCCGCGTGCCGGTCCTCGCGGGTCATGCCGTCGTCGTCGGGGTCGATGTGCCAGCCAGAAATCCGCGACAACTTGTCCTCGTGGCTGCCGACGTAGACGGTGCGTGACGGCTTGGCCCTGCGCCAGAGCTCTCGGCGCATAGGAGTCCTCCTACTTCGAGTCCGTGCATCAGTGAACTCCTCTGCCCGGCCGAAGTCAAGCGAGGGCGAACGGCTGCCTGGTGCGCCAGCGTTTCGCCTGTCGAGATCGTGTCCACGTCGGGCATGAGGGCGACGCTGGAAGACGTCGAAAGGCCCGGTCGCTGAGGAAATTCAGGTGATGTCTGAAAGTCGCGTGGGGTACTGGGTAGTTCAGTGGTGGGGGCCGGTTTCCCGGACGCCCCTGCGGATGCAAGCGTGTCCCTTGGGTTTCCGGCCCCCGCCTGAAGAACGCCTGTCCGGGGACAAGGTTGGTCGGTTCGAGCCCGCCGTCGGCCTAGCTAACCGCGCACACCCACCGCTCTGCTCGTGTGCGCGCACGCGCGTAGAGGCGTTCGTCACTGAGACCTGATCGCGCTTGCGGAGGTGGATGCGATCTACAGGGCAACGTCGTCCCGCTCCGGTCAGCCACCGATGCAAGCCCGACGCACGAGACGACCGGACCCACTGTCTACGCGGGATTTATCCAGTCAGCCCGATTTTGCGCCCATCTTCATCCGGACGGTGCTCCCGTCCTCGGATGACCGCACCTGAACCAGGTCGCAGACGAGGTTCACGAGCCATATGCCCTTGCCTCCGAGCTGGCTGGCGGCCGGCTCCACCCGCCCGACCAGTGGCTCCAGGATGCGTCCGTGGTCGCGCACCTCGCAGACGATGCCGTCGGGCTCGTCCCAGATCCGGAGCGTCCCGCTCTCGTGCGCGTGCTGCAGGCTGTTCGAGAGCACTTCGCTCGCCGCGAGCGCGAAGTCGTCAGCGCGCTGGCCGAGCCCGGCCGCGATCGCCCGCGCGCGGACCAGGCGGCGCGCGGCGCTCAGGTCGTCCACGCCCACCTCGAGCCGCTCCGCGTCGGGCGGAGGCCTCGGAAGCGGCTCGGAGAACCTCGACGCGACCTTGTCCATGCCGGCGTAGTCGCCACACGCGGCCGCACTGCCGTCGCTGGAGACGACCGGATGGCTGTGCCGCGCCTCGGCGATCACCTCATCCGCGAGGGCGGACGTGTCATAGGGACATACGAGCTGGAACGAGTTCGCGCCGACGAACGCCAGGTTGATCAGCGACTCGTGCAGCTGGCACTCGTCGATCTCGTCGGGGCGGCGGTCGGCCCAAATCGGCTCCCCGATGCCGCGCATCCCGCTGCTCGGCCCGCCGCTCGCGGCCACGAAGTGAGCCCAGGCCGGGATGATCCGCGCCGGGTTGCGGCCCACGTCCTCCATGTCGGCGAACTGGACGGCGGCGGCGCGCTCACCGAGCGCGCCGCGCAGCAGCTCGAGCTTCCGGCAGCCAACCATGACGAGCACCGGCTCGTCCCGGTCGAGCCCCTCCTCGGCGAATCCGCGGCAGCGGTCCACGAACTCCTCGTCGCCCGAATAGAAGAGCGCCTCGTGATGAAATCTGCCGGTGGCAGCCATGGAAAGCATGCAATAAGGGTTCTACCCAGCTACCGCGTTGTAATAGCGCACTGCCAAGCCGGTCAGAAGTGTCTCAAAGCACGCCTCGAGCGTCATATCGTTCTGCTCCGCGTACGCGCGGAGCCCGGCCGACGCAATCGCCTCCGACTCGCCCATCACGTCCTCCACGAGGTCTGGGTGCTCGTCGGAGAAGTACGCGCCCATCGAATACAGGCTCGTGTCCATCAGTGAATCGAGGAACTGGTCGTCCTCGCCGTTCGCCGGGGTGCGCTTCGGCGCCACGGCGCGCAGGTTACCCGGCGGCAGCGCTAGGGAAGCGCGTTCTGGAGGCCGCCGGTCACGTCGTCGACGCTCGGTACCTGAACGTCGACGGGCGGCAGCTCGACGTTGGGAAGCGGCGCTGCCTCGGGGACCGAGATCCTCGGCGTCGACAGCTGACCGCCGGTCGGGCTCGGAGTTGCCGGCGCCGCGGGCAGCTTCGGCAGCGCGTCCGCCGGGCCGCTGGGCGCCGTGCCCGCCGAGCCGCCGGCCGGTGCCTGCGAGCTCGCCGGCGCGTCCGTCAGCCGGTCACCGGAATCGCCTGCGCGGCCCCCTGCCGGACCGGCCCTCCGCCCGGACGCCCGGCGCGCAGCGGCGCGCTCCCCGTCCGTGGCGAGCCCGGCTGTGCCGCGCCGCGATTCCCCTTGCACTGCCGTGGAGTGCCCGGCCGCGGGACGGTCCCCCCGGTCCGTCGAACGGTCCCCATGCAGCACTCCACCTCCGAGCGCCACACCTCCCGCACCCACCAGCGCGGCCGCTGCCACGAGGGCTGCGGCGCGTTCAGCCAGCGGGGCGGCGTTCGCGCCCGTGGAGAACAGTCCTGTGATCGTGCCGCCGTCGCCGGAGCGGCGGAAGAACCATGGGATCGGCAGCAGCGCCGCCGCCTTCCGGCGGAGCGTGCCGAGCTTGGTGAGCGGCTCGATGCCCATCTCTCGCGCGCGCCTGCGGCAGTCGTGGCAGCGCCTCGCATGGCGTGCCAGCCGGTGCTCCTCGGCGCCCTTGTGGATGCCCGCCGCCATGCGGATCATGGTCTGGCGCATCGCCTCGCAGCGGCGCCCCTCGGAGAGCTCGGTGTACTCGCTCTCGAGCCGCCGGCGTGCGCGGAAGAGCGCGCTCTCAACGGCCGGCCGGGTCAGGTCGAGCTTCTGGCCGATCTCGCGGTAGGACATGCCCTCGAGCTCGCGCATGACGAGCACGCGCGTGTGCACGTCGGACAGCTCGTCGAAGGCTCCCTGCAGGTGTGTCAGCCGCTCCTTCGTGACGAGCGCCGAGTCGGGCCCGCCGTCGAGTCCCATGAGCCGGGTCCGGTCGGCGGCGCGGAGGCCGTCGTCGGCGTCCATGGACACCTCGACCGCGTGGCTGTTGCGCCGGTAGGAGTCGATCGCCGCGTTGCGGGCGATCTGGTAGATCCACGGCTTGAAGTTGATCTCGGCGTCGGTAGCGCGCATCCGCCGCAGCGCCGAGAGGAAGGTCTCCTGGGCCACGTCCTCGCAGCGAGAGTCGTGGAGCATGCTGCACACGAACGAGCAGATGCGCGGGAAGTAGCGCTGGTAGAGCTCTTCGAACGCGCGGTCGTCTCCGTCCCGAACGGCTTGGACGAGGACGGAATCGTCGACCTCGGTACCGGCTGTGGCGATCAAAGAAGCATCCCTGCAGGGGTCTGATACGTCCCGCGTAAGTACCCGCAAAGCGGAAATTCTAAATATCGTCTGGCACAAATGACGCAATTGACCGATGTCATCTCGTACCTCGACGAGCTGCTCGCGATCGGGGATTTCCACGACTACGGCCCGAATGGGCTACAGGTGCCCGGGACGACTGAGGTTAGCCGCGTTGCAACGGGCGTGTCAGCCAATCTCGAGCTGTTCGAACAGGCGTCCATGCTCGGCGCCCAGCTCGTTGTCGCCCACCACGGCCTGTTCTGGGACTTCCACCCGCGCTCCATCACGCCCGCCATGAGGCAGCGGCTGCGCGTCCTGTTCGACGCCGACATGTCGCTCGCCGCCTACCACCTGCCGCTGGACGGCCATCCGGATGTGGGGAACAACGCCCTGATCTGCGAGGCGGTCGGGCTGGAGCGGTCCGAGCCGTTCGGTGAGCACCGGGGGCAGACGGTTGGCTTCGTGGGCCGCTCGGTCGAGGGGATCGCATTCGAGGAGCTACGAGGCCGGTGCGCTCGGGCGTTCGGCCAGGACCCGTTCACCTGGGACACCGGCCCGGACATCGTCCACAGCGTTGGCGTCGTGTCGGGCGCCGCGGCATCCAGCTTCGGCGAGGCGATCGCGAAGGGACTCGACGCGTTCCTCACCGGCGAGCCCGCCGAGCACGTCATGGCGGACGCCCGCGAGAGCGGAACGCATTTCATTGCCGGAGGCCACTACGCCACGGAGACGTTGGGCGTGCGCCGACTCGGAGAGCTCCTCGGCGAGCGGTTCGGCCTGGAGCACCATTTCGTGGAAGTTCCGAACCCGATCTAAGCCCGCAAATTGCGGATACTTGCTTGCGCCGACCGGAACAACCGATACCCTCAGGGAGACGCTCTGCAAGCGACGAGGAGGACATAGATACATGGCGATCCACCTGACGCCCACCGAGCTCGGCCGCGAGGCTGGCATGCACCGCAGGGAGGTCATTTCGCGGTGTATGGAGATGGGCGTACCGATCTTCCAGGGACGGATCGACAAGACGCTCTTCCTGTGCAGCCTCAAGGAGGCCAACCAGAAGCGGGAGCTCGCCAAGGCGTAGCTCAGCCGGGAGTTAAACTCCCGGCGCATGGAAGCAGTCACGGCCGGCGCGACCGGCGCTCAGGGCACCGGCTCGAAGACCATCGCCGACCTGCTGCCGCTTGCGGTACGGAAGTACGGCGACAAGCCTGCGCAGCGTTACAAGGTCGGCGAGGAGTGGCGCGACAGCTCCTACGCTGAGCTCGGCGAGATCGTGAAGGAGGTCTCGCTCGGGCTGATCGACCTCGGCATCGAGCCGGGCGACAAGGTCTCGATCCTTGCCCACACGCGTCCCGAGTGGACCCAGGCGTGCTTCGGCATCCTCACCGCCGGGGGCACGCTCGTCACGATCTACCAGACGAACTCGCCGTCGGAGTGCCAGTACGTCCTAGAGCACTCGGACTCGAAGGCCGTCATCGTGGAGGACGGGGACCAGCTGGCGAAGATCCGCGAGGTCGAGGACCAGTGCCCGAAGCTCGAGCACGTCGTCGTGATGGACCCGGAGGGCGCCGAACTGGGCGACGCGCTGTCGCTCGAGCAGCTGCGTGAGCGCGGCCGCGGGCGTGACGATTCCGAGTGGGAGGCTCGCTACCTGGCGGTCGAGCCCGAGGACCCCTGCCTCTACATCTACACCTCCGGCACCACCGGGCCGCCCAAGGGCTGCGTCCTGTCACACGCCAACTACCGCGCGATCACGGATGCGGTCGTGGAGGACACGCCGCTCGTGGAGGGCGACTCGTCCTACCTGTTCCTGCCGCTGGCTCACGCGTTCGCCATCCTGATCCAGTTCGCAACCTTCGAGCTCGGCGCTGTCCTCGCCTACTGGTCGCGCGACCCGAAGATGATCATCGCGGACATCACGCAGGTGAACCCGAGCTTCTTCCCGTCGGTGCCGCGGATGTTCGAAAAGATCTACACGCTGGCCACCTCGCAGATCGAGGACAAGGAGGGTCTCCAGAAGGCCGTCGAAGTGGGCGTCAAGGTCCGCATGATGCGCGAGGCCGGCGAGGATGTGCCCGAGGAGCTCCAGACGGCCTTCGACAAGGCCGAGGAGTCGCTCTTCAAGAACGTTCGCGGGCTGTTCGGCACGAACATCCGCGAGTGCGTGACCGGCGCGGCGCCGATCGCATCGGAGATCCTCGAGTTCTTCTACGCGGCCGGCGTACCCGTGATGGAGGGCTACGGGATGACCGAGACGTCCACCAGCGCGACGGTGAACCGCCCTGACGGCAACAACTTCCGGTTCGGTTCGGTGGGCAAGCCGCAGAAGGGCGTCGAGGTCCGGATCGGCGACGACGGCGAGGTGCTGATCAAGGGCCCGAACATCTTCCAGGGCTACTACAAGAACGACGACGCCACGAAGGAGACGCTCGAGGACGGGTGGCTCCACACCGGCGACCTCGGCAGGCTCGACGACGACGGCTTCCTCTACATCACCGGCCGCAAGAAGGACATCATCATCACCGCGGGCGGGAAGAACATCACCCCGGCCAACCTCGAGAACGGCCTGAAGCAGAACCGCTGGATCTCGCAGGCGGTGGTGATCGGCGACCGGCGTCCGTACCTGGTCGCCCTGATCACGCTCGACCCCGAGGAGGCCGGGGCGCTCGCGGAGCAGGTGGGCGCCGACGACGCCTCGCTGCCGGCGCTCGCCCAGAACGAGGCCGTGCGCGCCGAGGTCCAGAAGGCCGTGGACGAGGTGAACTCGCACGTCGGCCCCGTGGAGCAGATCAAGCGCTTCGAGATCCTGGACCACGACCTGTCGCAGGAGACGGGCGAGCTGACGCCGACGCTGAAAGTGAAGCGGAACGTCGTGCACGAGAAGTTCGCGGACGTGGTTGACCGCGTCTACGCAGCGCCTCGCTAGCTAGCCTCAAGCAGGTTGGCTTCAAACGACCCGACCGACACCGGCGGACTCTTCGTCGGGCGCCGTCCCGGCACAGCCCCGGTGCGCTACCGCGAGGTCAAGCCGAGCTCCGACCGGCGCAAGCGGGCCGACGGGCTGCTCGCACACGGGCTGCTCGCGATCGAGCTCCTGCTGTGCCTGTCGCTGTTCGGGCCGCAGCCGCTCGCGTGGCTCTGGATCGGCTCGCAGGTCCAGTACCTGACCGGGTACGTCACCGCGGGCATCGGCACGATCCTGCTCGGCTGCCTGGCGTCGCTGATGCTCACGATGGCGCTCGGGAAGCGCGTGGACCACGCGTGGAAGCTCGTGCGGCGCGCCGCCGGCCACCGGCAGGAGCGCGGCGCGCTCGAGCGTATCTTCGCGGCGAGTGTGGGCGTGGCGCTGGTCGTGTTCGCGATCTGGTTCTTCGTGATCCAGGGGCCCGGGCCGAGCCTCGCGCCAAGCACCTAGCGTGGGCTTCCGGGACTACTACCGCCAGTTCGACGACATCGACGAGGCGAAGCTGAACCTGGAGCGGCGCGAGCGGCGCCGCCAGGAGAAGGCCGCGGCGCTGGCGCGGGCGCCCGACATCGACCTGTCGGGCACCGAATGGCCCGACCTCCCGCACTCCGAGATCGTGAACGCGGCGATCGCGCGGGCGCGCGGCTACGTCCAGCGCTACCCCGACCGCCACGCCACCTCGGTGCGACGCCTCCTGGCCGACCGCCACGGGCTGTCCCCGGACCAGATAGCGCTGGGGAACGGCGCGGCCGAGCTGCTGCACTCAGCCGCCCTGGCGGTGCTGACGGCTGGCGACGAGCTACTCACCCCCTGGCCGTCCTACCCGCTGTATCCGCTGATGGCCGCACACGCGGGCGCGGACCCGGTCCCGGTCACCGATCAGCCGCTCGCCGCCGCGGTGAACGAGCGCACGAAGGCCATCGTCATCTGCAACCCGAACGATCCGACCGGGTCCTACATGCTCTCGTCCGAGCTCCGCGACCTGCTCGGCGGCCTCCCCGACCACATCACCGTCCTCCTTGACGAGGCCCTCGTCGACTTCAAGGACGCCGAGGATCTGGACTCGTGCCTGCGGCTGGTCGACGACTTCCCCCGACTGCTGGTGGTGCGCACCTTCTCGAAGATCTACGGGCTGTCGGGGCTGCGCGCGGGCTACGCGGTGAGCTCCGACTCTCACCTGCTGGCCGCGGTGGCGCCCGTCCTGGGCATCAACGGCCTCACCCAAGCCGCCGTCGAGTACGCGCTCCGGACCGGTGACGCGGAGATCGAGCGCCGCCGCCAAGCGGTAGCCCGCGAGCGCCAGGTCCTGACCGACCGGCTGCGCGAGCTGGGGGTGGACGTGACCGACAGCCAGGCCAACTTCCTCTGGATGCGCGTCCGCGACATGAGCGGCGACCAGCTGGCGAACGCCCTCAGAAAGCAGGGCGTGATCGTGGCCCCAGGCGGCCCACTCGGCGAGGAAGATCACATCCGCGCCGCGATCCTGGGCGAGGCGGCAACGAACCGCCTGCTGCGCGCGATCGAGAACGCGCTCTAGGCCCCGCGCTACCCCGCTCGCCGCCCTCGCACCGCTCCAACCGGGGGTGGGGCGTTTTCCCTTGCGAAATGGCAAGGAAAAGCGCCCCACCCGCCGGACCACCTCCCAACCGCGCCGCCGGGCGCGCGGCGAGCCTTACGGCCCGCGCGCGTCCGGAGAAGCGGACTACCCGTGCCGATCCAAGACGCCGACGGGCGTGCCTACGCCGGGATCGGTGCCGGCCTCTTTCCCTCAGGGACGTCCGGACCTGGTCCTTCCGTGGGCGGCGGGTCCTCGCCGCCGATGCGGGGCAACCACTCGAGCCAGCTCGGCAGATACCAGTTCCAGTCGCCGAGCAGCTTCATTGCGGCAGGGAGCATCACTCCTCGGATGATCGTCGCGTCGATGAGGACCGCGACGGCGAGGCCGAGACCCAGCTCCTTGAAGTCCAGGAACTGGAGCGTCACGAAGACGAGGAAGACGCCGACCATCACCGCGGCCGCGCTCGTGACCGTCCCGGCGGTCGTGGCAATGCCCCGCTGCACGGCCTCGTCCGTGTTCATGCCCCGGTCGTAGAGCTCACGGACGCGCGACAGGATGAACACGTGGTAGTCCATCGAGAGGCCGAACAGGACCACGAAGAGGAAGAGGGGCAGCCAGTTCGTCACCCCTCCGTTCGACTCGAAGCCGAGGAGGCTCTCTCCGTTGCCGTTCTGGAACACGATCACCAGCACGCCGTAGGCCGCCCCGACCGACAGCAGGTTCAGCAGAATCGCCTTGATCGGGATCACGATCGATCGGAAGGTGATCAGCATGAGCAGGAACGCGAGTCCGAACACGAACGCGAAGATCAGCGGCAGCCTGCTGTCGAGGTTGCTCCTGAAGTCCTCGGACGATGCCGCCTCGCCGGTGACGTTGACGCTGGCCCCCTCGACCTTGCCCACGGTCGCGGGCACGATGTCGTCGCGCAGCTTGTTGAGCGCGTCGAAGGATGCCTGGTCGTTACCGCTCCCGACCGTCGGGATGTTGATCTGGGCAACGGTGTCGTCCTTGCTCTCGATCAGCTCGGTGCCGTTCTTGAAGTACTTCGGGCTGCGGTCGACGGCGTCGACGAGCGCGGCTATTTCGGTGGTGGGCCCGCCCTCCTTCACGTCGTCCACCTTCATCACGACCGTGGCCGTCACGCCCTCCTGCGGGAAGACCTCCTTCACCTTGTTGTAGGTCTGGATCACAGGGAGGTCGTCGGGCAGCTGGTCGACGGCGCTTGTGACGCTCTTCATGCCGAGCGCGGGCAGCGCGAGTGCCACGAGCAGCGCACCGGTGACCAACAGAGATATACCCGGACGCCGCATCACGGCCCCGGTCAGCCCGGACCAGAAGCGGGACTCGCCCACTCCCCGCCGGCCGCGTCCCAACAACGGAACCCGACCCTTTTCCACCCGGTCTCCGAGCCAGCTCAGCATGGCGGGCAGAACCGTGAGCGATGCGAACACCGCTACCGCAACGACGATGATGGTGCCCATGGCGAACGAGATGAACGTGTTGTCACCGCTGATGAACATGCCGGCCATCGCCACGATCACCGTCGCGCCGGAGATCAACACTGCGCGACCTGACGTCGCGGCGGAGGCCTCAAGCGCCGCCGTTTCACTCCGGCCGGCCGCCCGCTCCTCGCGCTCTCGCTTGAGGTAGAAGAGCGAGTAGTCCACGCCCACCGCAAGGCCGATCAGCAGGATCACCGCGGGGAGGTTGCTGTCGACGGGCACGATCTGGCTCGCGATGTTCGCCAGGCCGAGGGCCGCCATGACGGAGCTGAGCCCGATCCACAGCGGCACGGACGCCGCCACGAGCGAGCCGAACGTGATCAGGAGGAGGATCAAGGTGACGGGTATCGACAGCATGCCCGCGCTCGCGAGGTCGTCGCCGATCGTCTCGTTGACGGCCTTGTTTGCGCTGGCGTCGCCGATCTCCTCGACGGCGAGGTCGGGATGGCGCTTCTGGGCCGCCGCGACAGCGGCCAGCACCGGGTCGATTCGGTCCTGCGCCTCGGTCGAGTCGCCCGCCACGTGGAAGTCGACCAGGGCCGCGTGGCCGTCCTCGGACACCGCGCTCGCACCGTCGAGCGGCGACTTCACGTCCTGGACGTACGGCACCTTGGAGAGGTGCGACACCACGTCCTGTACAGCGGCTTTGAACTCAGGGTCCTTGACGGTGGACTTGTCGCTCTGGATGAACACGGTCTCCGACTGAGGACGGAGGCCCGCCTTGTCGAGAGCGACCTCGGCGTCGTGGGACTCGCCGTTGAAGTTGTCGACGTCGGAGATGGGGTTGGTCCCGAGCGACTGGCCAATGGCGAAGGCCAGAATCACGAAGACGAGCCACCCCCAGAAGGCCTTCTTGCGATGTCGGCTGCTCCAGCGCGCCATCCGGGCGGCCAGGTTGTGGGACGACGGGTGCGGGTCCATCTGGGGCTCCTGACGGGCTGAGGGGCGCCGACCGGACCGCGATCGGCCGTTCGGGCCGACCGAGGGTTGGAGCCGGAGAGTGATCCGCCGAGGGCGTGAGGCGGAACGCGTCGCCAGCGTACCACTTGCGAGCATTGCCACTTAGACTGGGTGACCCAGAGCGCATGAGTGAGCGCGAGACAGAGCATCTACGCGTGCTGATCGCTAACGAGAGGCGCGATCGGCTCGATCTGGTGGCGCCGACCGTGGCGGCCCTCGGCCACGAGGTCATCGCCAGGGAGATCGACGTCGACGAGGTCGGGTCCGTCACGGCGCGGGAGCGCCCGGACGTTGCACTCGTGGGCCTCGGCGAAAGCTCAGGACACGCACTCGTTTTGATCGACGAGATCGTGCACGAGGCGTTCTGCCCGGTGATCCTGCTCATCCATGAGCCGAACCCGGACTTCGTACGGGAGGCCTCGAAGCGCGGGATCTTCGCCTGCCTAACCGACGGCGACGGCGGGGCCAGCGAATGGCAGAGCTCGATCGACATCGTGCTGCGCCGGTTCAGCGAGTACCACGACCTCGAGGGAGCGTTCGGCCGGCGTGCCGTGACCGAGCGTGCGAAGGGCATCCTCATGGAGCGCCATTCGGTCGATGACGAGTCCGCCTTCGAGATGCTGCGCGATCAGTCCCGCACCACGAACCGGAAGCTCGTGGACATCGCGTCCGCCGTGGTGGACGGGCACCCGCTGCTGCCGAAGCGGTCCGCCGGCTAGGCCTGGCCGGACTGGCGGAGCAGGGCGCCCGTCGTCTGCTCCAGGATGCGGCGCCAGGCGGCCGTGCGCTCGCGCTCCTCGCTGAACTTCTTCACGACCTTGCGCACTCGGTTGGCCGAGATTTCGATGCCGTGCTTCGCGCAGGTGGCCTTCAGCTCGTCGTAGTCCTGGGCGAGCTTCAGGGTCACCGATTCGAAGCCGTGACGGGCGATCTCCACGCGGCGGGTGAAGTTGAGGATGTTCGTCTCGAACATCAGCTCGTCGTTCGGGTCGGGCTCGATCAGGATGATGTCAACGCCGGGGTACTTCTCGCGCCAGTGCTTCACGGCCTCGTGGAGGCGCTGGTGGGCGATCAGCTTGAAGGCCTGGTAGCCGATCTGCGGGAAGCCCATGTCCGCCACCCGCCGCACGCGGCTGCCGAGCATGGTCGGGATCACTTTCTGGAAGTCATTCACGTACGGCACCAGCGGATTCACGACGATCACGAACTTCGCCCCCGCCTCCACCGCCACGTCCACGTTGGTCGTCGACCGCAGCCCGCCGTCCACCAGATGCCGGCCCTTGATCTCCACCGGCTTGTAGACCATCGGCAGCGCCGTCGAGGCGGCCACGGCGCGCGAGATCGGCACGTCGTCCCAGTCGGGACCGCCCATGACGATCCGCTCGCACGTGTCCAGGTCGGTCGCGGTGAGGAACAGCTCGTGCTGGAGCAGGCGGAAGTCGTCGACGCGGTCGGGATCACCCAGGACGGACCGCAGGTACTCCTCGATGCCCTTCCCGTCGTACATCCCCGACGGAAGCGCCTCCGCCAGGCCCACCGCCACGTCGATAACCGAGGTCGACCGGAACTGGCCGAGCATGTTGCGCGCTAGCCCCACCATCTTGAGCGGCATCAGCGCGCCGGCCCTGGCGAACTCGATCATGTTGGGGCGCATCAGGGTGCTGCGGTCCACGTCCTTGAACGGCGTGGGCACCTGCTGGTTGACCACGCGCATCATCTCCTCGGGGGTCACGCCGTTCGCGGTGAGCGCGGCTACGAACGAGCCGGCGCTCGTGCCCACGTAGACGTCGAACTGGTTCACCGTCCGGTTCACGGCCAGCAGGTCGAGCGCGCGCAGCGCGCCGATCTCGTAGACCCCGCCCGTGAAGCCGCCGCCGCCCAGCACCAGGGCGGTGCGCGAGCGCCGCGGCCTGCGCCGCTTCGGCTTTCCCGCGGTCTTCGGGTCCTTCTGAGACGGCTTCTCGAGCCGAACCACCTCGCCCATGCGGCACCAGTATGACCGCTCCGGACTCGTCGCTAGCGTGTTCGGGGCTCTTGATGCGACGAATTGCAGTACTCGCCGCGGCCGTGTTCATGCTCGTGCCGGCGACAGCCACGGCCCAGGACAGGGAGCTGATGGTGAAGCGGCTCACGAGCCAGATGCGGCTCGCGGGCGGCTTCGCGAGCGCCTACGTCGCGGACGTAGGCGGACCCGACGCCCAGCCGGTGTTCCACTGGCGCGAGCACACGCCGCGCATCCTGGCGTCCAACACCAAGCTGTTCACCACCACGGCGGCGCTCGCCCGGTTCGGGACCGAGGGCACCCTGGGCACCGAGGTGCTCGGCACCGGTGAGCTCGACGCAAAGGGCGTCTACCGTGGCAGCCTCTACCTCCGTGGCGACGGCGACCCCACCTTCGGCAGCCGCCGCTTCACCCAGCGCTCCTACGGCGGCGGCGCCACCGTCCAGGACCTGGCCGCCGCGCTCGAGGAGGCCGGCATCGAGCGGGTCACCGGCCGCGTGTTCGGCGACGAGTCCGCGTTCGACTCCCTTCGCGGGGGCCCGGACTCCGGCTACGGCGTGTCCGTCTGGGTCGGTCCCCTGAGCGCCCTCTCGTACAACCGCGGCCTGTTCACAGAGGGCGGCCGCGGCTTCCAGGCCAACCCGCCCGCCTTCGCCGCCGCCCGTCTCGACGACGCGCTCGAAGCCCGCCACATCACGGTCCGCCTGAAGCCGCGCGCCGGCGTGACCCCAACCGATGCGGCCGTTCTCGCGAGCGTCGAGTCGCCGCCCATGTCGCGGCTCGTCAAGCTCACCAACAAGCCGTCCGACAACTTCTTCGCCGAGACGCTCCTCAAGGCCCTCGCGCACCAGGCCGGCGGCGTGGGCACCACGGCGGGCGGCGCCAGGATCGCCACCCGCTTTGCTCGCAGGCTCGGCGCCCGGCCGCGGCTGGTGGACGGCTCAGGCCTCTCACGCGGCGATCGCGCCTCCCCGTTCAGCATCGTGAAGCTGCTGACGGCGATGCACTCCCGGAGCGACTACGACACCTTTTTTGACTCGCTCGCCATCGCCGGCAGCGACGGCACCCTGTTCGACCGCATGCGGCGCGGCCCGGCCCACCGGCGCTGCGTGGGCAAGACCGGCACGCTCTCGAACGTCAGCGCGCTGTCGGGCTACTGCGAAGCCGGGAGCGGCGAGAGCTACGCGTACTCGATCCTGATGAACGGCGTCTATCCGACGAGCGCTCGCCGCCTGCAGGACCGCATGCTCCAGGCGATCGCGAAGTACGGCTAGCTAGCCGAGCAGGGCCAGGAGGCCGTCCTCGTCGAGGATCTCGGTGCCGAGCTGTTCCGCCTTCGTCATCTTCGTCCCGGGGTCGGCGCCGGCGACCACGTAGTCGGTCTTCTTGGAGACGGATCCGGTGACCTTGCCGCCGGCCGCCTCGACCCGCTGCGTGGCCTCCTCGCGGGTGAGGTTCGGGAGCGTGCCGGTGAGGACGAGCGTCTTGCCGGCGAGCGGGCCTTCGACCGGCGCCGCCGGGCCCTCCTCCTCCATCCTGAGCCCGTACTCCCTGAACCGCTGGATCAGCTCCCTGGTCCGGTCCTCGGCGAGCGTCTCCTCAATCGTGCGGGCCATGATCGGCCCGATCCCCTCGACCTCGACAAGCCTGTCCTCATCGGCCCTCATCAGCTCGTCCATGGAGCGGAGGTTCCGCGCCAGGTTCCGCGCGTTGACGAAACCGACGCCCGGAATTCCGAGGCCGTACAGCACTCGCTCGAACGGCTGCTCCTTGGATGCCTCGAGAGACTGGATCAGGTTGTTGGCCGAGATTTCACCGAAGCCCTCGAGTTGTGACAGTCGCTCGGGGGTGAGGGAGTAGAGATCCGCTGAATCGGCGATCAGCTCCTCGGACAGGAAACGACGCACGTTCTCCTCACCGAGTCCGTCGATGTCCATCGCCCCCACGAAGTGCTTCACCGCCTGGAAGACCTGTCCAGGACAGCCCGCCCTGTTCGGGCAGATGGTCCAGACGCTTCCCTCGGGCTTGATCGTGGGCGTTTGGCAGGCAGGGCACCTGTCGGGTGGCCGCGGCGGATCCGAGCGCTTCTTGGCGCGCTGGGCCTTCGAGGTCGGGGACACCACCTGCGGGATCACGTCGCCGGCGCGCATGACGATCACCTCGTCGCCGTCGCGCACGTCCTTGCGCAGCAGGTCCTCCTCGTTGTGGAGCGTCGCCAGCTTCACGATCACGCCCGACACCTGCACCGGCTCCAGCACCGCGAACGGCACCATGTGCCCGGTCCGGCCCACGTTCCAGGCCACCTGCTTCAGCGTCGTCGTCGCGGTGGTGGGCGGGAACTTCCACGCGATCGCCCCGCGCGGCTCACGCCCTACCACGCCGAGCTGGCGCTGAAGGTCGAGGTCGTCCACCTTCACGACCACGCCGTCGATCTCGAAGTCGAGCCTGTCGCGGCGCTCGAGCCACGCGTCGCAGGCGGCCACGACCTCCTCGACGGTGTCGTGCACCTCCACGTCCGGATTCACGCGGAACCCGTGGTCGCGCAGCCACTCGAGCCACTCGTGGTGCGCGTCGAACTCGAGCCCGTCCACCTCCCCGATCCCGTACGTCCACATCGACAGCGGCCGCGAGGCCGCCAGCGCCGGGTCGAGCTGGCGGATCGAGCCGGCGGCCGAGTTGCGCGGGTTCATGAAGGTTGGCTCGCCGGCCTCGGCGCGCTGCTCGTTCAGGCGCGCAAATGCTGCCAGCGGAAGGTAGATCTCGCCGCGCACCTCGAGCAGCGGTGGCGCGTCGTCCACGCGCAGCGGGATCGCGCCGATCGTGCGGAGGTTCTGCGTCACGTCCTCGCCCACCTCGCCGTTGCCGCGCGTGGCGCCCCGCACGAGCACGCCGTCCTCGTACACGAGCGAGATCGCCAGCCCGTCGATCTTGGGCTCCGTCACGAACCGCACGTCGCCCATCTCCACGCCCTGGCGGGCGAGGTAGCGCTCGCTCCGAACCACCCACGCCGCCAGCTCCTCCTCGTTGCGCGCGT
>JBEVKE010000141.1:0-7855 GCA_040509835.1 Thermoleophilaceae bacterium
AGGCTTATGATCGCGACGCCGTAGGCCGATTCCGTCGCAGGCGGGCGTTCGGGCCCGGTGAGTCACCCATCATGGATACCGCGCGGAGAGGCAACTACGAATCGGGCTCGGACTACGTTCTCGAGTACGGCGAGCTCAGGTTCACGTTCAACGAACGTGACTTCACCGAGCGCGTGGAGCAGGCCGCCTGCAAGCTCGGCTTCGTCGATGGTCCCCTGGGCGACGACGAGCGCGAGGATCTCGTCAACCTCGCTGTGAACGGCGAGGTCACCGACGCGCACTCCGACCTCGGCGAGCACATCAACGAGTGCTGGTCCGACCTGAACGGCCCCTCCGAGCGCTCGCTCGTCCACTGGATCCGCCGCCTCGTCTTCCGCGGCGCGTGGCTCGACCAGCGGGTCATGGAGGGAGAGCTGGAGGTGGTCTTCGACGACGCCAACAGCTCGTTCGGCTACGCGCAGCCGGACCGCAACTTTGAGCTCATCGAGCTCTCGCCCGAGCCGAGCTGGCGCCGGGTGGCGTACCGGCGCTAGGGCTCAGCGGCGAAGGAGCCGCGTTCGGACGGTGGGTCGACTTATGTACCGAAGCGAGTACATAAAACGCCCAACCCGAGAGCCTCAGTGCAAGTCGTTACGCAAGTAGGTCGGCGCGCAACGTCCCGCTCTCCGGAGCGAGCTTGCCGTCCGGCGCCAGGACCACGCGGCTCGTTGCCCAGCGCAGCGCCTCGGCGTCGCTGCCCACCACGGCGATGACCGTGAGGGTGCCGCCCTCTTCGGTCGCGCGGCCGGCGCCGAAGACGCGGCGACGCGCTCCTGCCGGCAGTCCCTCGAGTGAGTCGATCAGCACCACGGCGTGGCCGCCGCGCTCCACGAGCCGCTTCGCGCGCTCCACCGCGAGCTCGGCCGCCTGGGCCTGGGCGTCGGGCGAGCGGTCGAAGCTGCCGCCGGTGACCGCGAGGCCGTCGGTGCGGTGCCACTCGGTCGCTACCTCGGGCAGGGCGCCCGCGAGCACGACCTGGACGCCGAGCTCCTCGTCGCCCGAGAGCCCCTGAGCGAGCTCACGCAGCAGCGTGCTGGCGCCGGTTCCGGGCGGCCCTGCGATCGCCACGCGCGACCCGCGCCCGTACGGCACGTCCTTCAGCGCCTTCGGCGCCGGCAGCTTCTGGGTCGGGAAGACCGCGGTCAGCTCTCCGAACCAGGGCCGCTCCTCGGCCGGCTCGGCGGGCGCGCCGTTCACGGTCTCCACGCGCACGAGCGACGGGTGCCGCTCGTTCCGCCGCGGCCGCCGCGCCGGACCGCTCACCTCGTCACCGGCGCGCAGCTCGCAGCGCCGGATCTGAGCCTGCGACACGTACACGTCGCCGCGAGACTGGCCCGCGGGGTCAACGCGCACGAAGCCGCTCCCGTTGGCGAGCACGTCGAGCACGCCGGTCGAGATCTCGTCGTCCGAGATCTCGTCCTCGACGACCTCGGGCTCCTCCTCGACGACCGCTTCGCCCTCGTCGGACGTGCCCTCAGACGTGCCCTCCGAAGTTCCCTCCGACGTGCCTTCCGATGTGTCCTCTGACGTGTCCTCGGACGTCCCCTCGGACGTGTCCTCCTCAGAGCCCTCGTCGGCCACGGCTACCGAGGCCTCGTCAGCGACCGCGACGGCAGATTCGCCGCCGGCGGACTCACCGTTCGCGGCCGTGCCCTCAGCCGGATCGTCCGAGACGCCGCTCACACCGAGGATCGCCCCGATCAGGTTGTCCTTGCGCATGGCGCGATAGCCCTCCACGCCCAGCTCCGCGGCAATCTGGTGGAGGTCGGCGAGCGGGCTGTCCGCCAGCTCCTTCCTGTTCAGGACCGACATGCGGCGGCGTACCCTAGCGGTCGCCGCCTACCGCTTCGCGGCGACGCTCTCGTCGACCAGCCCGCGCAGCCACTCGCCGAACTCGGGCCGGCTCTTCCAGTCGTCGGCGAACTTGGCGATCCCCGCCTCGGTCAGCGGGTGGCCCAGCATCTGCTTGAACACCTTGTACGGGATGGTCGCCACCTCGCATCCGAGCCGGGCGGCGGTCACCACGTGGACCGGGTGCCGCATCGACGCCGCGAGCACCTGCGCGTCGCGGTCCGGACCGAGCGCCTCGACGATCTCGGCGACCACGTCCTCCGAGGTGACCGAGATGTCGTCGAGCCGCCCCATAAAGCACGACACGTAGGTCGCGCCCGCCTCGACGGTGAGCAGCGCCTGCGCGGCCGAGAACACGAGCGTCTCGTTGACCGGGATGCCGTCGGATGAGAGCTCGCGCGTTGCCGCAAGGCCCTCGGCCGAGAACGGGACCTTCACGACCACGCGGTCATCGAGTGCCGCCAGCGCGCGTCCCTCGGCGACCATGTCGCGCGCGTTGTCCGAGACGACCTCTGCCGAGGTCGGCCCGTCGACGAGCTCGCAGATGCGCCGGATGCTGTCGCCGGGATCGCCGTCCTCCTTCGCGAGCAGCGTCGGATTGGTGGTCGCGCCCGAGAGCACTCCCCAGGCCGCGATCTCCTCGACCTCGGCCACTGATCCGGTGTCGATGAACAGTTTCATTGGTCCTCCTGGACGGCATCGAGCACGAGCTGCATGAGCCGTGCGAGCACGTCGTCGACGTTTTCGTTGTCAATCACCACGACCCCCTCGGAACGCGCCCGTTCCCACAGGTGGTCCTGAAGCCGTCGTATGTCTTCGAAGCTAGCGATATATCGCTCGGCCGGGCGGGTTCCGCGGCGGTGGGAGAAGTGGCCCCTATGGAGATCCTGATCCTCCACCACGATGAGCGCCTCCACGAGCACGCATCTTTCGCGCGTGCGTGGATGAATTCCGCCCGGGACGACGTGCACGCCCTCAACGACGACCGGCTTCGCCTCGTTCGCCGCGCGGTCGACGATCGCCGTGATTCCCGTGCCCACCCGCTCGGCCTGGTCCCGGTAGCCGGCGATGCCGCCGGCCTCGAAGGCCGAGTAGTGGACCGTGGGCATCGCCTCATGCGTGAAGTACGCCCGGAGAACCTGGCGGATCACGTCCGTCGCGATCACGCGGTTCACGCCGAGCCGGCCGGCGAGCATCGACGCGATCGTGGACTTGCCGACGCCCGTCGTGCCGCCGAGCAACACCACCAGCGGGCGCTCGAGCCGGTCGAGCCGGCGCCAGCTCGCGTACCTACGGGCGGTGGTCTCGTCCTGCTCGGTGCGGAGCACATCCTCAGCGAGCGCGTGGAGGTCGGCGGTGCGGATCTGGCCCCCGTCGAGCCGCTCCTCGATCACGCGCGCGAGCTCGAAGGAACGCCCCGGCGAGAGCCCGGTCGCCGAGATCGCCTGGGCCATCAGCCCCTTCGAATAGGGCAGGCCGTGGCCCTTGTGGACGATGATGGTCTCAGGCGGCATCGCGGTAAAGGTTGACGAGTGCGTCGTCGATCCCGATGGGTCGGTTACGAATGAAGACGACGCGCGCGCCCTCCGCACGCGCGCGGGGGGCCACCGTGTCGATGGCCGCGGCCTTCAGCTCGGTCAGGTAGACGCCGGCGCCGTCGGCCGCCGCGCGGTCGAGGTCGGCGGAGAGCGCGGCACGGCGCGCGAGGTTGGTGGAGACGACCACCGGCTCCGGGACGCCGTGGACCTCCGTCCCACCCGTGGTGAACACCGCCACGCGCGCGTCCGCCTGCACGTCCTCGACCGGCTCGGCGCGCAGCGAGAACGGCAGCGCGCCCGCGGGCGGATCGGGTGCTCCCTCGGCGGCGAGGACGAGATCGCCGCGCGCCAGCCGGTACTCCGCGAACGGCTCCGGCGGGCCCGCCCCGAGGATGCACACGGTCCGGTCCACCTCCACCGGCGGGATGCACGCGCCAGAGCCCTCGAACACGATCGCGCCCGGCCCGAGCGACACCGCGAGCGCCGCGCCGTCCGGCACGTTCGACTCGAACGGCGCGCCCGCGAAGCCGCCGCCCACGCGGCGGCAGCCGACGGTCCGCACGCCGGCGATCACGGCATCCTCGAGATAGTCGGACGCCGCGTGCGAGCCGCTCTCCGCGGTCGCGATCAGGTCGTCGAGCGACGGCGCCGTCTCGGCCAGGCTCGGCTCGGCTGGGCCGCCGCGCCCCATGCACACGATCACGGGGTCCGCCCCCAGGTCGCGCAGGAGGCTCGCCCAATGGCCGGCCACCGCGGTCTTCCCGGTGCGCTTGCCGGTCGCGATCACCGCCAGCTTCGGCCCGTCGAAGTCGAGCGGCTCGTACCGCGGCGGCTCGAGCCGCGCGCCGGGTGCCTCGTAGGCCAGCCCGAGGCTGAGCGCGAGCGCGGCGAGCCGCAGCTTGCGCGAGGCGGGCACCACCGGCTCGTCGGCGAGGTCCACGACGGCGTCGGCGCCCGGCGCCAGCCTGCGCAGCCCCTCCTCCACATCCCTCTCTACCCGCATCCCGTAGTACTCCTCGAGCGAGCCCGGCCCGAGCTTCTCCTCACCGCCGCAGAACACGACGCCCGCGAGGTCGAGCCCGGCGAGCGCGTCACGGACGGCGGACGGGTGGTGCTCCCCGTCGATCAGGGCGATCACCGGCACGACGTGCATTCTTGCCGGATGACTAGCGGCGGCGCGGACGGAGCACTCGGAAGCGGACCCGCTCCACTCGCGATACGTTCCCGGTCAGCCGTGCGAGGTCTCGCCGAGCAGGCCCGGGTCCTTCTCGTAGTCGTACGTGCGCGGGTCGAACGACAGGATCGCGTCCTGCTCGTGGAAGGGGTACTTCCGGAACACGGTCACGCGGTCGGGGCGCGCCTCGATCACGTTGTAACACGGCTTCGTCTTGCCTCGAAGGCGCGTCGTCGAGACGGTGCCGGCGCTCACCACGAACAGGTTCTCGAGCCGCCAGGCGTATGGAACGTGCTTGTGACCGGAGAGCACGAGGTGCGCATCGGCTCGCTGGAGGCACTCGAGCGTGTCGCCCGCGTCGTGCACGATGTTCCGCTCGCGGCCCGTACCCGGCACCGGAAGGAGGTGGTGATGCAGGACGAAGATGCGCAGGAAGGCCTCGTTGGCGCCGAAGCGCTCCTCGATCCACTCGTAACGGCCGCGCCCGATGAGGCCGTTGTCGAGGTCGGGCTCGGTGGAATCGACCGCGAGGATCGACACGCCGTTCAGGTGCAACTCTGAGCGGCGCTGGCCGAACAGCTCCTCGAAGTGGACGTAGCCGACGTTCCGCGAGTCGTGATTCCCCGGGATGACGATCATCCGCTCGCAGTCGATCTTGTTCAGGTACTCGCGCGCCTCCTCGTACTCGCCGCGATAACCGTCGCCGGTCAGGTCGCCAGAGATCACGACGACGTCAGGCTCCATCTCGTTCACCTCGACGATGGCCCGGTCCAGCAGGCTGGGCACGAAGCTCGGCGAGCCGCAGTGAAGGTCGGACAGCTGGGCGATCGTCAGCCCCTCGCTCATACCGCCTCCCTCCGGAGCTCGGGCGCCAGCGCGAGGCCGTGATCCGCGCCGTGCTCGAGCGCGTGGTGGACGCGGAGGAAGTCGCGGGTGCCGGCCAC
Organism: Thermoleophilaceae bacterium; assembly: GCA_040509835.1. Classification (GTDB taxonomy): domain Bacteria; phylum Actinomycetota; class Thermoleophilia; order Solirubrobacterales; family Thermoleophilaceae; genus JACVRW01. The sequence goes on from JBEVKE010000141.1 coordinate 5,547, forward strand.
GTCGTGCACACGCACGATCTTTGCGCCTCCGTCCACGGCGGCGCCGACCGCGGCCAGCGTCCCGGCGTCGCGTGCGGCCGGTGGCCGCTCGGTCAGGGCCCCGATGAAGTCCTTGCGCGACACCGCCAGGAGGAGCGGCCGGCCGAGCTCCACCAGCTCGGGCAGCCTGCGGATCAGCTCGACCGACTCTGCCGGGCTCTTGGCGATGTCGATACCAGGATCGAGGACGACGTGCTCCTCGCCTAGGCCCGCCGCGCGCGCCGCGGCCGTGCGCTCGGCGAGGAAGTCGCCCACGCTTCGGACCACATCGTCGTAGTGCGGGTAGGCCTTGGTCTTCGGCGGCGCCGCCGTGTGAGTGATCACGAGCGCCGCGCCGGCCTCGGCGCACGCCGCGGCCACCGACTCGTCGCTCAGCCCGCTCACGTCGTTGATCATGTGCGCGCCCGCGGCGAGCGCGGCGCGCGCGACCGGGCCGCGCCAGGTGTCGACCGACACGAGCGCGCCGCCGGCCGCCAGCCGCTCGATCACCGGCACCACCCGCTCGATCTCGGTCTCGACGGGGACTGCCTCGGTGTCGGTCCGCCCCGACTCGCCGCCCACGTCCACGATCGCGGCACCGTCCTCCACCAGCCGCAGGCCGCGATCGGCGAGCTCGTCCGGCTCCTTCGGGCCCTGCCGGTCCGAGAACGAGTCCGGCGTGGCGTTGACGATGCCCATGATCGCCGGGCCGGTGAGGTCGAGCTCGCGGTCACGCAGGCGGAGGATCACGCGGCCTCCTCGGGGGCTGCACCAGGAGCTGTGGGCGATGGTTCCTCGCGACGCGACGGAGCGGCGGGCACGGATGTGAGCGAGGGAACAAGTCCCTCCGCAGCGGCCTCCTCGCGCCAGTCGGCCAGCTCCCGCTCCACCCTGGCGTCGTCCCAGTCGAGCAGGGCGGCCATCGCGCGCGCCACCTTCGCGGGCCCCTCGTCGCCCTCCTCGCAGAGACGCCGGGCGTCGAGCAGCCCAAGGCGCGTCCGGCGCAGCAGCACGTCGGCCACCGACTGCGCCTGCTCGTGGTCGACCGCGAAGGCCGCCTCGGCGGCGATGTCCGGCAGGTCGGGCGAGATGCGATCGGCCAGTCCGGGATCGACCGCCGCGAGCCTCATCACCAGGTTCGCCGCGTGTCCGTATCGGGACGCAAGGTGCACCCGCGTCTCCTCGTCCACCCCGGTGGCCTCCGGCAGGCTGGCTGCGTCGACCGGCATCCCGAGCTGGATCTCGTTCGTCCGGCACGGCGCCTCGCGGCCCTCGCGATCCACCACCCTGTCCACAGCGAGCTTCGCCATCCGCCGCCAGGTGGTCAGCTTGCCGCCGGTGATCGTCACGAGCCCGGAGCTCGTTTCGTACAGCTCGGCCTTCCGCGAGATGTCCACCGACTTCTTCGGGTCGCCGGTCGAGATCAGCGGGCGCACGCCGGCGTACGCCCCGCTGAGATCGCTCGGGCCGAGGTCGGTCGCGAAGAACGCGTTCACGGCCTCGAGCAGGTACGCCACGTCCTCGTCGGCCGGCGGCACGTGCTCGACCGAGCCCTCGTAGTCGTTGTCCGTGGTGCCCACGAGCGTCCGCCCCAGCCACGGCAGCACGAACACCGTCCGGCCGCCGCCGGCCGGGACGATCGCGCCCGCCCGCAAGTCCGCCAGCTCGCGCGGCAGCGTGATGTGCGTGCCGCGGCTCGGCCGGATCACCGGCATCTCCTCCTCGGCGTACAGCTCCTGCGGGCGGATCCGGTCCGCCCACACGCCGGTGGCGTTGACCACGTTGTCGGCGCACAGCTCGAACTCGCCGCCGCCGCCAAGGCCGTCCCGGACGAGCACGCCGGCCGCGCGGCCGCCGCGCTCCACGAGCCCCGTGACCTCGCAGCGGTTCGCGATCACCGCGCCGAACCGCTCGGCCTCGCCGAGCACCGTCAAAACGAGCCGCGCGTCGTCGGTCTGACAGTCGTAGAAGAGGTACCCGCCCGTGGGCTCGCGCTCGGCGAGAGCGGGGATGAAGTCGACCACCTCCGGGCCGTCGATCGTCCGGTGGCGCTCGGGGCTCCACTCCTCCGCCTCGTCGCGGCCGCGGCCGCGACGCCAGGCCAAGACGTCGTACATGTTCAGCCCCATGCCGAGCATGCGGTCGGGCCGCTTGCCCTCGAACGTGGTCACGATGAACGGGAGCGGGCGCACGAGGTGCGGCGCAAGCTTCACGAGCAGGGAGCGCTCGAGCAGTGCCTCGCGCACGAGGCCGAGGTCGAAGTTCTGGAGGTAGCGGAGGCCGCCGTGCAC
>JBEVKE010000142.1:0-20983 GCA_040509835.1 Thermoleophilaceae bacterium
ATCGCGTTGACGCGCAGCGTCCTGTCCATGCCCGGCCCGCACTCCTCGTTCGCGCGCACCAGGCGCTCGAGCGCCTCGTCGTAACGGTCCGCGAGCGAGAGCCCTAATGCCTCCGCAACGAGCGCCTCGACGACAGCCTCCGGGTCGCCCTCCGCCTCCTCGACCGCCTGGCGCGCGAACTCGAGTATCTCGTCCAACGGACCGTCTGGGTCCGTGCACACGACGAGCGCTCGCGAGCGGAGTGGACCGGGAGGAAGCTCGTCCACCAGGGCATGGGCCAGCGCGCTCGCCCGGCGGCCGTCTCCGGCGGCCACGTGATGCCGCACGGCGTCGATGCGGCGACGGGCGGCGACTTCCGGGTCGGGCTCGACACGGGCCGATGCCTCGAGCAGCTCCGCGGCGGTGGCCGGAGCCCCGCGCGCCGCGGCGGCGCCGGCACCTGCCGCTATTTCCGCGGCCACCGACACATCGGTGGTCGTCGAGGCCGCCGCCAGATGCCGTGCTCGCTCCTCGGCATCGACCGCGATCTCGGCGAGCTGCTCGTGCACGGCTCGGCGCCGTGAGGGAGGGAGCAGCCGGTACGCGGCCTCGGCGAGCAGGGGGTGATCGAAGCGGATCTTGTCGCCGTCCTCATGCACGGCCTCGGCCGTGAATGCGGCATCGAGCGCGCCGGCGTCGACCACGGCGGTCGCGGCCGCAATCGTCGGCCGGCCCATCGCCGCGATGGTTCCGAGCGCGTCCGTCGTCGCCGCGGGCAGCGAGCGCAGGCGGTCCTGCAGCACGGCGTAGACCCCCTCGGGCAGGGGTAGCTCCGCCGTCACCGCGCCACTCCCTGCCTGGCGAAGCGCGGCCCGCGCGAGCTCCAGCACGTAGTACGGGTTGCCGGCCGAGACCTCGGCCAGGCGGGCAAGGGCCGGCCATGAGACACCACCGCCGAGGCGGCTCTGGAGAATCCGGTGGAGGGCGTCGGTCCCGAGCGGCCCGACGGCGATCCGGATGATCCGCTCGTCGGCGAGGCCAAGGTCGAGCGGCTCCGCTCCCGGAGCCGCGCGCCGTGTCGCGAGCAGCACCACGCGCTCGTCGCCGAGACGTCGCATGGCGAACCTGAGCGCATCGGCGGATGCAGGGTCGAGCCACTGGACGTCGTCGATCGCGAGGGCGAGGGGAGCCTCGTCGGCGGCTGCTCGGAGCACGGCGAGCGTGGCGGCGCCCACCGCCCGCGGGTCCACCAGCCCGGAACCCGGAGCGGCGCGCAGCAGCGCCACGTCGAGCGCGTGGCGCTGCGGCGCCGGAATGTCCGGGGCGACCTCGTCGACCACGGGAGCGAGCAGGTCGCCGAGCGCGGCGTGAGACAGAGCGGTCTCCGACGCGACCGGTCTCGTGGTGAGCACTCGCAGACCCTGCTCCTCGGCCTCGGCAATGCCCGCCAGCCACAGCGCGGTCTTGCCGATGCCGGCCTCGCCCTCGAGCAGGATCCCGGAGGTCGCCGACGTCGTCGTGAGGAGCTCGCGGACCGCGTCAATCTCGACTTCGCGGCCCACGAGCGCCGCGGCAGGCGGCGACTCACGTTGGAGTTCCACGGACACCGATGATAAGCCGCTCAGCGGTGATGAAAGCGCTCAGCCGCGCGCGTGGAGTCGACCGTGCTCGGCAGGGAAGCGTCCAGTCCGTACCGATAGAGCTTGGCGCGGTCAGGCTGTGCCACGGAGGGCGTGCCCGCCGGCGCCGGGGAGCTGGTGTCAGAGCCGCCCGTGGCGACCGCGAGAGTCACCGTGACCGAGGCCGCGGCGACCAGAGCGCTTGCCGCCGCGAGCACCGGAACGCGGCGGGTGCGGCGGCTCTTGGAGGAGGCGGGGAGGGCGGTACTCACTTTTGGGCTCCTTGCTTCGGGGATGAAACGAAGCTACGCCCGCCCCGACCCTTGCGAAATTGCGGAAACCCCCACACTTTGGCCGGACTAGCCGACCACGCTCACAACCCCACCTCTGCGCGGATCGCCGCCACCGGTGAGCTCGCCCGTCGCGTGGTTGCGCGCCACCGCCTGGACGCCGCCGAAAAACAGGTTGGGCTCGCTCCAGCGCCTGACCATCCAGCCCGCCTCCTCAAGCCGGTCGAGGGCGGCGGCGTCCACCCCCGGCTCCGCGTCCACCTGGCCGTCCTCGACGTGCAGCCGCGGGGCGGAGACGGCCTCCTGCGCGGGCAGCCCGCGGTCCATCACCCCTAGAACCGTTTGGAGGATCGCCGAGCGGATCCGGTTGGAGCCGGCGCTCCCGATCGCGATCTCGGGGGCGCCGTCGCGCAGGACGACGGTGGGGGACATCATGCTCGGCACGCGCGCACCCGGCACATGCCGGTGGAAGCCGAGCGGGTTCAGGTCCTCCTCGCCCAGCATGTTGTTGAGGTGGACGCCGGTGCCCGGCACGACGACCCCCGAGCACGACCCGTTCGAGCAGGTGACCGAGGCGCAGGCGCCCTCGGCGTCCATGACGGAGACGTGGGTCGTGTTCCCGAGCCGCGAGCGCACCTCGGTCGCGACCGAGTCAAGCGCCTGATTCGCGAGGAAGTGCTCGAGGAAGCCCTCGGTGGCGAGACCCTCGAGGAAGTCCGCGTCGCGCGCCCGGTTCGTCGACGCGATCACCTCGGCGATCACCGAGGGGTCGTGCGGTCGCTCGAGCCGCTCGAGAATGCCGAGCGCGTCCGCGATCAGGATCCCTCCGGATGAGGGCGGCGGGTTCGTGATCACCTCGCGCCCCTGATATGTCACGCGCGCCGGCTGGCGCTCGATCAGCTCGTACGAGGCGAGATCGTCCCGGGTCAGCATCCCGCCGCGCTGGAGCACCCAGTCGCTGACGGCGCGGGCCAAGTCGCCGGTGTATAGGAAGCCCGGCCCCTCCGCGCCGAGCCGCTCGAGCAGGTCGCCGAGCTCCGGGGCGCGGAATGTCTCGCCCTCCACGAGCAGCCGCCCTTCCGGCGCATAGAGCGCGGCGCATTCGGGCGTCGAGGTGACGATCGGACCCAGCACCGTGTAGAGGAACGCCTGCATCGGCACGACCTCCACCCCCTCGCGCGCGGCCCGCGCGGCGGCCGCCGTCAGGTCGCCGAGCCTCACGGTGCCGAACCGGCGGAGCGTCTCCGCCAGCCCGAGCGTGGTGCCATAGGCCCCGCACGAGGCCGGCCCGATGTTGAAGCGCTGGACCGCGTCCTCGGAGAACCGAATGTCGATCGGGACGAGCTCGCCGGGCTCGCGAGCCTCGGCGCCCAGCCCGGGTGCGGCCACGAAGAAGTCGAGCACGTGCGACTCGCCGCCGGCGTGCACGACCATGAACCCGCCGGCGCCCGGCCCGGTCAGCGGCGCCTCGCAGACGAACGACATCAGCACCGCCGCCACCGCCGCGTCGACCGCGTTGCCGCCGGCGCGTAGGACGTCCGCCCCGGCCTCGGCCGTGAGCGGATGGCCGGCTGCGACCACCCCTCTCATCGGCGCGAGCCTAGACGCTGACGCTGGTCAGCCGCGTGGGACGAACTCGGGCACGTCTATGTCGGCCAGGATCCCGGCGCTCGTCGCGCAGGAGCGCTCCCGCGAACGCCGCACCTGCGGCTCCGCGTCGGCCGGGATGCTGCGCGGCGACTCGCGACGGATCGGGCGGTCGCCGTAGCCCGTGGCCACGACGGTCACCCACACCTGGTCCTCGACCTTGTCGTCGACCATGGCGCCGAAGATGATGTTCGCGTCCGGGTGCGCGGCCTCGGCCACCGCCTTGGCGGACTCGTTGACCTCCCACAGCGAGAGGTCGCGGCCGCCGGTGATCGACAGCAGGATCGACCGCGCGCCGTCGAGCGACGTCTCGAGGAGCGGCGACTCGATCGCGTGCTCCACCGCGTCCATCGCGCGCCGGTCGCCCGTGCCCATCCCGATCCCGAGCAGCGCCTGGCCGGCCTCGGCCATGATGGTCCGCACGTCGGCGAAGTCCAGGTTGATCAGCCCGGGGAGGGTGATGAGGTCGGAGATGCCCTGCACGCCCTGGCGCAACACGTCGTCGGCCACGCGGAACGCCTCGACCATCGAGGTCGACTTGTCGAGCACCGACAGGAGTCGCGCGTTCGGGATGACGATCAGCGTGTCGACCTCGCGTGCGAGGTCCTCCACGCCCTGATCGGCCTGATCGCCGCGGCGCGCACCCTCGAACGAGAACGGCTTCGTGACGATGCCGACGGTCAGCGCCCCGACCTCGCGGGCGATCCGCGCCACCACGGGCGCCGCGCCGGTGCCGGTGCCGCCACCCGACCCGGCGGCGATGAACACCATGTCGGAGCCCTTGAGGTGGCTCTTGATCTCGTCGTAGTCCTCGACCGCGGCCGCGCGGCCCAGGTCCGGGTTCGAGCCGGAGCCGAGCCCGCGCGTGGCGGTGTTCCCGATGTGCAGCCGCGTGGACGCGGAGGAGCCCTCGAGCGACTGGACGTCGGTGTTCACCGCGATGAACTCCACGCCCTCGACCTCGGCCTCGATCATCCGGTTGACGGCGTTCACGCCCGCGCCGCCCACGCCGACGACGCGCAGGACGGGCTCGGTCGGGCGATCGGGCGCCACGCGGATGAACGGCTCCGACTCGGGGATGGGCTCGCGCTGAGCCGGCACCGGGTCGCGCTCCATGATGTTCTCGGGGATGTCCTGGGAGAAGACGGACTTGAGGCGCTCCTCCGGGCTGGGCACGCCGTCGTAGCGGCTCCAGCGCTCCTCGCGCTCGGCGCGACGTGCCTCACGGTCGTCGGCGCGCTTGGCGGCCTCCGTCATCCGGTCCTCGAGGTGGTGGCTCTCGGCGTGGGCCTGGGGCTCGGGCAGGTGCTTCGTGACCTGCGGCGCCGGGCCGCCCTCGGGCAGCGGCCGGCCGAGCTTGGGCTCGTCCTCCTGGCGCGGCTGCTCCTTCGGACGAGCGTCGTCCTCCTCCGTCTTGCGGAAGAGCTGCGCCAGGGGGCCCTCGCGCATGCTCGCCCTCTTACCGCTTGCCATTCGCCAGGACCTCCTCCGCTAGCCGTCGGTAGGCGTACGCCGCCTTCCCGTCCGGGTCGTACTTGAGCACCGACATGCCCTTGACCGGGGCCTCGGCGAAACGAACGGTCTTGTTGATGCGCGACGCGAACACGCGGTCGCCGAAGTTCTCCTCGAGGATCTCGATGGCCTCCTTGGCGTGCACGGTGCGATTGTCCACGAGCGTCGGCAGGATGCCCTCGATCTCGATCTCCGGGTTCAGCTCCTCGCGCACCATAGACAGCGTGTTCTGGAGCTGTATCAGCCCGCGCATGGACAGATACTCGCATTGCACGGGGACGATCACCTTCTGCGAGGCCGTCAGGGCGTTGATCGTGAGCAGCCCAAGGCTCGGCGGGGTGTCGATGAAGATGTAGTCGTAGTCGTCGCGAACCGGCTCGAGGCCCTTCTTCAGCGAGCGCTCGCGGCCGATCATCGTGGACATCGCGATCTCGGCTCCGGCGAGGTCGATCGACGAACAGGCGACGTCCACCTCGCGCTTGCGGATGACCTCTCGGATCGAGAGCTGGTGCACGAGCACGTCGTACATCGACGCGTCGAGCGAATCGGGATCGATGCCCTGACTCATCGTTAGGTTGCCCTGCGGGTCGAGGTCGACGCACAGCACGCGGTGGCCTCGCTCGACGAATGCCGCCGCGAGGTTGAGCGTGGTCGTCGTCTTGGCGACGCCGCCCTTCTGGTTTGTGAACGCGATGACCTTCGCCTTGGCATCCATTACGCAAGCGGTATTCGCACGGGCTGGGCGGAATCCTTCAGTCTTCCCGTCCGGTGATTCCGCTACTCGACAAGCGCCTGGTCGTCGTGACCGGCAAGGGAGGCGCCGGAAAGACGACCGTGGCGGTCGCGCTCGGCCTCGCCGCGGCGCGTCACGGCAAGCGCGTGGTGCTGTGCGAGGTGGCCGGAAGCGACCGCATGTCGAAGCTCGTCCCCGAGCTGACCACGGTCTCCGTGGACCCCGAGGAGGCGAAGCGCGAGTGGCTCCGCTACCAGCTGAAGTCGCGGACGCTCGCGGGGGTGCTCGGCGGAAGCAGCCTGTTCCAATACCTCACCGCCGCTGCGCCCGGGCTCACCGAGCTGGTAACGATCGGGAAGGTCTGGGACCTCGCCCAGCTCGAGCCGCGCGCCGGCGGCCGGCCGTTCGACCTCGCGATCGTGGACGCACCCGCCACCGGGCACGGGCTGGCGATGCTGCGGGCGCCGAGCACCTACGCGAGCATCGCGCGCGTGGGGCCGGTGGGCCGGCACTCCGAGCGGATCGACACGTTCCTGCGCGACCCGCGTCAGACCGGCGTGCTCGCGGTGGCGCTGCCGGAGGAGATGCCGGTGAACGAGACCGTTGAGTTCGAGCGAGCGCTCGACCGGGATCTCGGGATGAAGATCGACGCGATCGTGGTGAACGCGGTGCATCCGGCCCGCTTCCGGACGGAGGAGTGCCGCCGGCTCGAGGCGGCCGCGGGCGGGAGCCGCGTGGCGCGGGCCGCCATCGACGCGTCGCTCGCGGAGCATCGCCGGGCGCGCGGCGAACACGCGCAGGTGCGGCGGCTGCGGCGGGCGGCCGGGGCGCCGGTGGCCACGCTCCCGCGCGTGTTCGAGCCCGAGCTGGGGCGCGGGGAGCTCGAGCGGCTGTCGGCCGAGCTGGAGCGTCGGCTGTGATCGGCGACTGGCTCGCCCGGAAGGAGGTGTGCATCTGCTGCGGCTCCGGCGGCGTCGGCAAGACCACGACCTCGGCGGCGATCGCCCTCGGCATGGCCGCGCGCGGGAAGAAGGTCGCGGTCCTGACGATCGACCCCGCGAAGCGGCTGGCGAACTCGCTCGGGCTGCCGGAGCTCGGCAACGAAGAGCGGCTGGTGAAGGCCGACGTGGACGGCGAGCTGTGGGCGATGATGCTCGACCCGAAACGCACCTTCGACGAGCTCGTCGAGTGGCACGCGCCCGACGAGCGCACACGCGACGCCGTGCTCTCGAACCGGATCTACCAGGAGCTCTCGAACGCGGTGGCCGGGTCGCAGGAGTACATGGCGATGGAGAAGCTCCACGAGCTCCACCAGGAGGGCCGCTACGACGTCCTGGTGCTCGACACACCGCCCACGCGCAACGCGCTCGACTTCATCGACGCACCGAAGAAGCTGGCCGACTTCATCGATTCAAGGACGCTGCAGGCGCTCACCGGCCCCGGAGCGCTGGGCCTGAAGGTCCTTGGGCGCGGGTCCGGGGTGGTGTTCTCGGTGCTGGGGCGGGCCACCGGCCTGAACCTGCTCGAGGACCTGTCCGCGTTCTTCTCGAGCTTCGCGGGGATGACCGAGGGCTTCCGCGAGCGAGCCGAGCGCGTGAACGCGCTGCTGGCGGACAGCCGCAGCGCCTTCGTACTCGTGACCTCACCGCGCGCGGACGCGGTCGAGGAGGCGGGCTGGTTCCACCACCGCCTGCTAGACGCGGGTCTGCCGTTCGCGGGCGTGGTGGCCAACCGGGTGCGGCCGCCGGCGCCGAGGGGCGACCCCTCGGGCGAGCTAATCGAGCTGCTCGGCGACGCCGGCTTGGCGCGCAAGGTGATGCGGACGTTCGAGGAGGAGCGCCGCCTGGCCGCCCAGGACCGCCGCAACCTCGCCGACCTGAAGAAGCGCCTCGGCCGCAAGCCGATGATCGAGGTCCCCCACCTCGACGACGACGTGCACGACCTGGCCGGGCTGCGCCGGATGGACGAGTTCCTGTTCGGCTGAGCGGCTCTAGACGGGCGCCGAGAAGTCCTCGGGGTCGTCCCAGCCCCAGTCGGCCGACTGGGTGACTCCGTCGAGCTCGTGCTGTACGGGCGCGGCAGGCTCGGCCACCACCGCCACCGGCTCGATCTCGGCGGTGTCCGGCTCGTCGTCGTACTCCGCCTCGTCGTACTGCGCCTCGTAGTCCGGCTCGGGGTCCGGCTCCGGGTCCGGCTCGGCCTTCCGCTCGAGCTCCGGCTCGAAGGTCATCGGCTCCTCGAAGGTGGGGACCTCCTCGCGGTGGAAGCGAGGCTCATGGGCCGGCGTGCGCATGTCGTGCGCCTCGATCTCGCCAAGCGGCTCGCCATGAGACTCGATCATGATGTCGTCGGCCACGGACTTCAGGTCGGACTCCAGGTAGCCGCACAGCACGTCCCGCAGGAGCGCGCGCAGGTGGCCCTCGACCTCGGCCACCAACTCGCGCGGAGACTCGATGTCGATGCCCACGCCGGTCGAGTGGCCCATGACGTACCGCTCCAGGCGGGTGGCGGTCTCCATCCGCTCCTGGAGCTCGCCGCGGCTGCCCTCCTCGGCGCACAGCGCCGCGAGGCGCAGCCCGAAGCTGGCTTGTCCGGTCTCTGTGGTGGCGTCGAGCAGGGCGCGCAGCCCCAGCAGGTGGTCGGTTAGCGCCTCGGCGTCCGTCTCCTGGGCCGATCCCATCTCGAAGCGGTCGAGTGCCCACGCCACGTGCGGCGGACGCTCGGCTACGCAGATCGCCGTGAAGAACTCGCGGAAGGCCTGCTCGTCGCCGGCGGGCAGCATCCACTCGCCACGCGGACGAGTGCTCGAGCCGATCGGCACCGGCTGCCAGCGGGCCTCGTCCGCCTGGCGCCAGCCGGGTGTGCCGAGTGACACGCCGCCCGGGGCCCACAGCCGCATCGCGGTCACGACCGAGGCGAAGCGCCCGGCGGCCTCCTCGGCCGGGATCGGGTCGTCGGCCGGCACGTCGCGCTCGAGCACGCACAGGAGCGAGGTGCGGTCGTGAGGACCCTCCATCGCATCGCCGCGCGCCAGCGAGAGGCCGTCGCCGAGCTCGATCCGCTCGGCATGCATCCACGCGCCGTGAAGCGGAGCGATCAGGCGCGCGCGGACCGCGTCCCGGTACAGGGTCAGCTCGACCTCGCCGTACACCCGCTCGAACCGCTCCTCGGGGAAGCCGAAGCTGGTGGCGTCCTCGTAGAGCCGCTCGAGCATCGCGCGCAGGGCCGGCTCGGCCTGCTCGCCGCGCAGCCCGTTCACGCGCAGCCACGCCGACGCCCCCGCGCCGAGCTCCCGGCAGGCCGGCTCGCGGGCGGGCAGCTCGCGCAGCCGCGACCAGCGCTCTTCGATGAACGCACCTGTGCGCGGCTCGTAGCGGTACAGGGCGGGGCCCCGGCCACCGCCCTCGTCGACGACGTCGAACTCGACCTCGGCGCCGTCCTTCAGATCGTCGGTGAGCAGCGCGGCGGCCTCCAGCGCGAAGTTCCGCAGCGCCTCATGGAGAGCACGATTGCGCATGCGACGCGATTTCGTCGCCGCGGGCGGGTGTCCTGCCGCGGGGTTAGGCGGCTACCGGCTCGGCCGGCGTCACGGCGCAGTCGTCAACGCCGAGGTACTCGCGCCCGTAGCGGCGCATGTCCTCGATGAGCGGCACGAGCGCCTCGCCCTTCTCGGTGAGCGAGTACTCGACCCGCGGCGGCACCTCGGGGTAGGTGTGCCGCGCGACCATGCCCTGCTCCTCCAGCGCCCTCAGGCGCAGCGACAGCGTCCGCGGGCTGATGCCGGCGAGCGAGCGCTCCAGCTCGCAGAACCGGCTGCGGCCCTCGGCCAGGTCGCGGATGACGAGGATCGTCCACTTGCCGCAGATGATGTCTGCGGTGGCACAAACGGGGCAGCTTGGATCGACCACATTGGCGATTTTACAGCAAGACTTCACCAAATGAAGTATGGGCGGCGGCGCATGCCGCCGCCCGCGCCTCTCAACCGGTCAGGTTGCCGAGCAGGCCACCGGCGCCGCCGCCGGACGGCGTGGACGCATTCACGCGGCCCTCGCTCGGCTGGACGAGCACCCAGCCCGCGCCCGAGAACGACATCTGGACGGACTCGCCGGAGCCCTTGCCGATGAAGTTCTTCAGCTTGATGTCGGTCTTGATCCCGGTCTGCACGCTCGATGCCCACGTGATCGCGGCCTGCGGGTCGGCGAACGTCGGGGCGTCCGCCGTGTTGAGGAGCACGGGCGGGCCGTCGGAGACGATCGCCACCCAGCCGGTGCCCGTGAGCGCCATGTTGAAGAGGCCGCCGCCCATCATCCCGGACACTCCCTCGACCCTCTTGATGTCCCAGTCGATCCCCGCGTCGAACGCGAGCAGGTTCTGCCCGTTCACCGTGATCGCGTCGTTCTCGAGATAGAGCAGGTGGATGTCCTGGGCGGTGTGGGCGAGGAACACCTCGCCGCCGCCCGACATCTTCATCAGCGTCGTGCCCTCGCCGGAGACGGCCTTCTTCATCATGCGGCTGAGCCCGCCGCTGCCGGCGTGCTCGAACACCACGTCGCCCTGGTAGGCGACCATCGATCCCGCCCGGGCCTGAATGGACACCTGGTTCAGGCTGACCTTCAGCAGCTTCGAGTTCTGCAGCGCAAAGGGCTGCTGAGACTGGGTTTCCTTGAACTCACCGAGGGTGCTCTGCACCTGGCCTCCTAATTGGTTGATTCTGCTCGTTCAAGGTACTGTGGATTGTCTTGCGCCGGCGGTCCCTGGTTCTCCTGCTCACGATGCTCGTGGCCGCCCCGGCGGCTCGCGCAGCCGATCCCATCATGCCGCTGTCCGAGGTGAAGCCGGGCATGCGCTGCACCGGCCTGTCGGTGATCAGGGGCACGGAGATCTCGTCGTTCAACGTCGACATCGTGGACGTGATCGCGGCGGAGACTGGGCTCAGCGGACCGCGGATCCTGATCCGGGTGTCCGGCCCGGCCGTTGATGACACCGGCATCGGCCCCGGCTTCTCGGGCTCCCCCGTCTACTGCGACGGCCACAACGCCGGCGCGATCTCCGAGGGACTCGGCGAGTACGGCAACGAGGTGGCGCTGGCCACCCCGATCGAGGAGATGATCCGCGACCGCCCGCCGCAGCCGGCTTCCGCTCGGCACGATCGCACCCTGCTCCGGGCCGCCCGGCCGCTCGGAACGCCGCTGACGGTGAGCGGCCTCACCGGCCGCGCCGCCGCGCTGGTCAGGGAGGCGGCCCGCCGGGCCCAGACGCCGCTGTTCGTAGCGCCCGCCGGCCCCGTGGGCGGCTACGGGCCGGTCGACCTGCGTCCGGGCGCCTCGGTCGCGGCCGCGATCTCAACCGGCGACCTCGCGCTCGGCGCGGTCGGGGCGGTGACCTACCGCGACGGCGAGGACCTGTGGGCATTCGGCCACCCCTTCGAAGAGCTCGGCAAGCGCGCGCTCTTCCTGCAGGACGCCTACATCTACACGGTCATCCAGAACCCGCTCGGAATCCAGGACTTCGGCGCGATCACGTACAAGCTGGCGTCCGCGGACGGCAACGTGCAGGGCGCGGTGACGAGCGACAAGGCCGACGCGATCGCCGGCAAGGTCGGCACCCCGCCCGGGTCGATCCCGCTGCACATCGTGGCCAGGAACAGCGCCGGGGAGACCGTTACGCAGGACTCCCTCCTCGCCGACGAGCGCGACCTCGGCTGGGGCGCCGGGATCTCCTTCGTCGCGCCCCTCGGCCTCACACAGGCGGTCGGCCGGCTCATGCGCGACTTCGCGCCCTCGACTGTCCGCATGTGCCTGCGCATCCGCGTGCGCGAGCTCCGCCGGCCGATGGGCTTCTGCAATCAGTACTTCTCCGTGGACGACGCGGTCAGCGACGTGTCGCAGGCCGGCGACCTGGTCGACTTCTTCAGCCTCGCGCCCCTCCACGTGGAGCGCATTGCGATCGGCGCGCGGGTCCGGCGGGGCCTGAAGGAGGACGTGATCCTGCGCGCCCACGGGCCGCGCAGGGCGCGCCAGGGCTCCCGCATCCGCGTGGGGCTCACGGTCCAGCGCAGGCGCGGCGCCCGCCACCGCATCAGCGTGCCGGTGCGCGTGCCGCGCTCGCTGAAGCCCGGCCAGGTCCACCGGCTCACGATCCGCGGCGGAGGCGGCGGGTTCTCCGAGGATGCCCTCGTCGAGGAGCTGATCGCGGTGCTGGACGCCGAGCTGGGCGGTGGCGGCGGTTCGTCCGAGCCCAAGTCCGTCCGCGCGCTCGCGCGGCGTATCCACGCGCTCCAGCGCGTGCCGGGCATCTACGCGCGCTTCGACCGCCGACCGCCGCGGCTCGTCCGCCGCTCGGGCGACGTGAGCTACGAGGGTCGCGTGCGGCTCAAGGTCCGGGTTACGCCCCGGGCGCGCCGCTGACGCCCGGCCCGCCGCCGTTCGACGGCGCCGCCGTGACCGGCTCGGCCGGCTCCTCGGCGGTGTCGATGACGGACTCGACGGACGTGCTGCGCAGACCGTCGGACGACACGAGCAACTTGAAGTCGTGCGCGTGGGTGGCGGCCTTGAGCGCGACCTCCATCGAGACCCGGCCCGCCTGCACGTGACTGAGCAGCGCTTGGTCGAAGGTCTGCATCCCGTAGTAGGCGCCCTCGGAGATGACCTCCGGCAGCCTGCCGGTCTCCTCCGGGTTCATGATCATGTCGCGCACGCGGCCCGTCATTCGCAGGATCTCGCAAGTCGCGACGCGGCCGTTTTCATCGGGTGTGCGGACCAGCCGCTGGGAGATCACGGCCTTCAGCGTTCCCGCGAGCATCGCGCGCGCCTGGCGCTGCTCGGCCTGCGGGAAGAAGTCGATGATGCGGTTCACCGACTCGGCGGCGTCCACGGTGTGGATCGTGGAGAGCACGAGGTGGCCGGTCTCGGCCGCTGACAGCGCGGTGCGGACCGTCTCCTCGTCGCGCATCTCGCCGACCAGGATCACGTCCGGGTCCTGACGCAGCACGCGCCGGAGGGCGCGGGCGAAGGACGCGGTGTCCTCGCCGACCTCGCGCTGGTTGATGATGGAGTTCTTGTCGCGGTGGAGGAACTCGACCGGGTCCTCGATCGTGACGATGTGCTTCGCGTAGCCCGTGTTGATGTGGTCGATCATCGCGGCGAGCGTCGTCGACTTACCCGAGCCGGTCGTGCCGGTCAGGAGGATCAGTCCGCGCTCCTCGTCCGCGATCTCGTCGATCACGGGCGGGAGCATCAGCTCCTCGGCGGTCTTGATCTCGAAGGGAATTGCGCGGCAGACGAGCGAGACGGCCCCGCGCTGCACGAACGCGTTCACGCGGAAGCGGGCCACGCCCGGAACCGAGTAGGAGAAGTCCACCTCGCGCTCGTTGCGGAACGCCTCGAGCTTGGCCTCGTCCGTGAGCATGTGGAAGAGCGTGGCCTCGGTGTCCTCCGGCCGGAGCGGCTCGAGGCCCTCGATCGGCATCAGCTTGCCGTGCTGGCGGACGATGGGCGGAGCGGGCACCTTGAGATGGAGGTCGGAAGCCTCCGTCTCGATGACTGTCATGAGGGCGGAATCGACGTCGAACATAGTTCGTCCATCGGCTTTCCAGCCCAGGTCTTGAGGCTTGGGCGCCCCGCTGGACGCTAGGCCACGTCGCGTAGCTTCTGCGCTTCGGCGAGCGACTGAAGCTTCTTCAGCGACTGGTTCTCGATCTGGCGGATCCGCTCGCGCGTCACGTTGAACGTGCGGCCCACCTCGTCGAGGGTGCGCGGGTGCTCGCCGCCAAGCCCGTAGCGGAGCTCGAGCACGCGGCGCTCGCGGTACGAGAGGTTCTCGAGCGCCTCGCGGAGCGCCTCCTTGGTGAGGATCTCGGCGGCGCGCTCGTAGGGCGACTCGGCCCGCTCATCGGCGATGAACTGGCCGAACTCGGACTCCTCCTCGTCGCCGACCGGCTTCTCCAGCGAGACCGGCGCCTGCGCCGAGCGCTTGATCGACTCGACCTCCTCGGGCTCGATGCCCGTGTGCTCGGCGATCTCCTCGGGGGTCGGCTCGCGGCCAAGCTCGGTGACGAGCTTCCGCTCGGCGCGGCCGATCTTGTTGAGCTTCTCCACGACGTGCACCGGGATGCGGATCGTGCGCGCCTTGTCGGCGAGCGCGCGGGCGATCGCCTGGCGGATCCACCAGGTGGCGTAGGTCGAGAACTTGAAGCCCTTGCGGTAGTCGAACTTCTCCGCGGCGCGGACGAGCCCGAGCGTGCCCTCCTGGATCAGGTCGAGGAAGGGCAGGCCCTGGTTGCGGTAGTTCTTGGCGATCGAGACAACGAGGCGGAGGTTCGACTCGACCATCTTCTGCTTCGCGTCGAGGTCCCCCCGCTCGATCCGCTTGGCGAGGTCCACCTCCTCCTGCGCGGTGAGTAGCCGGACCTTCCCGATGTCCTTCAGGAACAGCTGAAGGGAGTCGGTGGTCATGTCCGGCTTGAGGTCGATCGTCGCCTTCTTGCGCCGGCTGCGGCGGTCGACGGCGCGCTCGACCACGGGCGCGGCATGGGTGGGATCGTCCTCGACGAGCTCGATCTCGGACTTCTCGAAGTAGCCGTGCAGCTCCTCGATATCGCCCTCGTCGAGCTCGACCTCCGCGAGCGCGGTGGCCACCTCGGCGTACGTCAGGACCCCAGTGGCTTGGCCCTTGACGACGAGGAGCTTGACCTCCTCGAGCTCTTGCAGATCGGCTACTGACATCTCATTCCTCAACGGCGCGCAGGGCCTAGCGCGAGGGCGCCGGGCCCAATCAAATCCATGTTGTCCAACATAACGCTACAGATAGTGAAGTCAAGCGGCCCGATGCGGAATTTCCGCTGACTAGCCAGTCAACCAGTTAATACCTCTTCCGACTGTATCGACCGCTCCCTCGAGACCGGTGTACCCAGAACGGGCACTTATAGAATCACCGTCCATGGCGGACGACGGAGGAGTGCTCGGAAACCTGCCCAACTCGCGACCCGGGAAGCGCAGTGAGAAGCGGACCAGTGCGAAGCCGGGGGCGCGGGCCGCCGGGAAGGCTGGGCCGAAGGCGGCTCAGCGCAAGCGAACTACAGCGGTGAAGAAGCAGGGCTCCGGCGACCGTGTCGTAGTTGAGCGCGATATGCGCGGCAAAGTACGACAGGATACGTTTCCGCCGCCCTCGACGGAGGACCCCGTGGGTGCTGTCGTTCGTACCGCCGCGGGCGCAGCCGCCACCGGAGTACGGGTCGCCGGGGCCCTGAGCCGTGAGTTGTTCAAGCGCCTTCCCCGGCCCTAGCTGTCCCCGGCAACATGACGCGCTCGTCCTCCGCTCTGGGGATGCCGTGGGGTTTCGAGGTATGCTGGCGCCGTGCCGTCTGGCCGGAAGCACACGCCTCGGTGCCTGATCGTCGATGACCACCCCGTCGTGCGCGCCGGCGTACGCGCGGTGCTCGAGCAGGCATTCGACGAGGTCGATATCTCGGACGCCGAGTCGATCGAGCAGATCGGCGAGATGGCGAACGGCGACGCGCCCGACGTCGTGATCATCGATCCGTGGCGCGCGGGCGTGGACGTCGGCGACATCGTCAGCCGCCTTAAGGCCGCGGTGAATGCGCCGATCGTGGTGTTCACCTCCGACGGCGGCGCGCGCCTTCTGAGTGAGGCGCTCAAGGCGGGCGTAAAGGGATATGTGCGCAAGGACTCGCCGTCCGAGGACCTCGTGCGCGCCATCGAGGCGGCCCGCGACGGTGAGTTCTACGTCGACCCGGGCCTCTCCTCGACCATCGTGCTCGACGAGGGCGACCGCACGCTCAGCGCCCGCCAGCGCGAGATCCTCCAGATGCTCGCCGACGGCATGCAAACCGACGCCGTGGCGGAGAAGCTGGGTCTCTCGACCGAGACGGTCCGCACGCACACGAAGCGCATCCTGGCGAAGCTGGAGGCATCCACGCGCACCCAGGCTGTCGCCATCGGCATCCGCCACGGCCTGATCGAGTAGCCCGTGGCCGCCGTGGCCCTGAGGGTCGACGCGCTCGCCGACTCGCTGCGCGCGCGCATCCTGGCCGGCGAGCTGAAGCCGGGGACGCCCCTGCGCGAGGAGGCGCTGTCGAGCGAGTACGACGTGGCTCGACACTCGCTGCGATCGGCGCTCCGCACCCTCCAGGGCGAGGGCATCGTCCAGATCGAGCCGAACCGCGGCGCGCGCGTGAAGAGCCTCTCGCCCGAGGACGTACGCGGTCTGTCCGAGCTCCGGCTTGCGCTCGAGATCGAGGCGGCCCGGACGGCGCTCGAGCGCGGGAGCGGGCGCCTGCCCGGCAGCGTTTACGACGCGCTCGACCGGCTCGTGGGCATGTGCCGCCGCAGCCGGCGGTCCTGGGGCGCGGTGGCGGAGGCCCACGAGGCGCTCCACCACGAGATCGTGCTCGCGGCGGAGAGCCCGCGGCTGGCCGAGGTGCACCGGCAGACGGGTGCCGAGCTGCGCCTGTTCGTGCTTCAGCTGCCGCCGAGCTGGACCTTCGAGCGGATCGCGGACGACCACGTCGAACTCGTGGCACGGCTCGAGCGGGAGGGCGCCGAGGCCCTCCGCCCGCACATCGAGGAGTCGACCATCGCGCTCCTCGAACAGGCCTACTAGGTGGTGGCCTCCTCGGCGGTCACGTCCTGAGTGCCGGGCGGATCGCCCAGCGCGATCCCCTCGCCGGCGGCCTTCGCGCGGTACATCGCGCGGTCGGCGGTGTCGATGAGCGCCTCCGCCTCATCGCCGTGCTCCGGCGAGGCGGCCACGCCGATCGAGACCGTGATCGGCGGGTCGCCTGGTGAGGCCACCTCCTCCTCGATCGCCGTCGCGAGGCGGGCGGCCAGCTTCGCCGCGCTCTTCAGGTCCTGCTCCGGCAGCAGCACACAGAACTCGTCGCCGCCGATCCGAGCCGCGGTGTCCACCGACCGGATCGACCGCCGCAGCGACATCCCGACCTGCATCAGGACGCGGTCGCCCGCCGGGTGCCCGTGCGAGTCGTTGATCCGCTTGAGGCCGTCGATGTCCATGAGCAGCACCGCGAAGGGGTGCTGGTAGCGCTTGCGGACGTCGAGAAGGGTGGCGAGCTGGCGCTGGAGCGCCCGCAGGTTCCCGAGGCCGGTGAGCGGGTCCGTGTTCGCCTGCGACTCGAGATCGCGCGAGCGGGACGCCACGTGCGCCTCCATCGCCTCGGCCTGGATCGCCGCCATGGCCTCGACGAGCTGCTCGACCGCCTCGGCGAATCGAACGGGGTCGTCCTCGAGCTCGTCGCGGAGCGCGTGCAGAAGAACGGTCTGGAGCGCGGCGACGTCCCTGGCCACGTCGGCCGCCCGCGCCTCCCGCGCGCCGGCGCGGAGCGCCGCCAGCGAGGCCGCGCGCTCCGCCTGGTCCTTGGTGAGGGTGAACGGATCGCCGTCGCCCTCCGCGATCGCGTTCGCGATGCCGCTGATCAGCTCGGGCAGCTCCCGCGCGATCTTCTCGGTGGGGAGCTCGCGGATCTCGTCGAGAGACGCACGTTCGATCAGCCGCACGAGCCACTGCTTCGCAAGCTCATCGCGCGAGCGCTCGAGGCGTGCGAGGGGTCCTCGATTCGACGTCACTCGGGCCGATCGTACCCTTGGAAACGGCGGACCGTCGGCGGCATTTCGGAGAAGATTGCGCCTGTGAGCGACCTGATCACCATCGAGGAGGCCCGCCGGCGCGTCCTCGCGACCGTCACCCGCCTAGGGGACGAACCGGTAGCGCTCGACGCGGCGCTCGGCCGAGTGCTGGCCGAGGAGGTGTCGAGCACGCTCCCCGTGCCCCCGTTCGACAGCTCCGCGATGGACGGGTTCGCGGTGGTGGCGGGACCGGCGGCCGAGCTCTCCGTGGTGGGTGAGGCGCGAGCGGGGCATCCGTACTCCGGCCGCGTGGAGCCGGGCTCGGCCGTGCGGATTTCCACGGGGGCTGTCTTGCCCGAGGGCGCCGATGCCGTGGTTCCCGTGGAGCGAACGGCGGCGGTGAAGGGGGCGGGTTCGGGCGATGGTGTCGACTTTGACCCCGTAATGCGGGGAAAAGGAAGACACGATCGCGTTTCGGTACCCGGTACGGAGTCCGGCGAGAATGTGCGGCGCGCCGGCGAGGACATCCCGCTCAATGCCGTCGTTCTGCACGCGGGCGCGCTGATAGGCCCCGCCGAGCTGGGTGTCGCGGCGTCCGTGGGCAAGGCCGAGCTCCGATGTGGAACGAAGCCCCGCGTCGCCGTCCTCGTCACCGGCGACGAGCTCACTGAGCCCGGCGCGGCGCTCGCGCCCGGGGGGATCTACAGCTCCAATGCGTACGCCCTCGCGGCTCAGGTCGAGCGCGCCGGGGGCGTCGTGGTTGCCCGGGCGAGGGTTCCGGATCAGCCGGAGGGCACCCGAGCGGCGCTCGAGCGGGCGCTCGACCAGGCCGACGTCGTGGTCGTCTCGGGCGGGGTGTCCGTCGGCCCGCACGACCACGTCAAGCCGGCGCTTCGGGATCTGGGGGTAGAGGAGCGCTTCTGGGGCGTGAGGCTTCGCCCGGGCAAGCCGACGTGGTTCGGCGCGCGCGGGAGCACGCTCGCATTCGGGCTCCCGGGCAACCCGGTGTCGGCCATGATCACCTTCCAGCTGTTCGCCCGACCGGCGCTGGCCGCGCTGCAGGGCGCCGCGCCCGACGCCCGCCGGGTTGCGGCGGTGCTGGAGAGCCCGATTCCCCGCAACACCGAGCGGGAGCAGGCAATCCGGGTCCGCCTCCTTCAGAGCGCGAACGGGCTCACCGCGGCGCCGACGAAGGGCGCCCAGGGCTCGCACGTGCTCACCTCGATGGTCGGCGCCGACGGTCTCGCGCTGATCGCCGCGGGCCCGGGCAACGCGCCCGGCGGCGAGCGCGTGGAGGTCGTGCTCCTGTGAGGCCGCGCGACCCGCGCCGGCTACTCGAGCGCCACAAGCGCGCGCGAGCGCGCGTGACGATCATCCACGAGCCGCAGTCCCACGGCGCCGGGGAGGGCGGAGCGACCGGGAGCCGGCAGGTGGCCGAGGTCACGCTTCCCAGGGAGGAGCTCGAGAAGATGTGGTCGCCGGAGCACCTCGAGAGCCTCGCCCGCACCTACTGGAGCTTCCTGTCTCGCTTCTCGCTCGGGCTGATCCGCGTGCTCTACAGCGAGGACTCGCGCGAGGTCGTCTTCCTCCGCCGGCCCTTCGTCCTGCTCCGCTTCCGAAAGCCGGAGTACGAGTTCAGGCGCGACGGCGGCACGGTCACGTGGCCGATCGACCGCGGCGTCCTGGTGGCGAGGCGGGGTCGCGGGCGCGGGTTCCTTCGGCTGAGCGTGCGACGCAAACCGGCCGAGGACGGCGCCCGCGTGGTGACCATCGTCGTCTCCTCGGAGGTCGTGAACTTCTACCCGGCGATCGCCACCCGCATCGGCCGCTGGATCTACGAGCACACACAGCTCCGCATCCACGTGATCGTGACCCACGCGTTCCTGCGCTCGCTCGCCAACATCGAGCTCGAGCCGTCCCGCGTCGGCGCGCTGCGCGCCGCCGCGGAGGCCGCT
Organism: Thermoleophilaceae bacterium; assembly: GCA_040509835.1. Taxonomy (GTDB): domain Bacteria; phylum Actinomycetota; class Thermoleophilia; order Solirubrobacterales; family Thermoleophilaceae; genus JACVRW01. Next base: position 19,336 of record JBEVKE010000142.1, read on the forward strand.
ATCACCCCAGCCGCTCGCCGGTGATCTCGCGCAGCTTCTCGCGGTCGTGCCGGGCGCTGATGCGGCGGACCGTGCCGGAGCGCGACCGCATCGACACGGACTCGGTCCGAGCCGCCTGGTTGCCGATGTAGGTCACCCCGTCGAGCAGCTCGCCGTCGGTGACCCCGGTGGCGGCGAAGAAGACGTCGTTCCCCGACACCAGCCGGTCCTTGTCGAGCACCTCGTCCAGGTCGTAGCCCGCCTCCAGCGCCGCGTTCCGCTCCTCGTCCGAGCGCGGCCACAGGCGCCCGAGGATCTGGCCCCCTGTGCACTGGATCGCCGCCGCGGCCAGCACGCCCTCCGGCGTCCCGCCGATCCCGAACAGCAGGTCGATGGCGGAGTCCTCGGTGACCGCCGCGAGCGCCGCCGACACGTCGCCGTGCGGAATCAGCCGGATGCGCGCGCCCACCTCGCGGATCTCGCGCATGTACTCGTCGTGGCGGGGCCGGTCGAGCATGATCACGGCGAGGTCGCCCACCGCCACGCCCTTCTCCTTCGCCATCAGCGTCAGCGTCTCGCCGATCGGGCGGTCGACGTCGAGCACGTGCGCCAGGCTCCGCGAGGTCGCCATCTTCAGCATGTAGACGCACGGGCCGGGGTCGAACATCGTCCCCCGCTCGGAGAGCGCGATCGTCGCGATCGCGTTCGGGAGCCCCTTGGCGCACAGCTCCGTGCCCTCGAGCGGGTCGACCGCGATGTCCACCTCGGGCGGCGACCCGTCGCCGATGTGCTCGCCGTTGTAGAGCATCGGCGCCTCGTCCTTCTCCCCCTCGCCGATCACGACCACACCATCCATCGAGACGGTGTCGAGCAGCAGCCGCATCGCATCCACCGCGGCGCCGTCGGCGCCCTCCTTGTCACCGCGACCGATCCAGCGCGCGCACGCGAGCGCCGCGTACTCCGTCGTCCTCACCAGCTCCATGGCGAGGTTGCGATCGGGCCTGCGGATCCCGGACTCCATGGCCTCAGATGACGCCCGGCGGCTTGCGCGCGGTCGTGTAGACCGACTGGCGCAGATAGCCCGCGACGAGCAGGCCGATCGACGCGAGCAGCGCGACGAAGTAGCCGATGCCGAGGCCCACCTCGATCCCGGGGTCAGGCCGGCCGAGGATGATGCCGTTGCACAGGATCAGCACGAACGCGACGATCCCGACGATCATCGTGACCTCGCCGGGCTTCCACGTGAGCTTGTGGCCCCGGGCGATGATCCACGTGAGGATGAACGGCGCGGCGCAGGCCGCGACCAGCAGCCAGTCGAGCGTGGTGAAGACGGTCCAGGCGTTGGCGGACTCGTTCGGACCGACCGCGCAGTGGGTCGACGCCGTGCCCGAGCACGCGAGCTTCGAGTTCGGGTTGCCGCTCGTCGTGAACCAGGGCAGCCACAGCGACACCAAGAGCACGAGCGCGGCGCCCATTCCAGCCAGCTCTGCGGGCGACACCCTCGACCAGTCGAGGTAGCCGCTCCTCTCCTGCGCGCCGGCCTCCATCGCGCTGGACGCTACAGCCGGGGTAGGCTGCGCACAACCCAGAACGAAGGGAGCCCCCGGATGGCAGTCACAAAGATCATCGAAGTGGTCGGCAGCTCACCCGAGAGCTCCGATGGCGCGGT
>JBEVKE010000143.1:0-4914 GCA_040509835.1 Thermoleophilaceae bacterium
GGCCGTACATGGAGTCGCACGGCGGCAACGTCGAGCTGCTCGGGATCGAGGACGGGATCGCCAAGCTGCGCCTGGAGGGCAGCTGCAAGTCGTGCCGCGCGTCGTCCTCCACGCTCGAGCTGGCCGTGCGCCAGGCCCTCGAGGAGGCGGCGCCCGATCTCGAGGGGATGGACGTCGAGGGAATCGAGGAAGAGGAAGATGAGCCCGGGGTCACGGGTGTCCCGCTGCCGCTGATCCAGATGAACGGGACTCCCTCGTGGCACACACTCAGCATCGACGTCGGCGACGAGCTCGTGGCGACCGACATCGGGGGCGTGGCGCTCGTGGTCGCGAACGTCGAGGGCACGCTGCTCGCCTACCGAAACCGATGCGCCGACTGCGGCGGTGCGCTCGACGGCGGAGCGCTCGAGGCGGGCGCGCTCGGCTGCCCGACCTGCGGGCGCAGCTACTTCCTGCCGCAGGCCGGTCGCTCGATGGACGACGACCACCTGCAGCTCCAGCCGATCCCACTGCTGCGAGAACAGGAGGAGATCAGGGTCGCGCTATGAACCGCCTCGACCTCGACAAGGCGGTCGCGGGGCGGCAGAGGGCGCTGATGGTGTCCGGCCTGCGCGGACTGGCCAAGCCGGAGCCGCCCGCGGCGGCCAAGGCTCCGGCCGCCGACGACGAGGAACGCTGCGACCTCTGCAACACGACGGTGCCGGCCGATCACCGGCACATGCTCAACCTCTACGAGCGCCAGATCGTATGCGTCTGCGAGAGCTGCTGGGCGCTGCGCTCGGGTGACACGGAGTTCCGCCCCACGGGCAGCCGCACGCTGTGGCTCGAGAACTTCGAGCTGCCGGAGGAGATCTGGGCGCAGTTCCGGATCCCGATCGGCCTCGCCTTCTTCATGCACTCGAGCGTGACCGACTGCATCGTCGCGCTTTACCCGAGTCCCGCGGGTGCGACGGAGAGCGAGCTCCATTTCGAGACCTGGAACCGCCTCGCCGACATGAACCCGATCCTGCGAGAGCTCGAACCGGACGCCGAGGCGCTGATCGTCAATCGGATGTCGGATACGCCGGCCTTCGCGATAGCGCCGATAGACCGCTGTTACATGCTCGTCGGCCTCGTCAAGTCGGCCTGGGAGGGCATCTCCGGCGGCGCCGGAGTGGAGCGGGCGATCGACCGCTACTTCGACGAGCTGCGCGCGGGCGCCGCATGAGCCGGCCTGAGACGATCGAGATCCCGGTTGCGCCCGAGCCGGAGTTCCAGATCCTCGGCGCGACCGGCCGCCGCCACGCGGCGACTCCGGCGGTCGACTTCGACGTGCACGTGACCGAGCCCGGCGGCCGCCAGGTATACGCGATCGCGCTGAGCGCGCAGATCATGATCGAGCCGGCGCGACGCGCTTACGACGCCGAGACGCGCGACAAGCTCGTCGAGCTGTTCGGCGCCCCGGAGCGCTGGGCGACCACCACGCGCAGCCTCGTCTGGCACCAGGCCGACGTGCTCGTCCCGGCGTTCATCGGGTCGACGACCTTCCACGTGCCGCTGAGCTGCAGCTTCGACATGGAGGTCGCCTCCACGAAGTACCTCTACGGGCTCTCCGACGGCGAGGTGCCGCTGGCGTTCAACTTCAACGGCACGGTGCACTACCGGGGCGATGACGGGCGCCTGCAGATGTCGCTGATCCCTTGGTCGTGCTCGGCGGAGTTCCGCTTCCCCGTCTCCACCTGGCGCGACCTGATCGAGCACTACTACCCGCGCACGGGCTGGATCCCGCTGCAGGAGGCAACGTTGCGCGCGCTTCAGCGCGAGAAGGCCCGGCGCGCGCTGCCGACGCTCGACGCGTGCGTGGCCGAGCTGCTGCCGGAGGAGCCGTGAGCCTCGACACGCTCGTCGAGTCGCTGCTCTACGAGGGCTACGCGCTCTATCCCTACACGCCCGGCGCTACCAAGAACGCGACGCCGACGCCGTTCGGCATCGTCTACCCGCCCGCCTACGCGCAGGCGCTCGACACGACATACGACCACCTCGAGCTCCAGTGCGTGGTCGAGGGCGGGGGCGAGGTGACCGCAGAGGTGCGCTTCCTGGTGCCGAGTGGCGAGCGCCACCAGGCCGAGCCGGAGGTGATCGCGGGCGCCGGCGAGTTTCGCCGCGGCGGGCTTTCGATCCGGACGAGCCTCGACGTGACGCCGATCGACGACCAGCGCCGCAAGGTCTCGTTTCGCGTTGAGAACCGCACCGAGGTGCCCGCCGGCCTCGACCGGGCGGGCGCCATCGCCAGCTCGCTGATCTCGACCCATCCGATCGTGCGCGTCGAGCGCGGGCGGTTCATCTCGCAGCTCGAGGCGCCGTGCGACAGCGTCAACACCTGGCCGGTGCTCGCCTCGCTGCAGGACGACGCGATGCTCGGCGCCGCGATCGTCCTGCCCGACCACCCGCAGATCGCTCCCGAGAGCCGCGGCAACCTCTTCGACAACACCGAGATCGAGGAGGCGCTGGTCCTCCACGTGCAAGCGCTGAGCGACGAAGAGCGTGCCGAGATCGAGCACCAGGACCCCGCGGTCAAGGAGATGATCGATCGCGCCTGTGCCGTGACGCCGGAGGAGCTGCTGAATCTTCACGGGCGCGTGGAGGTGCGCGATCCGGTCACGCTCGAGCCGCCGCAGCCCTCGTCCGACGTTCGCGACCCCACGCGCGGGCTTCCCGAGGTCGAGGTGGACGGCGTGGTCTTCCGCCGCGGCGGGCAGGTGGTGGTCCGCCCGGGCCTCGAGGCCGACCTGCACGCGCGGATGCTCGAAGGCCGCACGGTGACGGTCGAGCGGATCTATCGCGACTACGACGGGAAGATCCATCTCGGCGTCAGCGTCGACCAGCCCGGCCAGGAGATAATGCGCGAGACCGGCCGCTTTCTCTGGTTCTTTCCCCCGGAAGTGGAGGTGCTGCGATGAAGCTCATTTTGGTTGCCGGCATCGGCAACGCCTGGCTCAAGGACGACGGCTTCGGGAGCGAGGTGGTCAAGCGCCTTCAGTCGCGCGAGCTGCCCGAGGGCGCCGCCGTGTTCGACTTCGGGACCGGCGGGCTGGATCTCGCCTACGAGGTCATGCGCGGCTACGACGCGCTGCTCCTCGTGGACATCAGCCGCCAGGGCGGAGAGCCGGGAACGCTCTACGTGATGGAGGTTCCGAAGGACGACGTCGACGCCGGCATCGAAGACGGCCAGGTGATCAACCCGCACGCCATGGACCCGCAGACGGTGCTGCGCTTCCTGAAGACGCTCGGCGCCTGGCCCGGCAAGGTGGTCGTCGTGGCATGCGAGCCGGCCGAGGTCGAGGAGATGGGCCTCGGGCTGAGCGCCGAGGTGGAGCGAGCCGTCGACGGCGCCGTCGATCTCGTGATCGAGACGATCGAAGAGCTGCGCACCGACGCCGCTTACGCAGTCGACTGATCCATGCACGAGCTGTCGCTGTCCGGTGCGATCGTGAACACCGTCGTCAATCACGCGGATGGGCGTCCGGTGAGCGTCGTCACAATGCGAATCGGCGCCCTTCGCCAGGTCGTGCCGGACACGCTCGACTTCTACTTCGGCTTCGTGTCGAAGGGGACCGTCTGCGAGGGGGCGCGCCTCGAGCAGGAGCTGATTCCCGCCGGGCTGCGCTGCGCGACCTGCGAGCGCGAGTGGGAGATCGACGTGCCGCATTTCATCTGCCCGGAGTGCGGCCCGTCGGGCCAGGTCGAGGTGGCGAGGGGAAACGAATTCGAGGTGGAATCGATCGAGGTCGAGGAGGCCGAATGCATCGCACCAAGGTGAAGATCGTCGAGGAGGCGCTCGACGCCAACAACACGATCGCGCAGGCCAACCGGGCCGACTTCGACCGCGCCGGCGTGCGCGTCGTCAACTTCATGGGCGCTCCGGGCGCGGGCAAGACCTCCCTGCTGGAGGGCGTTGTGGCCGACCTGCCGGGAGCGCGGGTCGGGGTGCTCGAAGGCGACGTGCAGGGCTCCATGGACGCCGACCGCCTCGCCTCGTTGCACATCCCCGTGACCCAGCTCAACACCGACCCGAGCTTCGGCGGTGAGTGTCACCTCGACGCGAACATGGTGCGCTCGGCACTTCCCGGGCTGCCGCTCGACGACATCGACCTGCTGATCATCGAGAACGTGGGCAACCTCGTCTGCCCAGCCGAGTTCAGGGTTGGTGAGGACGCTCGGATCATGGTCTCGTCGGTCACAGAGGGCGAGGAAAAGCCGCTCAAGTACCCGCTCATGTTCCGCGCCTGCGAGCTGGTGCTGGTCAACAAGATCGACCTGCTCCAGCACCTCGACTTCGATCTCGACAAGTTCCTGTACAACCTCGACGCGGTCCACCCCGGGGTCGATCGCATCATGGTCAGCGCGAAGACGGGGGAGGGGGTCGAGGAGTGGCGTGACTGGCTCGCCCGGGTGGGTGCGCCGGTGGAGGCGCCCGCTTGACCAACGTCCTCGGCAGCGATGTCCTCACCTCCCGGCTCGAGGCGGCGCTGGCCGAGCGCACTCAGGCGAACGCGGAGTTCTTCGGGGCTGAGGCGGAGCGGCTCGCGCGCGTGTGTCACCGGATGGCCGAGCGGTTCGCGCGCGGCGGCCGGCTGATCGCGTTCGGCCGCTCGCCCGCGGCCCGGTCCGACGCCCGCCACGTGGCGGTCGAGTTCGTCCACCCGGTGATCGTCGGCAAGCGCGCCCTGCCCGCGATCGGATTGGCGGGTGAGGGCGGCCCGCTGGTGGACCAGCTGGCGCTGGTGGCCGAGTCGGACGACATCGCAATCGCCTTCGGCGCTGGCGACGACGGCGGCGCGGCCGCCGCGGCCCTCGGGCTCGCGAGGCAGCGCGGCTGCCTCACGCTCGCGTTCGCGCCCGCCGGCGCGGAGTGCGAGTTCGAGCCGCCGGGTC
>JBEVKE010000144.1:0-23835 GCA_040509835.1 Thermoleophilaceae bacterium
AGGAGGCTGCGCTGGAGCGTCTCGGCGATCCGGTGCTCACGCTCGTAGACGCGCGCGTGCGCGATCGCGAGGCCCACCCGCGCGGCCGCGAGCCGCAGCAGCGTGAGGTCCTCGCCGCCGAACTCGCGCGGCAGCTCCGCGCCCGCCACGAGCACGCCGGTGACCTCGCCCTCGGCCAGCAGCGGCACGCCTATCAGGGCGTTGCCCTGAGCGAGCATCGCCTCGCGCGACTCGGCCACCCAGATGGCGAACTCCTCGCCGACCGCGCCCACGGCCGGGCTCGAGGCGCCCGCGCTGAGCCGGCCGCCCTCGTCCGCGAGGTAGATCGTGGCCGCGTCTGCGGAGAGCACACCGCGCACCTGGTCCACGAGGTCGCGCAGGATGCCCGCGAGGTTGCGCTGTTGGAGCGCCGCGTCCACCAGCGCCTGCATGCCGCCGACCACCTCTGCCATCCGCTCCGCCTCCGCACGAGCCGCCTGCTCGCGCAGGAGCGCCTCGCGCTCTGCCTGCCGGCGCAGGCGCTCCGTGGTGTCCGTGATGAAGCCGGAGACGAACACGTCGCCGCCCGACTGCACCCTCGACACCGTCGCCTCCCCCGGGAAACGCCGGCCATCGCGGCGGACCAGCTCCACCTCGTACGTCTCCGTGGCGAGCGGATCGGTGTTGTCGACCAGCGCCTGACGGCGGGTGTCGTGCCGGTCCGCGTGCTCCGGCGGCATGATCAGCTCGCGCATCGTCCTGCCGGCCGCCTCCTCCCTCGTCCAGCCGAACATCCGCTCCGCTGCCGCGTTCCACGTGGTGATTTGGCCGTCGCGGTCGAGCGTGATGAACGCGTCGGGTGCGGTGTCGAGCACGAGCCGCGTGCGCTCCTCCGACTGGCGGAGCTCGAGCGCGTGCTCCTGGATCCCGCCGAGGAGGCGCGAGATCAGGATGCCGGCCACCACCGGCGTGCCGACGGCGAGCAGCCAGCGGACGACGACCATGTCGGGCTGCTGGATCGCCAGCACGACGGCGTACGACACCGCCACGAGAGCGGCGTGCGCCAACGCCTGGGGCATGGGGAAGAAGTAGAAGGCGTAGAGGGCGGTCCACATGTAGAGGACCGGGTAGAGCGTGGCCTCCCCGGCGTAGTAGTTGGCGAGGCTGATGATCACCGTCCCGCTGACGAGGGCGGCGTGGATGTGCCAGTTGTCCAGCCGGTCCGCGACGAGCCAGATCAAGGCCCCCATCGCGTATGCGATGCAGGCCAGGACGATCAGGGGGCCGTCGCGGACCTCGTTCGAGTGCGGGAAGACGAGCGTCAGAAGGCCAAGCGACGCTCCGACCGCGAAGAGGTAGGCGATAGAGCGCGCCTTGACGCGAACGTCGAATAGCCCCGGGAGGTCGCTCACCCCGGGTACAGCCTAGAACCCAGCTCCGCCGCCTCGTGCCGAGAGCCGGGCGAGCGCCTCGTGGCACTCCACGACGCGTCGCTTGACCGGGTCCTCGTCCGAGCGGTCGTGCACGAGATCCCAGGTCTTGTCCGCCACGTCGCGCGCCGTGTCGGCCGTGGCCTGCGCACACAGCATGTCCACGAGCTTCAGCTCGAACGCGGCAAGCTGCTCGGAGGGGTCGCCCGGCGCCATGCGCGGCAGCGGCTGGGCCGTTGCCTCCTTCCACATCTGCGTCGCCATGACGAGCCGGTTGCGCAGCTCCATCTGGTCCACGGCGCGCAGGCTACCTGCGCACGCCGCGCCGGGCGGCGAGGCGCTTCAGCATGTCGAGCGGGTCGTGCGGCTCGCCGGTCGTCCCGCGGCCGTCACGGACCTCGAAGTGCAGGTGGTCTCCCCAGCACGAGCCGGTGCAGCCCACGCTCCCCACGCGCTCCCCCATTCGCACGGCGTCGCCCGGCTCGAACGGAGTCGGGCGCAGCATGTGGAGGTACAGAAAGGTGTGCCGGGCCTCGTGGCTCCAGATGGCGATGTAGTTGCCGCGCCCGCCGTCGTCGCCGGTCTCGACCACGAGGCCGTCGCGAATCGCGACGAGCGGCGTTCCGGCCGACGCGAACATGTCCTGCCCCTCGTGCATGTGGCCGCCCCTGTACGCGCCGAAGCGGGCATCGGCCTCGCCCCAGTCCACGTGCCCGCGGACCGGGAATACGGCATCCTGCTGCGCGGCCTGCTCGCTCTCGCGCTCGGCTATCTGGCCGGCAGCCTGAAAGGTCGGGGCGAGGGCGATCAGGGCGGCCACGGTATGGAGGCGTGCCTGCATCGACGGCCGCGGAGCGTACCGTTGGACCATGACGCGACTTCACCTGCTGCGCGTCTTCTGCGCCGAGGACGGCTCCGGCGGCAACCCGCTGGGCGTGTTTCTCGACGGCGCCGCCGTGCCGCCCGAGCGGCGTCAGGCGGTCGCCGCCGACCTCGGGCTGAGCGAGACGGTGTTCGTCGACGACGCCGGCAGCGGCAGGGTCCGCATCTTCACGCCGGCCGAGGAGCTCGACTTCGCCGGTCATCCGAGCGTCGGCACGGCGTGGCTGCTCGGCGACATTCACGCCCTGCGACCCCCGGCCGGGGAGGTCCTCGTCAGGCGCGATGCCGAGGACGTCTATGTGACGGCACGCCCCGAGTGGGGGCCGCCGTGGCCGCTCGTGGAGCTCGGCACACCCGAGGAGGTCGAGGCGCTCGACGGCCCACCCGGTGGATCCGACCTGGTGGTCGCGTGGGCATGGATCGACGCGGACCGGGGGACGCTCCGCGCTCGGGCGTTCGGTAGGCGGATCGGCATCGCCGAGGATGAGGCGACCGGCTCGGCCGCCACAAAGCTCTGCTCCCAGGCGGGCCGGCCGGTGGAGATCCGGCAGGGCCGGGGGTCCCGCATCGTCGCCCGCCCGGCCCGGGACGGATTCGTGGAGATCGGCGGGCGCTCCGCGCTCGACGACGTGCGCGACTACACCCTGCCCTGAGCGCGGCTCAGGTACCGACCGGCGACGGGTCCGGCCGCACGATCACCGTGTCGGCCACCGGGATGATCTCATCCGCCGGGAGGTCAGCCGCCTCGGCGTGCGCGCGGATGGCCTCCGGGCTCTCGGCCTCGTAGATGCAAACGGTCCCGAGGCCTCCGCCCTCCTCCTGGAGGACGTAGCTCCGAATCCACTGCACGCCCGAGTCGTCCTTGTCGCCCTCGACGGTCGAGCGGGCTGCGGCAGCCTCGAGCTCCTCGCCGGAGCGCCAGCCGTTGCGTCGAAGGATCACGTAGAGGTCCATTGCTTCTCCTGTCTCGCGGGACACTGCGCCCACCCTAACCCGGTGTGGCGCCCAGCGCATCCCGTCCCGGGCTCATGAAGGCGATGGCCGGGCCGAGCCCGGCCTCGCCCCGCAGCGTGGCGATCCTGCGCCCCGGCTGCACCGCGTCGCGAGGCGTGCCGAGGAGGTCCCCGAGCGAGCGCGCGGTGCGGTCGAGGTCCTCGACGCCGAGCGCGAGTCCCCACAGCCGGGCGGGACCGGCGGGGTCGCGCGCGACGCTCGAGCCCTCGGGTGCGAGGACCACCTCGAGGATCGGCTCGCCGGCGCGAAAGAACGCCTGTCGGGTCGATCCGCCCGGTGTGGCCCCCTCGCGCATGCGGCGCAGGTCGAAGCCCTGCGACTCGAGCTCCGCGACCGTGCGATCCAGGTCAGGCGCGAGCATCACGACGTGGTCGACCCCGACCACCCCGTTCGGGTGCGGACCGGCGGCGTCGCCCGACGGCTCGTCACCGAGCGTCCAGCCAACGATCCCGCGCCGCGCGCCCCTCCCTGTGAGCCTGATCGTCACGCGCGAGATGCGGCAGCGGTCGCCCCCGACGTCGAACCCGGCCGCGCTCCACGCGGCGGGCTCGTCGGCGATCTCGAGCGCGTCGATGCTGGGCACGCCCGTCACGCTACCGGGCGCGCGTAGGGCTACTTGCCGTTCTTCAGCTGGCCCGGCGGCGTGGCCTTCGGAGCGGGCGCCTCCGGTACCTGCACCGCGGGCGCCACCGGCTCTGCCTGCACGGGCGGCTTGGGCGTGATCTTCGCCTGTGGCGCCGGCCGGGACTGCGTGACCGGCTTCACGACCTTCGGCTTCGCCTGCCCACCCTGTCCGCCGCGACCGCGCGGCTCGGCGGCCGTCCGGCCCGCGCGCTTGTCCTGCCCGAGCCTCCGCCCCCCGGCCGACGTTCCGTGGTCCTTGGCGCGCGACTTCGCGCCGGTGTTGCCGTGCTGATGGGAGCGTTCGGCGCGGCGCTCCGCCCCGCGCTGTCCGTGGTTCCGCTCGCTCGAGACCTGCTCCCCGTGCGTGCCGCTCGTGCGGACCGACTCGGGCCGGGGTGCCACGAGCGGCGGCGGCGTCGTGTCCCTCGCCCTGTCCGCAGCGGGTGCGACCTGTACAGCGCCGTCGCTCTCCGCCGCGCGCTCGACCGCAACCTCTCCCGCCACGACGCTGCCGCCTGCCAGCATGCCGACTACGGCGACCTTCGCCAGCGCGGCCGACCCGAGCGCGAGCCCTCCGCCGGCCGACGCGCCGGCCGCCGCGCCACCGGTGAGGCCGGCCGCCCCCATGACGCTCGACTTCAATCCCAGACTCGGCACGACCGGGAGCGCCACGCCCAGCATCTTGCGCTGGCGGCGCACGTCGTCGCGGTAGGCGCTGCAGCCCGGGCAGCGGCTCAGGTGATGGCGCAGCTCGTTACGGCGCAGGGCGCCGCCGCGAAGATTCGCGAGCTGCTCGCGGATCTCGGCGCACGGGGTCTCGCGCGCCGAGCGGCGCTCGATCAGCGAGCTGCGGGCGCGGAACACATGTCCCTTCACGCTCGCGACCTCGCAGCCGAGCACCTCGGCCACCTCGGCATGAGACAGCCCGGCCGCCTCGGCCAGGAGGAGCGCCGCGCGCTGCTCCTCGGGCAGCTCGCGCACGTCGGCGAGGAGCTCCCGCAGCTCGGCTCGCTGCTCCACCTGCTCGCTGAGGCCCTCGGTGGGCACGTCGTGGAGCTCGGCAGCCTGCTCGCGGCGGGCGCGGAGCACCGACACGCAGCGGTTGCGCGCGATCGTGTAGAGCCATGCCTTGAGGGCGATGCTGCGCTCGCCGGAGCGCTGGAGGTCGCGGTACGCCGCGGCAAAGGTGTGCTGGACGACGTCCTCAGCTTCCTCGCGTGAGCCGAGCATGTGCCGGCAGAAGCCGAGGATTGCCGTGCCGTGGCGCTCGAACGCCACCTCGAAGGCCACGTCGTTGCCGCGCCTGATCTGGTCGACCAGGCGCTCGTCGCCCGCGAGTCCGAGCAATCGCTTCGAGCGAAGCACCCGGACCGGAGCACGGCTTGTGAGGGTTCCGGCAGGCACGGCCTAGGTGTTGTACCCGTTTGCATCGCTCATATGAACGCAATCGGCACGCGGAGGTTCGCACGTAACCCCCAAACCTTTTCGCTCGACCCGCGTTTCAGACCCCATGAAGAAGATCACGCTAGTGGCAGGGCTCGCACTGATTCTCGTTGTACCGGCGGTTTCAGTCGCGAAGCCGACACCGGACAGGGGCGACAAGCGCGCCGCCGCCAAGGAGTGCAAGACGCTCCGCGGCCAGACCGACGCGACCCGCGAGGCGTTCCGAACCCAGTTCCGCAACTTCGGAGCCTGCGTCAAGGCTCATGCGGCCGACGAGGCCCAGGAGGAGCTGAGCGCGCACAAGAATGCGTCGCAGGAGTGCCGCGAGGAGCGCGGCACCACCACCGAGACGCGTGATGCGTTCAACGAGAAGTACGGCACGAACGGCAACAAGCACAACGCGTTCGGCAAGTGCGTCTCCCAGAAGGCCAAGGCGAAGGAGAAGGCCGCCGACGCCGAGGACCAGCAGGAGGCGACGGAGTTCAAGAACGCCGCCAAGGAATGCGACGCAGAGCGCGGCGACACCGACGAGACGCGTCTGGCGTTCAACGAGAAGTACGGCACGAACGCGAACAAGAAGAACGCGTTCGGCAAGTGCGTCTCGCAGAAGGCTCGCGAGCAGCACGACGAGGGTGAGACGGAGACGCCACCCGCGTCCTAGTCAGTTCCGCCGAAGGAACGGCACCGCGCCGAGTAGCTCTGGGGGAAAAGCCTCGGCGCGGTTGCCGTCTCGGCCCTCCATCGCGTCGGCCACGCACAGCGAGTTCAGGACCGACTCCAGGACCACCTCTCCCGCGGCCTCGAACAGGTCGCGAACGGCGGCCGAGTCGTCGCGCAGGAACGTGAACTCGTCCGTGTCGCGCTCCACCCGGTGAGCGACCCGGTGAGCGGTCGAGAACGCGAGCACGTACTCGCCGCTCGCGTTGGCGCCGAAGCTGCCCGCGCGCCCCAGGCCGAACGTGCCGCGTGAAGCCAGCCGGCGCAGCTGGCGCTCCGACAGCGGGGCGTCGGTGGCCAGCACGATCATGATCGAGCCGCCCTGGGCCGGCGGCTCCGGGCCCGCGCCGAGCACCTCCACGTCCTGGCCGACGAGGAGATGCAGGTCGCGGCGCGAGCCGTAGTTCGACACGACGAGGCACCCGAGCGTGTGGCCGTCGACCGATCGCGACGAGGTGCCCGCGCCGGCCTTGAAGCCGAAGCAGGTGGTGCCCGTACCGGCGCCCACCGCGCCCTCGCGGGTCTCGTCGGCACGCGCCTCGGCGATCGCCTCGAGGGCGTGGTCCGGCCGCACCGGGAGAGCGCGGGCGTCCGACAGCCAGCCGTCGAAGCACTCGCCCACGATCACGTTCACGGTGTCGCGGTCGCGGGCCGCCTCCGGATTCTGGTCGAGCAGATGACGTAGGCCTCCCTCCCACACGGCGCCGACGGCGAGCGTGTTCGTGAGGAGGATCGGGCTCTCGATCGTGCCGAGCTCCGCGAGCTGGGTGAGGCCCGCCGCCTTGCCGTACGCGTTCACCGCGTGGTAGGCGCCGAGCACCTTCTGCTCGTAGAGGTTGTCGCCGTGGGGCAGGATCGCCGTAACGCCCGTGCGCAACCGGTCGCCCTCGATCAACGTGCGGTGGCCCACCAGTACGCCCGGCACGTCCGCGATCGCGTTCAACGCTCCGGGTGCGAAGCGGCCTAGCGCATAGCCGAGCTCACGGACGCGTTCCCGCACGGGTTTGGAGCTTAAGGGGCGTCCGAACGGGGAAACAACGCGGTTGAGATCCCGACTTAGGAAAGGAGTCCCGTGTATATCGGTATCGGAACGATCCTTCTGATCATCCTGATCATCCTCCTGATCGCGTTCGTGTTCTAGCGAGGGAGAACGTTGCTGCTGGCGGCGCCGGGGTGCCTGCGAGCCCAGCGTCGCTCCGCAGCGCGCCGCTTGGCGCGGCGGACCTTCGCCCGCCGGCTCGCGCGCGCGGTGGTTGCCGGGCTGACCCCGCTTCCGGTGGTCTGCGCGATCCACGGCCGTAGCGTGTCGTCCGCCACGCGGGCATAGACGCCCGGCCGGCCCGGACGCGCGCAGCCCTCGCCGAAGCTCGTCGTACCCACCACACGGAGCGCGCCGGCCGAGTTCTTGCCGAACATCGGGCCGCCCGAATCGCCCTGGCAGGTGTCCACGCCGCCCTGCGGGAAACCGGCGCACACCATCGTCTTTGCGTCGAAGTCGCTGTACGCCCCAGCGCAGTGCTGGTCGGTGGTGATCGGCACGCGCGCCTCCTGGAGGTTGTCCGGCTGGTCGCCGTCCTCCTCGGTGACCCCCCACCCGACGATGGTCTCGAGGGTGCCCGCCGTCCAGATGCTCCGCTCAGCCGCGCCCGCGACCTGCGTCGGGGCCATCGTGGAGCTCTGGGTGAGCTTCAGGAGCGAGATGTCGTAACCCGACGTGGCCAGGTAGTCGGGGTGCACCACGACCTGGCTGACGGACCGCTGCTCGCCGTCGCTCTGCGTGACGCCGCCGATGCGGACGTTGATGAGCTGCGGAGGCCAGCTGGCCGGCGACGCCACGGCGGCGCCCGTGATGCTCCCGCAGTGCCCGGCGCTCAGCACCCAGTCCGGGGTGACGAGCGTGCCGGTGCAGAGGAACGGGCCGAAGGTGATCTCTGCGACTGCCGGGTACTCGCCGGGGCTGGCGTTCGTCCCGCCCACGACGGCGGACGATGGAGCTGCGGCTGCGCCAAGCATTGCGACGGTGGCCACGGAGACGGCAAGAACCCTGCGAATCGCGCTCATGTGTGCTGCAACGCACAGAGTGCAGCGAACTTGCGGTTACATTCCGCACATGCGTCTCCCGCCCGGGCCGCGGATGCCGCGCACGCTGCAGACGATCGCGTGGTGGAACCGCTCTGTGCCGTTCCTCGAGCGGTGCCGCGAGCGTTACGGCAAGCGCTTCACCATGCGCATGCTCCAGACGCCGCCCTTCGTGCATCACTCGGAGCCCGAGCATCTGCGCGAGATCTTCACCGCGCCGCCCGAGGTCCTGCACCCGGGCGAGGGCGCGCGCGTGCTCGAGCCGGTCCTCGGCGTGAACTCCGTGATCCTGCTTGACGAGCGGCCCCACCTCAGCCAGCGGAAGCTGATGCTGCCCGCCTTCCACGGCGAGAAGATGCAGCTGCTGTCCGGGCTCGTGGAGGAGGTGGCCGAGCGCGAGGTGGCTCGCTGGCCGAAGGACGAGCCGATCGCCCTGCACCCGCGCCTCCAGGCGCTGACGCTCGAGATCATCCTGCTCGCCGTCTTCGGCCTCGACGCCGGCGAGCGACTGGAAACGCTCCGCCACCGCCTGACCGGGATCCTGGACGTCGCCGCGCGGCCGGCCGGGATGCTGCCGATGTTCCAACGCGGCCGCGGGTGGCAGGAGTTCGAGCGGGCTCGCGCCGAGGCGGACACGCTCATCTACGAGACGATCGAGGAGCGCCGCGCCGACGGTGGTCAAGCGCATGAACGGGACGACGTCCTCGCCATGCTCCTCTCCGCGCGGCACGAGGACGGGTCGCCGATGGAGCCGGTCGAGTTGCGCGACGAGCTGATGACGCTGCTCGTGGCGGGTCACGAGACCACGGCGTCCGAGCTCGCGTGGGCGTTCGAGCGGCTCACCCGCACTCCGGACGCGCTAGAGCGCCTCACCGCCGAGATCGACTCAGGCGACGGCGAGGCGTACGTCACGGCCACCGTGTACGAGACGCTCCGCCGCCGGCCGGTGCTGCCCAACGCCGCTCCGCGGCTCGTGATGGAGCCGGTGGAGGTGGGCGGCTGGCGCTACGAGCCGGGCGTGTGCCTGATCGCCGACTCGTACTTGCTGCACCACGACCCGGACGTCTACCCCGACCCGTACGCCTTCCGCCCCGAGCGCTTCCTCGACGAGCAGCCGGGCACCTACACCTGGATCCCGTTCGGCGGCGGCCGCCGCCGCTGCCTCGGCGCCAGCTTCGCGATGCTCGAGATGAAGATCGTGCTGCGCGCCGTGCTGGCCCAGAACGAGCTCTTCTCCGCCACCCCCGGAGAAGAGGGCGCGCGCCGCCGGGGCATCACGCTCAGCCCCCGGGGCGGCAGCCGCACGGTCCTCCGGTCACGCCGCCCGGCGGAGGTTCCCGCGGCGGCCTAGGCCCGGTACCGTCCCGGAAATGCTGTCCCGGCCCGAGCCCCTTCTTCGAGAGTTGGAGCACGCCCTGCCCGAGCGCCCGTTCGCGGTGCGGCTCTGGGACGGCTCGACCCTGCCGGCCACCAACGGCGGCGGGCCCACCTTCGAGGTGCGCTCTCCGGACGCTCTGGCCCACGCGCTGCTGTCTCCGGGTCAGCTCGGGCTCAGTCGCGCCTACGTCTCGGGCGCGCTCGACGTGGACGATCTCGACGCGGTCCTCGAGACGCTGGCCGAGTGGGAGCCGCCGCCGCTCGAACGGCGGGAGCAGGCTCGGCTCGCCCTCGCCGCGGCCCGCGCGTTCGGCGTTCGGCGCCCGCCCCACGTCCCGAGGGCGGAGCTGCGCCTGGGCGGCCGCCGGCACACGCCCGAGCGGGACGCGCGCGCGGTGCGCCACCACTACGACGTGTCCAACGAGTTCTTCGCGCTGTTCCTCGGCGAGGCGATGACCTACAGCTGCGCGATCTTCTCGCGCGGCGCCAAGACGCTCAAGGAGGCGCAGGAGACGAAGCTCGAGCTGGTCTGCACCAAGCTGGACCTGAAGGAGGGACAGCGCGTGCTCGACGTGGGCTGCGGCTGGGGCAGCTTCGCAATCCACGCGGCCGAGCGCCACGGGGTCAGGGTGGTGGGCATCACGCTCTCGGAGCCGCAGGCCGAACTGGCGCGGCAGCTCGTCGCCGAGCGCGGCCTCTCGGACCAGGTCGAGATCCGCGTGCAGGACTATCGCTCCACCGACGACGGGCCCTTCGACGCGGTCTCGAGCATCGGGATGGTGGAGCACGTGGGCTCCAGCCAGATCGACCTGTATGCGCGGCAGCTGGCTCGGCTCGTGAAGCCCGGCGGCCGCGTGCTCAACCACGGGATCGCGCGCCTGCGCGTGGGTGAGCCCGAGCACGGCGCCTTCACGCAGCGGTACGTGTTCCCCGACGGCGCGCCGCTTCACCTGTCGCGCATCCAGACCGCGCTCGAGCGCGCGGGGCTCGAGACGCATCACGTCGAGGACTTCCGCCACGACTACGCGGAGACGCTGCGGCACTGGGCGCAGCGCTTCGACGACAATCTCGACGAGGCAATCCGGCTCGGCGGCGCGGAGCGCGCGCGCGTGTGGCGGCTCTACCTGCGAGGCGCGCGCCGCGGCTTCGAAACCGGCTTCACGTCGATCTACCAGGTGCGCTGCAGCAGGCCTGCCTGAGGGCGGCGGTCAGGAGCTCGGAGGCGCCGATCATCCCACCCAGGTTGTGGTGGACCGGCGCGGCGGCGTTCACCGGCACGACCGGCTCGACCCAGCGGATCACGGGCAGCTTGCAGGCGTACGGTGGATCCGGAGCCGCCGCGGCGGGCGCGACGAGCACCAGCATCGCGATGAACACAGCCGTCAGCAACCGCCCCCGCGTGATCATGCGCACTTTGTTCCCAGGTCGTCTCGCCGGGTAACGGGGGAAGTCCAAGACCCCCACGGAAGGAGCCATGACATGGCTGAGCTCACGGAGCTCGACGAGAAGATCGGCGAGGTGTACGGCCTTGCGCAGGCAGCGCAGAACGCGACGGAGAAGGTCTCGAAGCTCGTCGACGACGACCAGATCGCGACCGTGCTTCAGAAGATGCACGAGGAAGCGGTCGAGACGGAGCAGCGCTGCGAGCGGCTCGCGGACGAGCTGGACGGCAAGAAGACCGCGATCCAGGAGAAGGCCCGCGAGACCAAGCAGGAAGCCGAGCAGATGATGAAGGACTACCTCGGCAACGACGCCGACGGGCTCGACGGGCTCGAGTTCCTGATCATGGCCGAGGCCGGGGAGCTGGGCCACGTGGAGATCGTCGGCGCGATGAACGAGCAGATCGGCGCGCAGAGCGTGCAGGAGCTGTTCGAGTGGGCGCGGCCGATCCAGCAGCGGCACTTCGAGCAGACGCGCGAGTGCGCGCTACAGCTCGCGAGACAGGAGGCGTAACAGCCGGTCCGCGACGAGGTCGGGCTTCTCGTCGACGACGAAGTGGTCCGCGTCGGCGACGAGCTCGACCTCGATCACGTCGCTCTGGGACGCCACGTCCTCGACCGCGCGCGTGGTGAGGATCGGGTCGCGTTGCCCGAAGACCAGGGTCGTGGGTGCCCTGAGATCAGCGGGTGAGTAGCGGCCGCGCACTATGCCCGGGAGCTCGCGGAAGAAGAAGCTGCGGTAGAGCCGCTCGGTGGCGATCCCGCGCTCGCCGCCCACCCGGTCCACGAAGGCGTCGACCGTCGAAGGGTCGAGGCCCGCGCCCTCGAGGCCGCGGCGGGCGATGGCGACGCCCACGTGGCGTCCCAACCCCGGCGTGCCGAGCATGGGCTGGTACAGGAACCGCCAAGCGTCGAGCGTGTTCTTGCGGTCGCGCGGCGGCCAGGGAGGAAGCACGTTCGCAACGAGGAGGCTCCTGATTCGCTCCCGATGCTCCATCGCCAGGAGAAGGCCCACGTAGCCGCCCCAGTCGTGACCGGCGACCGTGACGTCCTCCACGCCCAGCTCGTCGAGGAGCGCGAGCACGTCGCGAGCGAGCTGGGTCTTCTCGTACCCGTCCTCGGGCACCTCGGTCCAGCCGAAGCCGCGGAAGTCCGGGGCCATCACGCGGGCGTGCGGGGCGACGACCGGGATGACGTCGCGCCAGAGATACCAGTGCTGCGGCCAGCCGTGCAGCATCAGCACGGGCGGCCCGTCCCCGGCCAGCGCTACGTGCGTGCGCAGGCCGCCGGCGTCAACGAACCTGTGCTCGACGCCGTCTACGTGTGGGATGTCGCCGCTCACCGTGCCCGGAACCTAACGCCGCGCCGCGGGCACCGCCCGCGGCTTGGCGCCCGGCACCCACCCCGGCCCCCTTCAGCCCGCTCTCCTCGAACTGCGAGTGGAGCCGGAGCTCGTGGGCGATCTTGGCGACGTCGCGCGCCTGGTCGTGCATGACGAAGGTCACGCCGACCCCGGTGCGGCCCGCGCGGCCGGTGCGTCCGATCCGGTGGACGTAGGTCTCGCGGTCCTCGGGGGCGTCGAAGTTGATCACCTGGGTGACGTCGTCCACGTCGATGCCGCGTGCGGCGACATCGGTCGCCACGAGCGCGGAGAGCCGTCCGTCGTGGAAGCGCCTCAGCGCCTTCTCGCGCTGGCCCTGCGACTTGTCGCCGTGCATGGCGGCGGCCTCGACCCCGCGCTTCGCGAGCCGCTTCACCAGCCGGTCGGCGCCGCGCTTGGTGCGCACGAACACGAGCGTGCGCCCGGCGTCGTCGCCGCGGAGGGCGCGAACGAGCGAGTCGAGCTTGTCCTCGTGCGCGACCGCCAGGAAGCGGTGGTCGATGTCGGCCTTCGCGCCCGGCTCCGGCGAATGCTCATGCCGGCGCGCATCGCGGGTGTACTCCGCCGCGATGCGGCCGGCCTCTCCTTCGAGCGTTGCGGAGAGAAAGAATGTCTGGCGGTCGCGCGGCACCTGCGCCACGATCCGGTCCACCGGAGGGCGAAAGCCCATGTCGAGCATCCGGTCCGCCTCGTCGAGGGCGAGCATCCGCACGCGGTCGAGCCGCACGGCGCCGCGGCCGATCAGGTCCTCGAGCCGGCCCGGGGTGGCCACCACGATGTGCGCCCTGCGGGCGAGCTTGGCCTGCTTCTCGATGCCCACCCCGCCGTACACGGAGGCGACCGACAGGGCGCGCGCCTCCGCCAGCGGGCGGATCGCCTCGACGATCTGGCTGACGAGCTCGCGCGTGGGCGCGAGCACCAGTGCCGCCGCGCGGGCGTCGTCGGCGTTGATCAGCTCGACGAGCGGGATGCCCAGCGCGAGCGTCTTGCCCGATCCGGTCGGCGACTTCACGAGGATGTCGCGTCCGGCGAGCGCGTCCGGGATTACAGACGCCTGGACGGGGAACGGGGACTGTATCCCGCGCTCGGTGAGTGTGCGCGCGACCACCGGCGAAACGCCGAGATCGGCAAAGGACTGCTTGTTCATATGACTCCTGACGACGGCCGCCCAGAGACGGCCGCTGGCTATCTGGGAGATTCAGCTGACCCAGATCGCTACTGCCACCGGAGACGAGAACCTCGTGGGCGACCGCGCCGCCCACCGGCCGGACAGTAGCAGGGGCCAATCGGGATGCCGCTGCTTTGGGTAGGGTCCTGCACGGCCAGCGGGGGGCCAACGATGCGAGGAGCACGAACGACTTGACAACGCACCAGCTTGTCGTCGAGCCGCACGGCCCGACGGCAGATGACATTCAGCCGGTCAAGAACGAGACCGCAGACCGGATCGCCACGGGCACGATCACCGCGCTGCCGTTCATCGCGCTCGGGATCGTGTGCTGGCAGCTCTGGAACTCGTGGCTGCATTGGAGCGACGTGGCGGTGTTCCTGATCATGTACATGGTCTGCGCGATGGGCGTGACCGTGGGCTTCCATCGTCACCTGACGCACCGCAGCTTCAAGGCGAAGAAGCCCGTGCGTGCCGCGCTCACCGCGGCCGGCTCGATCGCGATCGAGGGCCCGGTGATCTCCTGGGTCGCCGACCACCGGAAGCACCACGCGTTCTCGGACCAGGAGGGCGACCCGCACAGCCCCCACGTCGGTCACGGGACCGGCTGGAGCGGCGCGCTGCGCGGCCTCTTCCACGCCCACGTCGGCTGGCTGTTCATCCACACCCAGCGCGGTAAGCGCGATCGCTACGCGCCCGACCTGATCGCGGACCCGACGATCAGCTTCTTCGACCGCACGTTCCTCTTCTGGGTCTTCGCCGGGCTCGCCCTGCCGTTCGGCCTCGGCTTCCTGATCGGCGGGACGGTGATGACTGCGCTCACCGGCCTCCTGTGGGGCGGCGGCGTGCGCATGCTGGTCGTGCACCACGTGACCTACAGCATCAACTCGCTGTGCCACTTCTTCGGCCGCCGCGACTTCGAGACCGGCGACGAGTCGCGCAACCTCGCCTGGCTGTCGGTCTTCACCTTCGGTGAGTCGTGGCACAACAACCACCACGCGTTCCCCACGTCCGCGAGGCACGGCCTGCGCTGGTGGCAGGTCGACCCGTCGTGGATCGCGATCCGCGGGCTCGAGGCGACCGGCCTCGCGTGGGACGTGGTGCGGGTCGACGAGCGCCGGCAGGCACGCAAGGCGCGTCCTGCCGACGCCGTCTAGCCGGACCTATTCAGAGGGCATCAGCACCCACAGCGCCACGTACGCGAGCGGCGTGAAGCCGATCGCTAGCGCGACGGTTATCACTCGGGCTACGAGCGGGTCGATGCCGTGGCGGCGCGCGAACGCAGCGCTCACACCCGCTATGACGCGTCCCTCACGGGGTCGCGCGAGCCCCTCCTCGGCGAACCAGGCGCGGGCTCCGTCGATCGAGCTGTGGTTGGTGTTCGGTGTCTCTGTATGTGTGGTTGCGGTCATGGAATGAGCATGCCGCTCGGGCGGCCCAGTTTCGATGGAGGTATCAGGGGACCGCAGGTGCGGTTAACCGGTGCGTCTTGCAGGGTCGAGAACGACGGGCACTGAGGGAGTCGGGTCCAGAAGTCGCCTTTCGATGTCTTCGGGGAGGGGGGTGGGCGAATAGCGCCGCTCATCGATCGACAATTCGCGCTACCCACTGGGCCACGGGACCGAGAGGCGACTTTTCGATCAGCCACCAACCTCACCGCCGCCGTTGCCGTTTGCCGTTGCCGTTTGCCGTCGCCTCAGAGCGCGCGCACGCCGGCGGTCACAGCCGCCGCGAGCACCACGCAGGCGATGATGGAGCCGGTCCTCCAGATCGCGAGGCCGCCGGCGGCCACGCCGGCCGTGTCGGCGTCGATGGCCAGGTGGTCGCCGTTCGCGAACGCCTGGGTCGCGACGAGCGCGGCGAGCAGCGCCGGCGACAGCAGGATCACGACGCTCGTGAACCAGGTCGGCAGCTCGCGGCCGCCGAGCGCCACCGGCCCGACCGCCTTGATCGCCGCCGTGATCACGCAACAGGCGGCGATGACGATCGCCGGCGTGCTCACCGCGGCGCCCCCTCGGCTTCCTCGCTCTCGAGCACCTCGGCCCGCGCCTGCTTGGTCAGGCCGACGAGCGAGGCCAGGCTGGCCACGAGCACCGGGACGCCCGGCGGAGCGATCGGCACGAGCACCAGCGCGATCGCCGTGCCGAGCGCGGCCACTCCGCGTGCGCGGCGACTGCGCAACTCGTTCAGGAGCAGGCCGAAGAAGAACGCCGGGAAGATGGCGTCGAGCCCGAACGAGTTCGGGTCGCCCAGTTTGTCGCCCCAGATGGCGCCGACGAGGGTGCCGCCCACCCAGGTCGTGTAGGCGATCGCGGACGCGCCGATCAGCAGGTGCTCGTCGAAGGTGCCGTCGCCGCGCGAGGACAACGCCCACGAGGCGTCCACCACGGTCTGGCCCTTCGCGGCGCGCTTCAGCGGCCCGCCCTTGAACGAAGGCCCCACGGCGGCGCTCATCGGCAGGAAGCGCGAGTTCATCAGGGTGGCCGCGGCGATCGCGGCGCCCGCACCGCCCCCGGCCGCGACGATCGACACGGAGGCGAACTGGGCCGACCCCGCGAAGACGATGGCCGAGAACACCACCGCCTCGACGTTCGAGAACCCGGCCTCACGGGCGAGGATCCCGAACGACAGAGCGAGAATGCCGCCGGCCACGGCGAACGGCGCGCCGACGCGCAGGCCGTGGCGAAAGCTCTCGCTGCGGACGACTGTGGTCAGTGCTCGACGAAGTAGCTGCCGGACTCGCCGCTCGAGAAGTACCGCGAGGTGACGGTCTTCTTGCGCGTGTAGAAGTCGACGGCATCGGTGCCGTGCGCGTGCAGGTCGCCGAGGAAGCTGTCCTTCCAGCCCGAGAACGGGAAGAACGCGACCGGCGCGGCCACGCCGATGTTCACGCCGACCATGCCGGCCTCGACGTCGTGCTTGAAGCGGCGCACGGCCGCGCCCGACTCGGTGAAGATCGAGACGCCGTTACCGAACCGGGAGCCGTTCACGGCCTCGATTGCCTCGTCCAGCGTCTCGACGTGGATCAGGGACAGCACCGGGCCGAAGATCTCCTCGCGCGCGACCTCCATGTCCGGCGTCACGTCCGTGAGAATCGTCGCGCCGATGAACGAGCCCTCGGCGACGCCCGGGTCCCGGCCGTCGACGAGCAGCTCGGCTCCCTCCTCGAGCCCGCGGTCAACGGCCGCGAGGATGCGCTCACGCGCCGTGTCGGACACGACCGGGCCGAGCTCCGACCGCTCGTCCAGGCCGTCGCCGATCCGGACGGCCTCGGTGGCCTCCTTGAGAGCCGGAAGCAGACGCTCGTGCGCCTCGCCAACCGTCACGACGACCGATCCGGCCATGCAGCGCTGGCCCGCCGCGCCGAACGCCGAGCCGATGATGCCGCCCACGGTCTTGTCGATCACGGCGTCCGGCATCACGACCATGTGGTTCTTGGCGCCGCCGAGCGCCTGCACGCGCTTGCCGGCCTTCGCAGCGCGCTCGTAGACGATGCGCGCCACCGGCGCGGAGCCGACGAACGAGATCGCGTCGATGTCCGGATGATCGAGCATGCCCTCGACGACCTCGCGGCCGCCGTTCACCAGGTTGACCACTCCGGGCGGGAGGCCGAGCGAGTCGAGCACCTCGAACGCGATCTGCTGCGTGAGCGGCACCTGCTCGGACGGCTTCAGGATGAACGTGTTGCCACACCCGATCGCGAACGGCAGGAACCAGAACGGCACCATCGCCGGGAAGTTGAACGGCACAATCGCCGCGCACACGCCGACCGGCTGGCGGATTGTCTCGGCGTCGATGCCGCGCGAGACGTCCTCGAGGATGCGGCCCTGCATGGTGGTCGGGATCGCGCAGGCGGCCTCGACCATCTCGATCATGCGGGCGACCTCCGCGCGGGCGTCCACGAGCGTCTTGCCCATCTCGGTGGTCACCGCGCGCGCCATCTCCTCGCGGCGGGCGTCGAGCCCCTCGCGCAGCGCGAACAGGAGCCGCGCGCGCGCGATCACGGACACGTCGCGCCAGGCCGGCAGCGCCTCGCGCGCTGCGCGCACGGCGGCGTCCAGGTCGGCCGAGTTCGAGAGCGGGACCCGGGCAAGCACCTCGCCGGTCGCCGGGTTCGTCACGTCGAGCCGCTCGGACGAGCCGGCGGGCGTCCACGACCCGCCGATGTAGTTGTCAAGGACGCGGGTTGCGGATTCGGTGACGGTCACGAAGCCGAGGTTAACCGCTCGGCGGCAGTGCCTTGGGGTCGTCGGACGGCAGCGCGGGGCGCTCGTTGGAGCTGTCGCCGGACACCTCGCCGTCACCGTGCCCTTCGAGCAGCGGCTTCAGCAGGTCCATCGGCAGGGGGAACACGATCGTCGAGCCCTCGTTGGAGCTCACGTCGGTGAGCGCCTGCAGGTAGCGCAGCTGGAGCGTGACCGGGTTCACGCTGATGATGTTCGCGGCGTCGGCGAGCCGGTCGGCGGCCTGGGCCTCGCCCTCGGCGTTGATCACCTTCGCGCGCCGGTTGCGCTCCGCCTCCGCCTGGCGCGCGAGCGCCTGCTGCATCTGCTCGGGGATCTCCACGTCCTTGATCTCGACGATCGTCACCTTGATGCCCCACGGCTCGGTCTGCTCGTCGATGATCTGCTGGAGGCTCTCGTTCAGCTTCTCCCGCTCGGCGAGCAGAGTGTCCAGCTCGACCTTGCCGAGCACCGATCGCAGGGTGGTCTGCGCGATCTGAAGCGTTGCGGCCATGTAGTCCTCGATGTCGAGCACGGAGCGCTGCGGGTCGATCACCCGGAAGTACGCGACGGCCGTCACGCGCGCCGGCACGTTGTCGCGTGTGATCACCTCCTGCGGCGGGATCCGCAGCGTGACCGTGCGCAGGCTCACGCGCACCATCCGGTCGACGGCCGGGACCAGCAAGATCATCCCGGGCCCCTTCTGGTCGATCACGCGCCCGAGCCGGAACACGACCGCGCGCTCGTACTCGCGCAGGATGCGCACCGAGGCCGCCGCCAGCGCCGCCGCGGTCACGACGAGGATCGCAAGCAGGATCAGGACCGCGGTGGCCATCAGGCTTCCTCCCACTCCTCGGCTCTGCGGACGCCCAGCGTCAGGCCGCTGACGCGCTCGACGACGACCGTGTCGCCCGGCGTGAGCTGCTCGTCGGAGTCCGGCCAACTCGGCCGGGCCCGCCACAGCGCGCCGTCCACGAACACCTGCCCGTCGCCGTTCTCCCAGCGCCGCACCACTCCGCAGCGGCCGTGGAGCGCATCTCGGCCCGAGGCCGAGCGCAGCCGGCGCGTGGCGAGCGCCTTGCGGGTAACGAGCGCGAGCCACAGCCCGCTCGCCGCCAGGGCGCCGAGTACGACGCCGATGATCACGGCCGCACCACCACCCGTGCCCGCGAGCGCAAGAGCAACACCCGTGGCCAGCGTGACCCCGCCGGTCACTCCGAGCACCCCGCCGGGCACGTGTGCCTCAGCCACCAGGAGGACAACTCCGACCACCGCTAGGACGATGCCTATCTCGACCATTTCGCTACCTCTGATGGTAGTCCTCGCCCGCTTCGGCGCGGGAAATCTGGCGGCTCATCGCTACAGTGCCGCACGCTTGCGCTCGACCGATGGAAACGGCTTCACCCGGCGCGATCTGATTCGCTACTCCGGCGCCGGGGCAGCGGGCGCCGCCGCGCTCGCCGCTGCGGGCTGCGACCTCAGCGACAGCGACTCGAAGGCGGGCGAGCCGAAGGTGCAGAAGGTGGTCGCGCGCGAGGGCGAGCCGCTGAACATGCTGCTGATCGTGACCGACAGCACGCGCCGCGATTTCGTCAGCATCTACGGAGAGGACAAGCTCGCGCACACGCCGAACCTCGACGCGCTCGGCAAGGAGGGGCTCGTGTTCGACCGCGCGGTGCCCGAGGCGATGCCCACCGTGGCGGTGCGGCGTGCGCTCCTCACCGGCACGCGCTCGTTCCCGTTCCGCGACTGGCACGTCGCGCCGAAGCTGCCTCAATTCCCGGGCTGGAGCCCGATCCCCGCGTACAAGCGGATCTTCACCGAGGTCCTCGACGACGCCGGGATCGAGACCGCCTACGTGACCGATAACCCGTTCCTGGTGGGTCCGCGCTTCGAGCGCTTCCGCAAGACGCTCGACCACGTGAAGCCGATCTACGACCAGGCCGAGTACCGGGTCTGGAACATCGGGGTGGACAAGGACAAGAAGGCGACACGCGCGCAGATCGAGAACTATCTGCTGCCCGCGCTCCAGGGAACCGAGGCGGAGGAGCGCATCAAGGAGAACGTGGGCTTCAACAAGGGCCGGCGGGGCGATCAGCTCTCCGGCGCCGAGACACTGAAGGCCGGGATGGACGTGCTGAGGCAGCTGAAGGACAAGCAGCCCTTCTTCCTCGGAGTCGACGCCTTCGACCCACATGAGGCCTGGAACGTGCCGACCGCGTTCAAGCTGCGCTTCCCGCACCACCAGGGCGTGGAACCGATCCTGCCCTTCAAGACGCCGAACTCGAAGATCGAGTCGCTTGACGTGACCGAGGACCAGATCCAGCAGGTGCGCGAGCTGTACGCCGGCGAGCTGACGTACATCGACTCCTGGATCGGCCGCCTGCTCAACCTGCTCGACGACCTCGGCCTGGCCGACAGGACCGTCGTGTACTACCTGTCAGATCACGGGATCCTCCTCGGTGAGCACGACCGACTTGGCAAGGACGGCTCGATGCTCGGCAAGGAGATCCACTCCGTGCCGTACATGATCCGGCACCCCGCCGGCAAGCGTGCGGGCGAGCGGAGCGACTACTTCGTGTCGACGCACGACGTGGCGCCGACCATCCTGTCCTTCCAGGGGCTGACCGTCCCGGGCAAGATGGAGGGCGAGGACCTGTCCGTCATGTTCGACGGCGCGGACCCGCCGGTGCGCGACCACTGGACCACGGCGTACTCCGCCAACGTCGCGGCCGGCGACGGGCGCTGGCTCCTGATCGCGGACAACCAGGGCAAGGAGCGACGGCTCTTCGACACCGAAGCCGACCCGGCCGAGGAGAAGGACGTGGCCTCGGACAACCCCGAGGTGGTCGATCGGCTCTGGCAGAACATCGTGAACGACGCGGGCGGGACGATGCCCGTGTTCGGCAAGACGGGCGTCATCTCCGGCTAGACGTCAGGCGGACAGCCGCTGGGGCACGTGCAGGTACTCGATCAGCGCCTCGACCGCGTCCGGGTCGAACTGCGCGCCCGCGTGCCGTTCGAGCTCGGCGAGGGCGGCGTTGTGCATGAGCGCGGCCCGATAGGGACGCGTCTTCGTCATCGCGCCGTGGGCGTCACACACCGCCACGATCCGCGCCGCCAGTGGAATCTCGCCGTGGCTGAGGCCGTGCGGATAGCCGCGCCCATCGGGACGCTCGTGATGGAAGCGCACGATCACCGCGACCGCCTGAAGGCCCGGGATGCTCTCGACCATGGTGGCGCCCCACTCCGGGTGCTTGCGGATCAGGGCACGCTCCGCGTCGGTCAGGCGACCGGGCTTCGACAGGAGCGCGCGCGGGAGGCACAGCTTGCCGATGTCGTGAAGCAGCGCCCCGAACTCGATGTCGACCAGCTCCTCACCCTGCACCCCCAGCCGACGCGCCACGGCGGTCGCCGTCGCGGCCACGTGGAGCGAGTGCGCGTAGGTCTCGCCGTCCGAGTCCGCCAGCGCGCGGATCAGCGCGTGCGTCTCGGAGCGGAACGTGCCGGGCCCGACCTCCTGGAGCAGGTCCATGCGACGAGGTTTCGCGCTTTCAGTCCAGGTCCCTCCAACGAAAGCTCATTCGCGCCAGCGCCACGGCCGGCGCAACGTCCTTAGGTGAGCCCGGCCTCCTCCTCCGCCTCCAGCCCGAAGCGGAACAGGGTGCGCCGGAGCGCGTCGCGGAGCGCGCGCCGGATGAACAGGGCGTCGGCCACACCGCGGAGCGGGCCGTAGCGGGACAGCTCGTACTCCAGGCTCAGCTCGACCTCCGAGCCGTCGGTCGCCGGGAGCGCACGGAGCGTCTGCGTGCCGGCGAGCGCGTCCTCGTACACCTGGGTCGAGAAGCGGTCGCCGGTGCGTTCCGTCACGGTCTCGGTCACCCGCCCACGCCCGTCGGGCGTGGATTCCCAGACCACGCGGCCGCCGGGCTCGGGCCATGCCGCCGTCAGCTCGAGCCGCCGGGCGAACCCCTCGACGAAGCTGGGCCAGCGATCGACGTCCGACCACAGCCGCAGCACCTCCGGCGGTGTCAGCGGCAGCGAGCCGCGCGCGCTCGCCAGCCTCACTTCCCGTACACCACGCGGACGATCTCGTCGATCGAGGACTTCACGGAGTCGAGGAACGGTCTCACGTCCTCCACCAACCGCTCGTACTCCGCCTTCCCCTCCTCCGTCAGGACGTAATACCTCCGCGACCGGCGCTCCGGATGCTCCCACTCGCCCTGGATGAGGCCCCTCCCCTCCAGCTGCCGCAGGAGGGGGTACATCGTGTTCGGATTGACGGAGAGGACCCCGGCCGTCATCGACCCGATCCGCTCCATCAGCTGGTTGCCGTAGCTCGGGCCCTCGTTGATCAGGTGCAGGACGAGGAGCGGCAGGATCTGCCGGCGGCGCAGCTGGCCCGCGAACGGATCCTGCGCCTTCCGGCCGGGCGCGACCGCCGCGTCGATGCCGCCCGCCTGGGCGACGGCGTCCCGAACCGCTTCTCGCTTGCCCGCCATCCGTGGCGGACATTGTTACGTCTAACTACATCGCGGTGCAGCGTGCACCGCCCGCTGCTTGCGCGCCGGCTAGGCAGCAGCGGCAGCAGGCTCTTCGACGCGGCGCGGCATCAGCACCTCGCGAGCGATGACGAGCCGCTGGATCTGCGACGTGCCCTCGTAGAGCTGCATGATCTTCGCGTCCCGCATCAGCTTCTCCACCGGGTACTCCTTGATGAAGCCGTACCCGCCGTAGACCTGCACGGCGTCCACGGTCACCTCCATCGCGCTGTCCGCGGCGAACCGCTTCGCGTGCGATGAGATCAGGGTGTTCCGCTTGCCCTGGTCGAGCTCCACGGCCGACTTCCACACGAGCAGCCGCGACGCCTCCACCTTGGTCGCCATGTCGGCGATCATGAACTGGATCGCCTGGTGCATCGCGATCGGCACGCCGAACTGCACGCGCTCCTTGGCGTAGTCGCGTGCGAACTCGAACGCTGCCTGCGCGATGCCCACGCCCATCGCCGCCACGCCGGGGCGGGTGCGATCGAGCGTCATCATCGCGAGCTTGAAGCCCTTGGTCTCCTCGCCGATCAGGTAGTCGGCGGGGATCTCGACGTCGCTGAACGAGATCATCGCCGTGTCGGAGGCGCGCTGCCCGAGCTTGTCCTCCTTCTTGTCCACGCTCACGCCGTCGAGCGCGCGCGGGACGACGAAGGCGGAGATGCCGCGGTGGCCGGCCTCCTTGTCGGTCTTGGCGTAGACCGTGTACCAGTCGGCGTGCGAGCCGTTGGTGATGAAGCACTTGGTCCCGTTGATCACGTACTTGTCGCCCTTGCGGACGGCCGTCGTGCGCATGCCCGAGACATCCGAGCCGGCGTCCGGCTCGGTCAGGCAGAACGAGGCGAGCTTGGGCTCCTCGGTCAGCATGCCGAGGAACTCCTTCTTGACGTCGTCGGACCCGCCGAGGATCACCGGGGCGGTGGCGAGGCCGTTGCACATCAGCGAGGTGCCGATGCCCGAGCAGCCCCAGCCGAGCTCCTCCTCGATCAGACAGCCCGTGAGGTAGTCGAGCCCTGGCCCGCCGTACTCCTCCGGGATGTGGTTGTTCATCAAGCCAAGCTCCCAGGCCTGCTTGACGATCTCGGTCGGGAAGGTGGAGTCCTTGTCCAGCTCCCACGCGACCGGCCGGATCTCCTTCTCGGCAAAGTCGTGGGCGAGCTGGCGAATGTCCTTCTGCTCGTCGGTAAGCGTGAAGTCGACCACGGTTTCTACTCCTCTGATTGACTCGTCAGTCAATGACTGTACCCGCCAGGTTACAACAGAAAACGCACCACCACGTAGATACCCCCGGCGAGTGCGGCGAGCGTGACCACGAGCAGGCCAACCTGCTCCATGTAGACCGCAGGGCGCCCCGGCGCGAAGCTCCGCCGTCGCAGCTTCTTCCACATGACTTCAGACTACGTCTATGGATGCCTTCGGCACGGTCCTGATCGCCGTCTCGCTGCTCGCCGTGGTCGTCGCGGTCATCTCCTACTGGGGCAGCGGGCGCATCTACACGGGACTGGGCCGCGGCGACCTCGAGCTTGAACGCGACCGCC
>JBEVKE010000145.1:0-5079 GCA_040509835.1 Thermoleophilaceae bacterium
TTGATTGATGGATCTATCATTTACGGGGAAAAAAGAGAGAGGCCTAGTCCTCCGGCGGCGACACGAACTCGTCCGGGAGCTCGAGGGCGGCCGCGACGTTGAGCAGCATCCCCTTCGCGATGAAGGACGTCACGTCCGCGGCCGGAACGCCGCTCAGGCGCCGCACGTCGTCGATCAGGCGGATGAACTCCGCCCGCACCGACTCCCGCAGCGCGGGGTCGCCGGCAGCGGCGTGGGCCTGCATCTGGAAGAGGATCTCATCGCGATTGCCGAGCAGCTCCATGTAGGCGTGGCCCATCGCCTCCAGCCGCTCCTCCGGGGTCTCCAGTCCCCGTGCGGCCTCCGTGAACGCGCCCCTGATGTGGTCGACGACGAACGCATGCGCGGCCAGGAAGAGCTCGTGCTTGTTGGGGAACAGCGCGTAGATGTACGGCTGCGAGATCCCGGCGCGCTCGGCGATCGCGGTCGTGCTGGTGGCGTGAAAGCCATGCGCAGCGAATTCCTTCACCGCGGCTTCGATCACCTGCTCGCGCCGTTCGTCGGATGTGGACCTGACCATTTCCGGTAGTTTATTGATAGACCTATCACTTGTCAAGTGGGAGATAATGCGGGCGTGATCGACGTGATCGCCTCGCCCTGGCACCTCGGGATCGAGGACCTTGGCATCGGCGCCGGGCCACGTCACCTCCTGGCCGTGGCCGACGACCGGGCCCGCTTCGTCGACCCCCCGGCCGGCGCGACGGAGGTGGGCCGCATGTTCGAGGTCCAGCGCGCGGTGGGCGAGCTCGCGCGCGGCGCGCTGGAGGCCGGCCGCGCGCCGCTCGTGCTGTCCGGCGAATGCAACCCCGCGGTGGGGACGATCTCGGCGCTCGCAACCACAGGGCGGGTGGGCGTGATCTGGTTCGACGCCCACGCCGACATGAACACTCCCGAGACGACCGAGTCCGGCTTCGTCGACGGAATGGCTCTCGCAATGGTCACCGGGCGCTGCTGGCGGGCGCTGTGCCGGCAAGCTGCCGGCTGGCGGCCGGTGTCAGACCGGGACGTGCTGCTGGTTGGCCATCGCGCGCTCGACCCGGCCGAGCGGGCGGAGCTCGACCGCTCGGCGATCAACGAGCTCCCGACCGGCCGGATCGCCCAGATCGGCGAGCTCGCCGTCGCAGTGGCCGAGGGAGTCGACGCCCTCTACGTGCACGTCGACCTCGACGTGCTCGACGCGGGCGAGGCACGCGCGAACGACTGGGCCGTCGCGGGAGGGCCGAACCTGTCCGAGCTGCGTTCGGCCCTTGCCGCGGTGGCCGACACGGGCAAGGTTCGCGCCGCCGCGCTGACGGCCTTCGATCCGGCCTCCGACGAGACGCCGCGGACCGCGCGGGCGGCGGCCGGCGTGCTGGCGGCGCTGCGCGACGCGCTCAACCGCTGACGCGCACGAACACCCCGCGGGCCACGGCCAGCCTGGTCCCTCCCGGGTCGGTGGCTTGTGCCGAGAGCACGAACTTGCGCTCCTCGCGCTCCTCGATGCGCGCCGCGACACCGACGAAGGCGCCCACGGGCGCGGGCGCGAGCAGATCGATCTCGAGGCGACCGGTCGGCGCGACGGTTCCCTCGCTGTGCAGGACCAGGGCCATCACCTCATCGAGGGCCGCAGCCATCACGCCGCCGTGCGCGTAGCCCGGCTGTCCCTGGTGGTCCTGCTTGACGAAGAAGCGCCCCTCCACCCCACCCTCGGCGTCCGGCTCGCACTCGAGCTGCAACCCGAACACGTTTGCCTGGCCGCAGCCGAAGCAGAGGTCGTGGTGCCTGAGCGGCAGGCTGTGCTCAGCCACGCAGGCCGCGCAACACGAAGTGCAGGATCCCGCCGCCGCGGTAGTACTGCCACTCGTTCGGCGTGTCGATCCGCACGCGGGCCTCGAACTCCACCCCGGAGTCCGTGGAGACGCCAAGCGTGCGCGCGCCCTCCTCGAGCGGAGCGAGGTCGAACGTCTCCTCGCCGCTCAGCCCGAGCGATTCCGCCGACTCGCCGTCCGGGTACTGCAGCGGCAGCACACCCATCCCGACGAGGTTGGACCGGTGGATGCGCTCGTAGGACTCGGCGATCACGAAGCGCACGCCGAGCAGGCGCGGCCCCTTTGCCGCCCAGTCGCGCGACGACCCCGACCCGTACTCCTTGCCGGCGAGGACACAGAGCGGCGTGCCTTCATCCGCGTACTCCATCGCCGCCGCGTAGATCGTGGTGACCTCGCCGTCCTTCTTGGTGAAGCCGCCCTCGGTCCCGGGAGCGAGCTGATTGCGCAGCCTGATGTTGGCGAACGTGCCGCGCATCATCACCTCGTGGTTGCCGCGCCGGGAGCCGTAGGAGTTGAAGTCCTTGTGCTCGACGCCGTGCTCCAGCAGATACTTGCCGGCCGGCGAGTCCTTCTTGATCGCGCCGGCGGGCGAGATGTGGTCTGTGGTCACGCTGTCGCCGAGCACGGCGAGCACCCGCGCCCCGCGGATCGGCTCGAAGCCCTCGGGCGCCTCGGCGGGCATGCCGTCGAAGTACGAGGGGCGGCGCACGTAGGTCGAGTCCGGGTCCCACGAGTAGCGCTTGCCCTCGGGCACCTCGAGCGAGTTCCAGTTCTCGTCGCCCTCGAAGACCTCGCCGTAGCTCTTGCGAAACATGTCCGACTCGATGGCGCTCTCCATCATCGCGTTGACCTCGGCCTGCGAAGGCCAGAGGTCGCGTAGGTAGATGTCGCCCTGGAGCGGCTCGGTCAGCAGGTCCACGTCCATCCGGCCGACCAGCGCGTAGGCGACGCAGAGCGGCGGCGAGGCGAGGTAGTTCATCTTCACCTCGGGATGGATGCGGCCCTCGAAGTTGCGGTTGCCGGACAGCACGCTCGCCACGACGAGGTCGCGCTCCAGGATCTCCTTCGAGATCTCCGGCGGCAGCGGCCCCGAGTTGCCGATGTAGGTGGTGCAGCCGTAGCCCACCAGGTCGAAGCCGAGCTCCGACAGCGGCTCCAGCAGGCCGGCGCGCTCGAGGTACTCGGTCACCACCTTCGAACCGGGCGCCAGGGAGGTCTTGACCCACGGCTTGCGCGTCAGCCCCGCCTCGAGGGCCTTCTGTGCCAGCAGGCCCGCGCCGATCATCACGCTCGGGTTCGACGTGTTGGTACAGCTCGTGATCGCGGCGATCACGACTGCTCCGTGGTCGAGCCCCTCGCCGCGTTCGGCCGTTGCAGTGCCCTCACCGCCGTGCGCCAGCACCGTGCGCGGCTCGACGCCGCTCGCCTCGGCCGCCGGCGAGGGCGGATCGCTCGCAGGAAACGACTCGGCGACCGCGGCGTCGTGGCTGCCCGGCTCGGGGTCGCCGTCGTCCACGATTTCCGCCAGCGCAGCCACGAAGTCGCGGGCGGCGTCGGTGAGCGCGACGCGGTCCTGCGGCCGCTTTGGCCCGGCCAGGCTCGGCACGACGCTGTCGAGCTCGAGCTCCAGCGTGTCCGAATAGACCGCGTCCTCGGCGTCCTCGTCGTGGAAGAGGCCCTGCTCGCGGCAGTAGGCCTCCACCAGCTCGACCCGCTCGGCCGGGCGCCCGGAGAACTCCAGGTAGCGGAGCGTCTCGGCGTCCACCGGGAAGATCCCGCAGGTGGCGCCGTACTCGGGCGCCATGTTCCCGATCGTGGCGCGGTCGGCGAGCGGCAGCTTTTCGAGGCCGGGCCCGAAGAACTCGACGAACTTGCCGACGACCCCGCGCTCGCGAAGGATCTGGGTGACGGTGAGCACGAGGTCGGTCGCTGTGGAGCCCTCCGGCAGCTCTCCGGTCAGCCGGAAGCCGACAACCTGAGGGACCAGCATCGAGACGGGCTGGCCGAGCATCGCCGCCTCGGCCTCGATGCCGCCCACTCCCCAGCCGAGCACGCCAAGGCCGTTGATCATCGTGGTGTGCGAGTCGGTTCCGACGAGCGTGTCGGGGAAGGCCTGGCCGTCGCGCGTCTCGACCACGCGGGCCAGGTACTCGAGGTTGACCTGGTGGCAGATGCCGGTGTTCGGCGGGACGACGCTGAAGTTGTCGAATGCGCTCTGGCCCCAGCGCAGGAAGGCGTAGCGCTCGCCGTTTCGCTCGAACTCGCGCTCGGCGTTCTGCTGGAAGGCAAAGCGCTCGTTGAAGACGTCGACCTGGATCGAGTGGTCGATCACGAGCTCGACCGGCACCAGCGGGTTGATGAGCGCAGGGTCGCCGCCGAGCTCGTCCATCGCATCGCGCATCGCCGCGAGGTCGACGATCGCCGGCACCCCTGTGAAGTCCTGCATGAGCACGCGCGCGGGCGTGTAGGCGATCTCAGTGGAGGGCTCGTCGCCGGCCACCCATCTCGCGACCGCCTCCGCACCCTCGTCCTGGCCGTGGCGCAGGAGGTTCTCGAGCAGGACCTTGAGCGAGTACGGCAGGCGCGCGACGTCGTACTTGGCCTGCATGGCGTCGAGGCGGAAGATCTCGTAGGACCGCCCGCCGACCTCGAGCGTGGAGCGAGCGCCGAAGGTGTCTGAATTGCTCACAGCGCCAAGGCTACGCTAGGCCCTTGCAAGACCTCGCCTGCGTAGTCCACCTCCACTCGCTCTACTCGGACGGGACCGGGACCGTTCCGGAGATCGCGCGCGCGGCGCGGCGCGCCAAGGCCGACGTGGTCCTCCTCACAGACCACGACACGCTCGAGGCCAAGCGGCGCGGCGAGGAGGGCTGGCACGACGACGTGCTCGTGCTGGTGGGCCAGGAGGTCTCCCCGCGCGGGCGCAACCACTACCTCGCCTTCGGCCTCGACCACGAGATCGACCACGCGGGCCTCGACGCCGCCGGCATTTGTCGCGCTGTGCGCGATGCGGGCGGCTTCGGATTCGCTGCCCATCCCTTCTCACATGGCTCGTCCCGCTTCAAGCGAGCAGGGCGCGGAATGCCGTTCGACGGGCTCGACTGCGACGCGCTGCACGGCATCGAGCTGTGGAGCTTTGTGACCGATACGGCCGAGGCGGTCGAGAGCATCCCCGGCCTGGTGCGCTTCGTGGCGCTGCCCGCCCGCGCCCTCGAGCATCCGCCCGAGCGCA
>JBEVKE010000146.1:0-7877 GCA_040509835.1 Thermoleophilaceae bacterium
ACTCCACGACAGCGATGAAGGCCAGGCTCCTCGGTGATGCGCTCCAGATAGCGCGTCAGCTGCTCGACGGCGTCGATTGTGCCAACCCGTTTGATCTCCACCGCCACAAATTCGTCGTTGTCAACGCGACACATCAGATCGACGGGGCCGATGTCGGTCGGCCACTCGCGCCGCATTAGCCGCAGCCCCTCCGGCGGGGCATCGGCGAGCAGCTCCTGAAGCTCGCGCTCGACCCCCTCCTTCTCGAGCGCGGCGGCCTCGCCCATGTCGTGCGTCACGTCGGAGAGCACCTCGGCGATGCGGATCTCGATGCGATCCTCGGCCCCCTTCTTGCGCACCACGAGTAGCCCAGGCTCCTCCTCGATCACCGTGGGCGGCGTCATCCAGTTCTGAGGCTTGTAGCCACCCGTGTCGGCATGCACCATCACCGACCCGTCCGACTTCAGCATCAGCAGCCGAAGCGCCTCCGGTAGGACTGTGGAGAGGCGGCCGGAGTAGCGGACCTCGCAGCGGGCGACGATGAGGCGCATGGTCGGCCCAACGTAGTGCCGGGCTCGGACGGGGCTAACGGCCCTCACCGCCGCCGTAGACGATCGAGCCCTCGCCGCGGCTTGGGCTTGCGGCGGCTCCGCGCCAGCAGCCCACCGCCGATTCCCAAAGCGGCCAGGCCGGCTGCGATCAGCGTCGGCCGGGCGCGCAGCCGCCGGTACTCGCCCTCGACCTCCGGCCACAGCGTGCCCTCGATCAAACCGGCGGCCGCCTCCGGCGTTGCCGCCAGGTCCGAGACCGGGATCGGCTCCGAGAACGCCACCTGCACCCGGCGCGGCACAGGGAAGCCGCCGCGGAAGATCTTCTCGGTGCCCGTGATCGCGCAGGGCACGAGTGGGGCGCCCGTCTCGAGCGCCAGGCGGCCCGCGCCGCGGCGGGGGTTGCCGAGCTGCTCCGGATCTCGCACGCGAGTGCCCTCGGGGAAGAGAGCCAGCAGGCCGCCCTGGCTCAGGATCACCCGCGCCGTCTCGAGCGCGTCCGCGTCGGCCTGGCCGCGCCGCACGGGAAATGCGCCGAGTCGCACCAGAAGGCGTCCATAGCGCGCCTCGATCAGCTCGGTCTTCGCCATGAAGCGCACGTGCCGACGCGTGCACACGCCGATGAAGAACGAGTCCCAGAAGCTCTTGTGGTTGGGCGCGACGATGGCCGCCCCCTCGGCCGGGATGTGCTCGGCGCCCGAGACGTGCATGCGGAAGTAGAGCCGGAACACGGGCGCGACGATCCCCCGCACGAGCCCGTACAGCCACCGCGAAACCCCCTTCTCGCGGGCAAGCCGATGGGCTTCCTCATTGCTCACGCGCGGGAACCTATAGGCGTTTTCGGCCGTGATGCTCGGGGTACCCGAGGCACATGAGCATCATTGACAAGATCACGGGACGTGCGAAGAAGGCCGCCGGCGACGTGGCGGGAGACGGGTCACTGCGTGCGGAGGGCCGTCGCGAGGAGCGCAAGGGCGAGGAGAAGGAGAAGCTCGCCGAGGCGCAGGACCGGGTCGAGGAGAAGTCGGCGGATGTCGCCGACCTCGAGCGTCGCACCTAAGCGCGACGCAGCCCTCGGATACGAATGTACGGACGGGCGCCAGGACGGCGCCCGTCCGTCGTTCTGGCTACCGACCGTAGGAGCACGGCATGGACGACCGTGAGCTGAAGATCTCGCCCGCTCAGGTGGCGTACCGGACTGTCCTGCTGGCGGCGGGTCTGCTCCTGTTCGGGCTGCTATTCAGGCAGCTCGTGACGCTCCTCCTCGCGATTCTGATCACGATCATCATCGCGATCCCGCTCGACGCGGCGGCCAGGCGGCTCGAGCGCTACCGGATCCCGCGCCCCGCCGGCGCGCTGATCGCTCTGCTGGGGGCGATCGGGGCCATCGCGCTGATCATCTACCTGCTGATCCCGCCGTTCGTCGACCAGACGAACCAGTTCGTGGACGACGTGCCGAAGATCGCCAAGGACCTCGAGCACGTGTACGCGGACGTGACGGGCCAGAACGCCGGCGAGGTGGGCGACAAGGCTCAGACCTTCGTCGAGCGTTACACGGACCACCCGGACAAGCTGATCGGGCCGCTCACCTCCATCGGCCTGAACCTCGCCGGCGTCCTCGGCGCGCTCGTCCTCATCCTGATCACGTCGTACTACATGGCTATCCGCCCTGAGCCGTTGGTGAACGGGCTGATCCGGCTCGCGCCGCCGCCGCGGCGGGAGCACCTGCGCTTCGTGCTCGGGCGCATCCGTCAGTCGTGGATCGGCTGGATGGAGGGCGTCGTCATCGACATGCTCGTCACGTTCGTGATGCTGTACGTGGCGCTGACGATCGTCGGCCTGGACTTCGCGATCTTCTTCGCGGTCCTGTCCGCGCTCCTGGTCGTGGTGCCCTACTTCGGCGCCATCGCCGGGGCCATCCCGCCGGTGCTGTTCGCGCTCACCGACTCGCCCGGCAAGGCGATTCTCGTCCTGGGCGCCTACCTCCTCGTCCAGCAGCTGGAGAGCAACGTGACGATCCCGATCATCATGGCCCAGCGCGTCCGGCTCCATCCGGCCGTCATCGCGATCGGCGTGCTCGTGGTGGGCCAGCTGTTCGGCTTCATCGGGCTGTTCGTGGCCGTCCCGATCCTGTCGCTCATCATCATCGCCGTCGAGGAGTTCTGGGTGAAGCCGATCGAGGAGGGGCACTCCGAGGATCGAAGATCCGAGATCGAGCTTCCCCACCCCGTGGAGGAGCAGCTCGCCGCGGACCCGCGGAAGGGCGAGGCGCCGCCGCTCCGGCCGGCGTCCTGAGCGTCAGACCAGCTTCACGATCGCGATCACCATCCCGATCAGGACGAAGATCACGATCAGGATCTGCATGACGATCCAGAAGCGCGGGAGCTCCACGGCGAGGCGGGCTACTCGATGATCGCCTGGCGCAGCGCGATCGCGACCGCGTGCACGCGCGTGTCGGCCTCGAGCTTGAGGATGGCGCGCTTCGTGTCCGACTTGACCGTCTCGGTGCTCAGCCCGATCCGGCGCGCGACCTCCTCCGTGTGGAGGCCCTCGGCCAGCAGCTGAAGGATCTCGCGCTCGCGCTCCGAGAGCGGCGCATCCGGGCCCACCTGCGACATCAGGAGCGCGGGCGACAGCGACGGGTCCACGAACGGCTTACCCCCGGTGACCGTGCGGATCGCGCGGAGCAGATCCTCCGGCGGCGAGCCCTTCATCACGTAGCCGCGTGCCCCCGCGGCGATGGCGTCGGAGAGGAGGCGCTTGTCGCCGTACGCCGAGAACATCACAGTCTTGACCTCGGGGGCCGCCTCGGCGATGCGCTTCACGGCGGAGATGCCGTCGATGCCCGGGAGCCGGACGTCCATGACCACGACCTCGGGGCGGAGCCGCTTCACGGCCTCGATCACGTCCTCGCCGTTCTCGACCGAGCCCACCAGCTCGAGATCTGGGGCCTGGCCGAACATCAGGCCGAGGCCTTGCCGCACGGTCGGGTGATCGTCGACCGTGAGAACGCGGGTCATGGTGCCCATCGACCAACCCTAATGCCTGGACCCGAAAAGGGCCATCGACTTATGATGCATCTGTGTTCTCCTCGATGGTCGTTGGCACGGACGGTTCGGATACAGCGAGTGAGGCGGTCCGCCAGGCGGCCGACCTCGCGAAGCAGGTGGGCGCCAAGGTCCACCTCGTGAGCGCGTACGAGCCGGTGCCCGAGGGGCGGCTCCGCGAGGAGCGCCAGCAGGTGCCGGGAGACCTCCAGTGGATGGTCAACCCGCGTGAGGACGTGAGCGAGACGCTCGAGGAGGCAGCGGCACAGCTACGCGAGGCGGGCCTGGACGTGGAGACTCACGCTCGCGAGGGCGATCCCGCCGACGCGATCCTCGACGTGGCGGAGGAGGAGCGCGCCGACCTGATCGTCGTGGGCAACAAGGGCATGACCGGCGCCAAGCGGTTCCTGCTCGGCAGCGTGCCGAACAAGGTGTCCCACCACGCTCCCTGCAGCGTGATGATCATCCGGACGACCTAGGGAGCGAGAGCAGCCGCGGCGTCGACCAGGCCGGCGCCATAGCGGTCCGGCCGGTCAGTCGGCCGTGCCGTCTCCTCGATGCGCGCCTCGACCTCTCTTGGAGAGGGGTGCGCGCCGAGCCGCTTGGTGGCGATCAGGAGCGCCGCGATCGCCGCGACGTGCGGGCTCGCCATCGACGTGCCCTCGTAGATCCGCGGCAGCCCGAAGCGCTGGACCCCGGTCGTGAACGTCTGCTGCACGATTGGCCGTCCGGGTGCGTCCGGGTTGCAGTGGGCGGCGTCCCACACGCTGTCCGTGTTCGGCGCGTCGACGCCACCACCCGGCGCGGCCACGTCGAGGTCGCGGCCGCCGTTCGAGTAGTCCGCCTGGCAGCCGTCCTCCGTCGTGGCGCCCACGGCGACGACGCTCTTCACGCGCGCGGGATAGGCCACCGTGATGTCGGTCTGGTTGCCGGCCGCCGCGACGATGAATACGCCGCGCCGGTGCGCGAGGTGGAGCGCGCTCACGACGTCGGGGATCTCGGCGGACCGGACCTCGGCGGGGAACTCGAGCGAGAGGTTGATCACGTCGGCGTGGTAGCGGACCGCGTACCGGATGGCCCGCGCGATCGCGGCCGAGTCGCCCTCGCCGCGCGAGTCGAGCACGCGCAGCGGCATGATCTTCGCGTTGTACGCGATGCCGGCGGTGCCGATGCCGTTGTTGGTGGTCTGAGCGATCGTGCCCGCCACGTGCGTGCCGTGGCCGTAGACGTCGTTCGGGTGGCCGTCCCGCTGGATGAAGTCCCACGGGTGGATGAACGTGCTGCGGCGCAGGTCCGGTGCACGCCGGTAGCGCCCATAGCGCTCGTACGCCACTCCGCTGTCGAGCACGGCGACGACCGCGCCGCGCCCGCCGGGGGCGCCGAGCTGGGCGGCCTCGGTCCAGGCATTGACCACGTTGATCCCGTATGGGCTGGACAGGTTCCACTGGAGGCGCCAGCCGGGGTCGTTTGGCGC
The DNA here is from genome assembly GCA_040509835.1 of Thermoleophilaceae bacterium. Taxonomy (GTDB): domain Bacteria; phylum Actinomycetota; class Thermoleophilia; order Solirubrobacterales; family Thermoleophilaceae; genus JACVRW01. The sequence continues at coordinate 5,049 of JBEVKE010000146.1, forward strand.
GACTGCCGCCGCGTGCGCCTTCCAGTTCGGAACCGCGTAGTCCACGTTCGGGTCCTGGCGAAGCTCGGCGATCGTGGCGGGAACGGACTCGCCGTCCTCGATCTGCAGCTGCTCGGATCCGCCGGGCAGCGCGGCGACCGGGGCGGCGCCCGCGTCGGCCGCCACGTCCGCGGCCACACCGCCCCCCACGCCCTGCTCGTATTTCACGATCACCTGATCCGGCACGTAATCAGCGGCCAGTGCGCCCGCGGGCATCAGCAGCAGCAGCGCCCAGAGGGCGGCGATCAGGGGGAGGAGGCGGCTTGGCATTGGGTTACGGTGGACTGCGGAGTGTACGAACGCAGGAACAACTTGACCATCGGGAAGTTGTGAGGCTCACATGAGCACAAGTCCGGGCTTCTTCCCGCGCGACGAGTACTTCATGCGGCTGGCCCTGCGCGAGGCCGAGCGTGCGCTCGAACACGACGACGTGCCGATCGGAGCGGTGCTCGTACACGAGGGCGAGGTGCTCGCCGCCGCCCGCAACGAGCGCGAGCTGAGGGGCGACCCGACGGCCCACGCGGAGGTGCTCGCCCTGCGCGAGGCGTCCTCCCGGCTGGGCACCTGGAGGCTGCTCGACACCATGCTGTACGTGACGCTCGAGCCGTGCGCGATGTGCGCGGGCGCGATCGTGCTCGCACGCGTGCCGCGCGTGGTCTACGCCGCCGACGATCCCAAGGCCGGCGCGGCCGGGAGCGTCCTCGACGTCCTGGCCGAACCGCGGCTCAACCACAGGCCCGTCGTGGACCGCGGCCTGCTGGCCTCCGAGGCCGCGGACATGCTGCGTGCATTCTTCGCTTCCAGGCGATAGATCCGCGCCACAGCTGCCGATAAGGAACGGGATGTCCGTGGATCCACACGAGATCCTCCAGCGGATCGAGTCGATATACGGACCGCTCCCGGAGGGAGTTCCGACGGTCTCGTACGTCTACGAGCCGGGCGTCAACGGCCAGTGCCTCTACATCAGCCCTTCGGTCGAGCGGGTGCTGGGGTTCAAGCAGGAGAACTGGATCTCGGACGGCGGCCTGTGGGACCGGCTGCTTCATCCCGAGGACGCCGACCGCGTGATCAACGCCGAGGCCGAGTGCGCGAGCTCCGGCGAGGCGCTCGTGCAGGAGTACCGGATCAGCCGCGCCGACGGCCGGGTCATCTGGATCCGCGACGAGATGACCGTCGTACGCGGCGACGACGGCCGTCACGAGCCGCTCTTCTTCGGCGCTTTCATGGACGTCACGGACCGCAAGCGCATGGAGGCAGAGCTCGAGCGGCTCGCGCTGTACGACTCCCTGACCGGTCTCCCCAATCGAGCGCTGTTCAGCGACCGGCTCGACCAGGCGCTTGCGCACCGCGCTCGCTCGCAGTCGATTGCCGTGTACTTCCTCGACGTCGACCGGTTCAAGCGGATCAACGACAGCCTCGGTCACGCGGCGGGCGACGAGGTGCTCCGCGAGGTCGCTGCCCGCATACAGCGAATGCTGCGCCCGGAGGACACCGTGGCACGCTTCGGCGGTGACGAGTTCACCGTGCTGTGCGAGTCGATCGGCGGGGTGCTCGAGGCGGTGGGCGTTGCGGATCGGCTTCAGCGCGAGATCGCGCAGCCGCTGCGGGCCGGTGGCGCGGAGCTGAGGCTGAGCGCCTCGATCGGCATCGCGATGGTCGACCCTGGCGAGGAGGCGGACCACTCGCGTCTCGTGGAGGACGCCGACGCCGCGATGTACCGGGCCAAGGAGCGCGGAGGCGCGCGCACCGAGCTGTTCGACATGGTGATGCGCGAGCGCGCGGTGAACGCGATCTCAATCGAGCAGGAGCTGTCGCGCGGGCTCGAGGCGGGCGATCTGAGGCTCTACTATCAGCCGCTCGTGAGCCTCGCTTCCGGCGAGATGGTGGGCGCCGAGGCGCTGATCCGCTGGGAGCATCCGGAGCGCGGCCTGCTCACGCCGGACGCCTTCCTTCCGGTGGCGGAGGAGAGCGGCTTGATCGTGCAGGTGGGCGCGTGGGCCGTCGGCGAGGCGTGCCGGCGCCTGCGCGACTGGGACCGCCGCAACGGCGGGCCCTCGAACTTCAGCCTCGCCGTGAATCTGAGCGCGCGCGAGCTTACGCACCCGGACGTGGTTGCGACCGTCCTGAACGCCGTGCGACGGTCGGCGCTGGACCCGCACAGGCTGACCATCGAGGTCACGGAGAGCACCGCGATGGCGGACCGCGACTCGGGCTTCCGCGCGCTCCGCGAGCTGCACGACGCCGGCGTGCGGATCGCGATCGACGACTTCGGCACCGGCTACTCGTCGCTCGACCACCTGCGCGAGATGCCCGCCGACATCCTCAAGATCGACCGCTCGTTCGTGGCCGGCATGGCGGCAAACTCGCCGGACACCGCGCTCGTCGCGGCCGCGGTGGCGATGGGCCGCGCCCTCGAGATGGAGGTCGTGGCCGAGGGCATCGAGACGAGCGAGCAGGTGGCCGACCTCCGCGAGCTGGGCTGCCCGCTCGGCCAGGGGTTCCTGTTCGCCCGTCCGCTCCCGCCCGAGGAGATCGACAGCCTCCTCGGCGCCGACATCCACTTCTGAGCGCACGCCCTCCACGCGTCCCTATGATCGAGGCCCTCGGAGGGGTGCCGGAGTGGTTGAACGGGGCGGTCTCGAAAACCGTTGACGGCGGCAACGTCGTCCGAGAGTTCGAATCTCTCCCCCTCCGCCTTCATGTCGCAGAAGCCGGCGCTTTGCGGCGGTTTCTGCTTAGAACCCCCTTCGGCGATGCCGTAACGGCATTACGACGTGCTGCTCGCTCGCG
>JBEVKE010000147.1:0-14469 GCA_040509835.1 Thermoleophilaceae bacterium
GCGCGTCGCGCACGCCGGGGATCAGCGTCTCGGCGGCGGGCAGCACCGCGCCCGCGGGAGGCTCGCCGCCGGTGGCGAGGAAGTCGTCGATCCGCTTGAGCGTGGTGTAGAAGTAATCGAGCTTCTTGTCCGCTGCCTCGAACCGGTGGTAGCGCGCGCCGACGACATGGCCCTCGGCGTCGTTCACCAGCTCGAGCTCGAGGTCGATCGTCGATCGGAAGTGATGCGACACGAAGTACCACCGTAGCGCCTCGGCGCCGACCGCCCGGATGACACGGGCGCACAGCAGCGCATCGCCGAGCGACTTCGACAGCTTGACGCCGTCGTTGACGATCAGTCCATTGTGCAGCCAGTAGCGCGCGAACGTGTGGGGACCGTCGGCGCCCTGCGACTGCGCGATCTCGTTCTCGTGGTGGGGAAAGATCAGATCTTTACCGCCCCCGTGGAGGTCGAAGCTGGTGCCGAGATGGGCCACGGTCATGGCCGAGCACTCGATGTGCCAGCCCGGGCGGCCCTTGCCCCAGGGCGACTCCCACCAGGTGTCCTCGCCCTCCTTGCGCGCCTTCCACAGCGCGAAGTCCTGCGGGGACTCCTTCAGCTCAGCGGCGTCGTCACCCTCGCCCTGCTGCATCTCGTCGAGCGGCCGGTTCGACAGCTTGCCGTAGCCCTCGAACGACGACACGCGGAAATACACGTCGCCGCCGCGCTCGTAGGCGTGGCCGGATTCGACCAGGTCGGCGATCAGCGCGATGATCGCGTCGATCGTCTCGGTCGCCCTGGGCTCAGCGTCCGGGCGGCCGAGCTCGAGCCGGTCCGTGTCCTCGACGTACGCGGCGGTCATCTCGCGGGCGAGCTCCGCGCTCGGCACGCCGCGCTCGCGGGCCGCGTCGTAGATCTTGTCGTTCACGTCGGTGACGTTCACGACCAGGGTCGCGTCGTAGCCCTCGTGCTCGAGGAACCGCTTGAGCAGGGAGAACACGACGAACGGGCGCGCGTTCCCCACATGGATGCGGCCGTACACCGTCGGGCCGCAGGCGTAGATCCCGATCCGATTGCCGTCGTGCGGCTCGACAGGGACGACGTCGCCGCTCAGCGTGTCGTGGATGCCCAGCTGGCGCACCGGCGGGAGGCTACTCAGGCAACAGGCGGCCTACGGTCCGTCCAGCGCAGCTCGCCCTCGAGCTGCGCGGCGAGACCGATCAGGGTCGCCTCGTCGCCCGCGCGTCCCACGATCATCACGCCGATCGGCAGGCCGTCCTCGCTCACGCCGCCCGGCACCGAGATCGCCGGCTGGCCGGTGAGGTTCCATTCGCCGGTGAACAGCGGCTGGACCTGCGCCATGCCGAGGAAGGTGCGCACGGCACCCAGGCCCTCCCACGCGCCGGCCTTCCACGGCGGCACGGCGTTCACCGGCATCAAGAGCACGTCATGGCGATCGAAGAAGGGCCCGTAGCGCGACCGGTCGTCCTCGCGCCGCGCCCAGTCGAGGACCTGGCGCGGGATTGCCCGGCCCATCCGCGCGAACCCCTTCGTCCGGCGCTGGAGCCGATCCGGCCGCTCGACCCGCTCGTCGACGTCCTGTGCGATGCCGGCGAGGTACCTGATCATGGCCGGGCTGAGAGGCGGGTAGGGCGGGTCGTCCGGCTCGACCTCGTGTCCGAGCGTTCGCAGCTGTGCCGCAACCTGGTCGACCGCGCGCTTCACGTCGCCGTGCACGCGGGCGGGGAACGGCGGTTTCTTGGAGACGGCCACACGCAGGGACACGGGGATCCGGTCCGGCGCGTCGAGGAACGACTCGTGGTCCGCGCCGATCGCCAGCAGCAGTGCGGTGTCGCGCACGCTCCGGGTCACGAAGCCGGCCACGCTCAGGCCGTACCAGTGCTCGCCGAGTGGAGTCAGCGGGATACGGTCGCGCGTCGGCTTGAGACCCACCAGGCCGCAGTTGGCGGCCGGAATGCGGATCGAGCCCATGCCGTCCGACGCGGTCGCCCCCGCACACAGCCCCGCCGCCACGGCCGCGGCACTGCCGCCGCTCGATCCGCCGGCGCTGCGATCGGTGTTCCAGGGGTTCCGGGTGATGCCGAAGGCCGGTCCCTCGGTGTCGCACGTGATCGCGAGCTCGGGGCAGTTGGTCTTGCCGACGATCACGGCGCCGGCCGCGCGCAGCCGCCGCACGAGCTCCGAGTCCTGCGCCGCCGGCTTCGAGAAGGCGTCGGTGCCCCAGCGCGTGACCTCGCCGGTCACGTCCTCCACGTCCTTGACCGCGATAGGCACGCCCAGCAGCGGCCGCTCCTCGCCCGCGCCGCGGCGCCCGTCGGCCTGCTGGGCGTCCACCAGCGCCCGCTCCGACATCACCCTGCGAAACGCGTTCAGCTGCGGGTTCAGCCGTTCGATCCGCTCGAGGTGGAGCATCACGAGCTCCCGCGACGACACCTCCCCCAGACGGACCAGCTCGGCCTGTCTCGCCACCCCTGCGAACGCCAGCTCGTCGCGCTCCATGAGACGCGCAATCTATCGCCGGAGTGGGTACGCGGTAGCCATGCGCCTCGTCTCGTCCGCGATCGCCCTGCTGTTCCTCGGCCTGCCGGCCGCCGCGACCGCCGATCCGATCCTCGACCCGCTGGCGCCGCTGTTCCCGCAGTACCAGGGCGCGCCCGCGACCCCGCACCAGCTCAGGGCGACCCGGGCGCCGCAGAACCCGTTCATGGCGCGGAACCCGCGCAGCAACATCCACAACGACACGTGGATGACGGACGCCTACCCGTGGGCGGGGCCGGTCGGCCGGTCGCCGGTGGCGATGTCGAACGCCATGCCGCCTGCCCTCTGCGGGTCGCTCACCTTCCACACGCGCGGGTACATCGTGAGCGTGTGCCCGTCGATCGCCTCGGCCCCCCAGGCGCGCGTGATCGACCCGCGGACGCTCGAGATCCTCGCCACCTACAACATGCCGAACGCCCCCGACCCGCCGGGCACGAAGGCGTACCAGAACTTCGCCGGCGGGGGCTACTTCTTCCTCGACCGCCGGAACCGCATCTGGAGCGCGACCAAGACGAGCCATGTGCTGGTGCTCCAGGTCTCGGACGACGGCACCAGCATCACGCCGGTTCACGACTATGACCTCACGAGAGTTGTCGCACCCGACGAGCGGATCAGCTCGGCGCTCCCCGACTTCCGCGGCCGGATCTGGTTCGTCTCGAAGCAGAACGGCAAGGTCGGGATCCTGAACACACGGACCCGCCGCATCCGCTTCATCCGGCTCGGCCAGGAGATCGAGAACTCGTTCACCGTGGACCGCCGCGGCGTGTACATCGTCACCGACACGCGGATGTACAGGTTCTGGGCGCGGCGGGGCGGGAAGCCGCGCGTGCAGTGGAAGGCGAGGTACCGCGACTCGGGCATCGTCAAGCCGGGCCAGGTGGACGCCGGCTCCGGCACAACGCCGACGATCATGAAGGGCGGCTACGTGGCGATCACCGACAACGCCGACCCGATGAACGTTGTCGTCTACCGCACGGCCGTGCGCCTCAGGCGCGGTCAGCGCCGGAAGGTGTGCGAGGTGCCGGTGTTCGACGCGGGATCGAGCGCGACCGAGAACTCGCTGCTCACGAACAACCGCTCCCTCTACGTCGAGAACAACTACGGCTACCAGGATCCGTTCGGCCCGAGCTCGGGCGCGGTGACCGCGCCGGGGTTCGCGCGCGTGGACGTGAAGCGCCGCGGCCGCGGCTGCCGGAAGGTGTGGACGAACACGACGGAGCGGGGCCCGAGCGTCGTGCCGAAGCTGTCCACGAAGACGGGCCTGATCTACACGTACACGCGCGATCCGAGCTCGATCGCGGCGGCGCAGCCCTACTACTGGACCGCGATCAGCGCCACGACCGGCGCGACCGTATTCAAGGTCTACGCGGGCAACGGCCTCACGTACAACAACAACTACGCCGGCCTGGGGATCGGCCCGGACGGCACCGCGTACCTGGCGACCACCGGCGGGATGCTGGCGCTTCGCGACGGCTCCTGAGCAGCTTCCGTACGCCTTCCGAGTGAAAGTTGTGCACCCGTCAGGGGAGGGGGATTGACCCTGGCCGCGCCGAGGGCTAGCGTCGCAGTGACCCCCCAAACCCGTTGCGTGCCGAGGTGGTGCCTGTCGGCCGGCGAACGGAGATCCGACTGCTCGCGGCGGCGATCGCGTCGTCGCTCCTGATAGCGCTCGCGACAGCGCCAGGGGCCGGGGCTGTCCCGATTGTCACGTACAAGTGCACCCCGGCGCCACAGGACTGCTCGGGGTGGCATCGCACCGACGTGTCGATCGACTGGACCGTGCTTCCGTCGGACGCGACGGTGATCGGCTGCCAGGACAAGACGTACACGGCCGACACCGCCGGCACCAACGAGCTGTGCAGCGCGGACGACGGCACCGCGTCCGTGACCGTGCAGCTCAAGATGAGGGTGGACGAGACCCCTCCCGAGGCCACCGCCGGCACGCCGGCGCGTGCCGCGGACGTGAACGGCTGGTACAACGGCCCGGTCGGTATCGCCTTCAGCGGTGCCGATGTGACGTCCGGCATCGATACCTGCACGGCCACCACCTACAGCGGCCCGGACAGCGGGGCGGCGTCGATCGCCGGCACCTGCCGGGACAAGGCAGGGAACGTCAGCGCCCCGTTCCCGTACGGGCTGAAGTACGACGAGACCGACCCGTTGGTGACCGGCGCGGTTCCCGAGCGCTCGGCCAACGCAGCCGGCTGGTTCAACAGCGCGGTCAGGTTCGATGTCCAGGGCACCGACGGCACCTCCGGGATCGCGTCATGCCCGCCTCGCACCTACGCCGGGCCGGATTCCGCCGCGGCTTCGTTCACGGGCACCTGCACCGACGCCGCGGGGAACTCGACGAGCCGCGACTTCGCGCTCAAGTACGACTCGACGGCGCCGGCGGCGAGCGGCGCCCAGCCGGGGCGTGGCCCGGACTCGAACGGCTGGTACCGCGCGCCGGTGCAGGTGCAGTTCAGCGGCGGCGATCAGCTCTCCGGGATCCACTCCTGCTCCACGATCACCTACTCGGGCCCCGACAGCGGCGACGCGTCCGCGCCGGGCACCTGCACGGACGAGGCCGGGAACGTGAGCACCCCGTTCGCCTTCAAGCTCAGCTACGACTCGACGAAGCCGAACGTGACCACCGGCCAGGCGGCGCGCTCGCCTGATTCGAACGGCTGGTACAACCACGCCGTCGGTGTCTCGTTCGCCGGCAACGATGCGGCCTCCGGGATCCAGTCGTGCACGGCGACGGTGTACGGAGGCCCGGACGACGGCACCGCGGCGGTGCCCGGCACCTGCACCGACCGCGCCGGCAACACGAGCTCGGCCCTCGGGTTCGGCCTGAAGTACGACGCGAACGGGCCCAGCGTGACCGGCACGACGCCCGACCGCCAGCCTGATTCGAACGGCTGGTACAACCACGCGGTCGGCTTCGGCTTCGCTGCCACCGACGACACCTCGGGCCTGTCCGACTGCACGCCGGTCACCTACGACGCCCCCGACAGCGCCGCCGCGAGCGTCACCGGCCGTTGCCGTGACCGGGCGGGGAACGCCTCGAGCCGGGCGTTCGCGCTGAAGTACGACGCCACGAAGCCGGCCGCCACCGGCGCCACGCCGGCCCGCAGCCCGAACGCGGCCGGCTGGTACAACGGGTCCGTGTCGGTGGCCTTCGACGGCACCGACGACACGTCCGGCATCCAGGACTGCGCGACGACCACTTACGACGGGCCGGACAGCGGCGCGGCCTCGGTCTCGGGCACCTGCCGCGACAAGGCGGGCAACCAGAGCGCGCCGCGCGGCTTCGCGCTGAAATACGACGAGACCGCGCCGAGGGTGTCGAGCGCCGCGCCGGACCGCGCCCCCAACGGCGACGGCTGGTACAACCGGCGCGTGGACGTCGCGTTCGCGGGGAGCGACTCCACCTCCGGGCTCGAGGGCTGCTCCTCGCGCAGCTACGGGGGACCCGACAGCGCGACGGCGTCCGTGTCGGGGACCTGCACAGACAGGGCGGGCAACTCGAGCGGATCGCTGATCTTCCCGCTCAAGTACGACGAGACGAAGCCCGAGGTGACCGCCGCGCAGCCAGACCGCGAGCCGGCGCCGGACGGCTGGTACCTCGACCCGGTCCGCTTCGACTTCACGGGCACCGACCAGACGGCCGGAATCGACACCTGCCCGCCCGTCACTTACTCGGGGCCCGACGGGCCGAGCTCGGAGGTGCTCGGCGAGTGCCGTGACAGGGCGGGCAACACGACCCAGCGATCGTTCGCGCTGAAGTTCGACGGCAACCCGCCCGGCGTCTCGGACCTGAAGCTGATCGCCGGAGACCGGCGCCTGGACCTGAGCTGGGCGACCACCGCGGACGTCGCGTCGGTCGAGGTGGCTCGGACGCCGGGCGTCGGGACCGCGGCGCCGAGCGTCGTCTTCGGCGGTCCTGGCACGAGCTTCCGCGACGAGCGCGTCGAGAACGGGGTTCGCTACACGTACGAGGTGACGGTCAGGGACCTCGCCGGGAACCGAGCGAGCACGCAGGTCACGGGCACGCCGGTGGCGCCGCCCGCGCCGGTTGCAACGCCCACGCCTCGCACCCCGCCGGCGTCCGGGCAGCAGCCGAGGTCCAGGCGCCTGCTCTCACCGCTGCCGGGTGCGACGATCGACCTGGCCCACCCGCCGATGTTCAGATGGGTCGCCGTGAAGCGGGCGCGCTACTACAACTTCCAGCTCTACCTCAACGGACGCAAGCGGCTGACCGCCTGGACGGTGCGGCCGCAATTCCAGCTGAGGCGGACATGGACCTTCGCCGGGAAGCGCCAGCGCCTGGTGCCCGGCCACTATCGCTGGATCGTGTGGCCCGGCTTCGGACCCCGCTCGCGTGCCGACTACGGCAAGGCGATCGGCCGCAGCGACTTCGTGGTCAAGCGCTGACGGCGCCCACCGTCGCGATCGCGAGCGCTGCGATTCCCTCGCCGCGGCCCACGAAGCCCATGCGCTCGCCGGTGGTGAACTTCACGTTCACGGCACCCGGGTCCACACCGGCGGCCTCGGCGAGGCGCGTGCGCATGTCGTCGCGGAACGGGCCGAGCTTCGGCTCCTCGCAGGCGACGGTCGCGTCGATGTTCGCCGGCATGTGACCCGCATCGGCGAGCTGAGTCACGACGGCTCGGAGCAGCTCGAGCGAGTCGGCGTCGCGCCAGCGCTCGTCCGTGTCCGGGAAGTGCTGGCCGATGTCGCCGAGACCCGCCGCGCCGAGCAGCGCGTCGATGACGGCATGCGTCAGCACATCGGCGTCGCTGAAGCCGGCGAGCCCCCGCTCCGCGCCCTCGATCTCGACGCCGCCGAGGATCAGGGGACGGCCGGCCTCGAGCCGGTGGGAGTCGAAGCCGATGCCGGCGCGGAGCGGCGCGCTCTCGCTCATCCGATCGGCTCCAGCCGGCGCATCCGGCTCTCGAACACGGACAGCTCCGTGACCCCGAGGTCGCTCAGCCACTCCACCGCCCGCTCGTACTCGTAGCCGAGCTGTTCGGGCGTGTGCGCGTCGCTCGACAGGGCCACCGGGCGGCCGGCGTCGAGGCACATCTCCAGGAACGCCCGCGCCGGGTACAGCTCGCCCGCCGGCTTTCGCAGGCCGGCGGTGGACACCTCGATCGCCACGTCGCTCTCCGCGATGCCGTCCATCGCCCGCTCGTAGAAGCGCCGCAGGTCGCCGTCGGGCACGGGCACCCGGTCCCCGAACACCTTCACGAGATCCGGGTGGGCCAGGATGTCGAACATCCCGGTGCGGGCCGCCTCGCCCAGCGTCTCGAAGTCGCGGGCCCACACCTTGTCGGGGTCGGCACCCCGCCAGATGTCCCACGCCTCCCAGTCGGGCTCGCCGTGCACGTCCACCGCGTCGTCGCCCATGAAGTGCACCGACCCGACCACGTAGTCCCAGTTCCGCTCGTCGAGGAAATTGGCCACCCGGTCCTCGCGGCCGGGCAGGAAGTCGGCCTCGATGCCGAGCCGGAGCCCGGCCCCGCGGACGAAGTCGCAGTACTCGTCCACGTCGTCGGCGGCCCAGTACCGGTACCAGGGGTGCTGCCAGATGTCGAGCGACTGCACGAAGCGGTGGATGTGCTCGGCCACCCCGAGCTCGGCGATCCCGCGCTCCTCCGCGACCTCCCGGTACCGGTCCACGTTCGCGGAGGTGAAGTAGCGCTCCGCCGTGGACCCCTCCTCGTCCGGCCGCAGGTGCACGTGGTAGTCAGTGAGCAAGGAGGGCCTCGGCGATCCGCAGGTCGGACTCGCGCGTGACCTTCAGGTTCTCGGGGAACGACTCGACAACCGTGACCACACCGCCCGCGTCGTCCACCAGCCAGGCGTCGTCGGTGGCGGCGGCGAGCGCCGCGGCGTCCCGTTCGAGAGCACGCCGGAGAATGTCCGCACGGAAGACCTGGGGCGTCTGGACCGCCCACAGCGTCGACCGGTCGAGCGTGCGGAGCACGCGGCCGTCGGTGGCCACCTCCTTGACCGTGTCCGTCATCGGCACCGCCGCGATCGCCCCGTCGATCCCGGGCTCGATCGCCGCGATGCAGCGCTCGACGAGGTCACCCGTGACGAGCGGCCGGGCGGCGTCGTGCACCACGAACATCGATGCCTCGGGGGCTGCATCGACCGCGTTCCGCACGGACGCCGAGCGCGACTCGCCGCCGCGCACCCGGTCCGGTCCCTCGTCGTAGCCCTGCGGCAACGCCACGACCACCCGGTCGCACACGGCGCCGAGCACGTCGAGGCTCCACTCGATCAGCGGACGGCCGGCACAAACGACGAACGCCTTGGGCCGGTCGGCACCAAGGCGTTCGCCGCTGCCGCCGGCCGGAATGATTCCGACGACGGCCATATCTCGGTTAGCTACGCCGTGGCCGGCGCGCCGTTCCGGCTCGCGTGCGCGTCGGCGATCAGCTCCTCCAGATGCGACTCCGCCTCGTCCTCCTCCATGTCGAGCGCATACATCAGCTCGGAGGCGAGGATCTTCTTCGCGCGGGTGTACATCTGCTTCTCGCCCGTGGAGAGCCCCTTCTCGGTCTCCCTGATGGCAAGGTTGCGGACTACCTCCGCAAGCTCGAAGACATCACCGGTCTTGATCTTCTCCCGGTTGTGCTTGAAGCGCCGGTTCCAGTTCTTCGGCATCTGGCTCACGTCGTCGCGAAGGACTGAAAGAACCTTCTTTACATCGTCCTCCCCGATCACGCGCCTTAGACCCGCCTTGTCGGCGTTACAGCACGGGACCATCACGGTCATGTCGTTATGAAGGATCTTGATGGTCAGGTACTCGCGCTTCTCGCCAAGCACCTCCTTCATCTCCTTCTTGAGGACCTTCCCCGCCCCATGATGGGGGTAGACGACCTGGTCGCCGATCTCATACACCGTCGGCTCCCGATCGATGTCGAGGTCCTCGATGAACTCCTCTTCCAACACTGCGTCGCTGATGACGATCCCTCCTGCGTTGTTTCACCGGCGCGCGAGGCGCGCCGTCTGGTTTCAGGTTTGCAAATAGCGGTCCACGAGGTTGATCTCCTGTAGGCGGCGAAGGCCCTCGCGGATGTCCTTCGCGCGCATGTCCCCCACGCCCTCGACCGACTCCAGCTCGGGGTCGGCGGCGGCAAGGATCTCGTCCAGCCCGTTGAACTCGCTGACGATCGACTGAACCACCATCTTCGGGAGGCGCGGGATGCGCCCGAGGATGCGGTAGCCGCGCGGCGCAGCGGGATGGTCGAGCGTGTTCAGCTTCCGGTCGTAGCCGAGAAGCTCGGCCAGGCGGCCGAAGTCGAGCAGGTCCTGGTGCGGCAGGCGGGCCAGCGAGTCCAGGACCATCGCGAATCCCTCTTCGGAGGGCTCCACGATGTAGTCGCGCACCAGCGCCGACTTGTCGGCGGCAACGCCGACCATCGTCTCCTCGAGCTGCATCTCGATCAGGCGTCCCTCGGCGCCCAGCTCGACGATGTAGCGCTCGATCTCCACGGCCATGCGAGTCACGAGCTCCGCTCGCTGGAGCACCGTGAGCACGTCATGCAGCGTCACCCCGCCCTCGAACTCGAGCGCGGTGAGGCGGGTCGAGACCTGGTCGAGGCGGCTGCGGTACTTGTCGAGCGTCGCGAGCGCCTGGTTGGCCTTCGCGAGCACGACGGGGATGTCCTCGAGGATGTACTTGGCTCCGTCGAGGTAGAGCGACACGACGCTGCGGGCCGCGCTGATGGCGATCACGAGCGCGTCGGTCTGCTTCGAGACGCGCTCGGCGGTGCGGTGCCGGGTGCCGGTCTCGAGCGAGAGGATCGTGGGGTCCGGCATGAGCTGGACGTTCGCCCACATGATCTTGGTGCTGTTGGCGGCGAGGATGATCGCGCCGTCCATCTTGGCCAGCTGGTAAAGCAGCGCGGGCGTGTAGTCCACGTCGAGCTTGACGCCACCAGACAGCAGGAAGCTGAGCTCCTCGGACTCCCCGATGCAGATGAGGGCGCCTGTCCCGCCCTGGACGATGTTGTCCAATCCCTCCCGGACAGCAGTGCCCGGAGCGACCATCTCGAGGGCTCGAACGAGCCTTGGTTCCTGCCGCGCCTCGAGCTCTGCGACATCGTCTCCGGCGTACGGCATTGGGCCAATTCTACGGGAAGCGGCCCGATTTCGCGGCGTTTATCGCGTTACGCAGGGATTTAGGCGGCTTCAGAGGCCGTTTCAGACGCTCCTGGGAGCAGGGCGAGCGCCTGCCTCAGACTGGTGACACGGGCCGTCGGATGGATGACCCTGTCCAGCCCGAACTTGGCAGCCTCCGCGGTGCGCCGGTCGGGATGCGCGACGTGGCGCAGCTCGCCGGTCAGGCCGAGCTCTCCGAAGGCGGCGAGCGGCCTGTCGGTGGCCGGCGCGATCCCCTTGGCGGCGCCGGCGAGCGCCAGCGCGATGGCGAGATCTGCGCCGGGCTCGTCCACGCGAACGCCGCCGGCGACCGACACGAAGACGTCGCTCGCCCCGATCGAGATGTTGGTGTGACGGGCGAGGACGGCGAGGACGAGGGCCAGCCGGTTGCGGTCCACCCCGTTCGCGACCCGCCGCGGCGGCACCAGCTCGCTGGGCGCGACGAGCGCCTGCACCTCCACGAGCAGCGGGCGCGAGCCCTCCATCGCGCACAGCACGACCGAGCCGGGCGCCTTGGTCGCCTCGTTGACGAAGCGCTCCGACGCGTCCTCGACCTCGACCAGCCCCTGCTCGTGCATCTCGAACACGCCCACCTCGTTGGTCGAGCCGAAGCGGTTCTTCAGCGCCCGCAGGGTGCGGTACGTGCGCTCGCGCTCGCCCTCGAACGACAGCACGCAGTCCACCAGGTGCTCGAGCACGCGCGGGCCGGCGAGCGAGCCCTCCTTGGTCACGTGGCCCACGAGCAAGGTGGCGATGCCGCGCTCCTTGGCGAGGCGCATCAGCCTGCCGGCGACCTCCCTGACCTGGGAGACGGAGCCGGGCGCACCGGTGAGCGCCGAGTCGTACAGGACCTGCACGGAATCCACGACGCACACATCCGGCCGCTCCTGCTCCAGCGTGGCGAGCACGGCATCGAGATCCGTCTCGGCGACGATCGGCACGCCGAGCGCGTGCTGCCCCAGCCGCTCCGCGCGCAGCTTCACCTGGGCGGCCGACTCCTCACCTGAGACGTAGAGCACCCTCCGGCCGGCCGCCGCGAGGTTCGCGAGGGCGGCGGTGGTGATCGTGGACTTGCCGATCCCGGGCGCTCCACCGATCAGCACCAGCGACCCCGGCACGAGCCCGCCGCCGAGCACCCGGTCGAACTCGCCGATCCCGGTTCCGAGCCGCTCAACACGAGGAGCCTGCACGTCGCGGAGGGCGACGGGCGTGAGGGCGCGGGCGGCCGATCGCGAGGAGGAGCCTCCTCCCACGCCGCGAGCGGGCGCAGCCGAACGCTTCTCCTCCGCCATCGTGTTCCACTCGTCGCACCCGGGACAGCGGCCGTGCCACTTCGGGCTCTCGTGGCCGCAGGAGCTGCAGGCGAAGATGGTGGCGGAACGCGGCATTCCAGCGAGGCTAAGAGCGGCGGTGGACGGCTTCGCCCCATCCGTCCGGTCGGCGCGGTTCGATGGCTGGTTCGTGTCCGCTCTCGCCGCACCCCTCGCCCCCGCCGAATTCGTGGCCCTCGACACCGAGACGAACGGCTACGGCGGCGACCTGTGCGAGATGACCGAGGTCGGGGCGGTGCTCGTGGGAGGCGGGGAGCTGCACGAGACCTACGACTCGCTCGTCCGAATCGAGCGGCCGCTGTCGCGCGGCATCCAGCGCTTCACGGGCATTACACAGGGCATGGTGGACGGAGCGCCGCCGCCCGCGGAGGTGCTCGGCGAGCTGGCCGACCTGCTCGAGGGGCGCGTGATGGTCGCGCACAACGCCCGCTTCGACGTGGGTGTGCTGCGCCAGGCGTTCGAGCGCGCGGGCATCGACTGGCCGAAGCCGCCCGTGATCTGCACCGTGGCGCTCGCCCGCCGGTTCGCGCCGCTCGTGCGCAGGCGCGGGCTCGCGTCGCTGGCCGGCTCACTCGGCATCGAGGTCGACGAGGTGCACCGCGCCCTCCCCGACGCGCTCACGTGCGCGCGCGTGTTCTGTGCGCTGTTCCCGAAGCTGTGCGCGAACGCGATCACGATCGGCGACGCGCTCGACCTGCTGCGGTCGCGCAGGCGCGCACGCAAGACCGAGCCCGGCGAGGCGATTCCGCGCGACCAGCGCCCGGACCTCTCGACGCTCCCCGACGACCCCGGCGTGTACGTGTTCCGCGACGGGCGCGGGAAGCCCCTGTACGTGGGGAAGTCCGTGTCGCTCCGCTCGCGCGCCCGGGCGCACTTCTGCGCACCGGCCGGATGGACCGAGCGCGCGGAGATCGTGGACTACCGGCCCACGAACTCGGAGCTCGGCGCGCTCGTGCTCGAGAACCGGCTGATCAAGCAATGGAAGCCGGCCGGCAACCGGGCGCTGAAGCGCACGGACCGCTACTGCTACCTGCGCTGCCGACTGGACATCCCGTACCCCGTGCTCGAGGTGGCCGCCGAGCCGGCGGCCGGCCACGCCGTGAACATCGGCCCGCTGGGAACCCGGGCGCTGGCGTCGGAGCTCGCCGACCAGCTCACCTCGATGTACCGGCTGCGTCACTGCGGCCGGAAGCTGAAGGTGCGCGAGCACCCGTCGGCGTACGGCCAGATGGGGCGGTGCGTGTCGCCCTGCCTAGGCGACTTGGATCCGAACGCCTATCGGCGGCAGCTCGATCTGGCGTTGGGCCATTTCGATGCGCCGGGTGCGGGCGAGGCATTGATAGAGGAGCTGGATCGGCGGATGCGTGAGGCCGCGGCGGGGCAACGGTTCGAGCGCGCGGCCGCGCTGCTGCGGCGCAAGGAGCGGCTCGCGTGGGTGGTTGACCGGCTCGAGGGGATGCTGCGAGCGACCCACGCGGAGCCCCGGCTTGTGCTCGCCCGGCACCCGGTGAAGGAGCGCTTCGATGCGTTCTGGGTCGTCCAGGGCCGGCTGGTGGACTGGGGGCCGCTGCCCGGGCCGACGGAGCTCGCGGAGCGGACCGAGGCCGCCCTCTCGCGCCGGCCCGGCCGCGACGCCATCCCGGCCGACGAGATCGACGAGATGCGGATCGTGGCGAGCTGGGTGGCGGAGCACGAGCCGCCCGCACTCGCGCTCGATCCGCCGCCCGATGCCGGCGACCTACTTGCATTTATGGGCAGCACCGCGGCCGTCGCGGTTGCCTAGAGCGAACTGGTGGGGAATCGTCCCGTTTTTCGCTACGAATCCCCACCACTTCCTTCGCGGACCGCTCGCTCGGCGGCCTCGAATCCGATCTTCGAGTGCGTCTTGTCGCAGAAGGGCTTCGTCGTCGAGGCGCCGCAGCGGCACAGCACGATGCCTTCGCCCTCCGGGATCTCGAACTCGTTGCCGTCGGCGTCGACGATCGTCACCGGCCCCGTGACCTTGTACGGGCCGTTCGTGCGCACCTTGATGACCACCTGCTCCATGCCCCTATTCTCGCGCGGGCAGTGCTGCGCGTCGCCCGCATCGACCATCCCGAGGTCCACGAGATAGTTCCCTCGCACCACTGCGTGGTGCGCTTCAGGCAGCGGCGGCCGGTCAACCAGCGGGGCGGCGAGGCCGTGGCCGAGGCGCTGATCGCTGCGCTGGAGGATGCGGACGTGTCGCGCTGGGCGCCCGCGTGGGCCGTGAGCGACCGCCACACCGAGCTGTGGGCGGTGACCGGCAAGCTGGCTTTCCCGCTGGAACGCTCGGAGCGGCGCGGTCGATACGTGGCGACCACATGCCTATCCGCCGACTGAGCGGGTAGGCAACCGGGTGACCGCGACGCCGACCGGCTACTGTCGCTGGCGAGAGCACGCATGACCATTCGCGGCGGCA
>JBEVKE010000148.1:0-9717 GCA_040509835.1 Thermoleophilaceae bacterium
AGAAGCCGGACTACGCCCGCGCGGTCGACATCGTGACCGCGTCGGCGCAGAAAGAGATGATCGTCCCGGCGCTGATCCCGATCGTGGTGACCACGGTGGTCGGTCTCCTGTCCACCGAGGCGCTCGGCGGGCTACTGATCGGCGTGATCGTGGTGGGCTTCTTCATGGCGATCTCGATGACCGCCGGCGGCGGCGCGTGGGACAACGCCAAGAAGCTGATCGAAGACGGCGAGTACGGCGGCAAGGGCTCGGAGGCGCACGCGGCCTCCGTCACGGGCGACACGGTCGGAGACCCCTACAAGGACACCGCCGGCCCCGCGATCAACCCGATGATCAAGGTCGCGAACATCGTGGCCCTGCTGCTGATCCCCTTCCTGGTCTAGGCCCTAACCGCCCATTCGGCGCGCGCGGCGAGCCTTACGGCCCGCGCGCCGGCCGGCGTTACCGCCCCGTTACACAGCGAACCCACCGGTAACAGACGGCCTGCCACCCTGGCGAAGTGGTGGGGATTCGTACCGAAAAACGGGACGATTCCCCACCAGTTCCGAGGGGACAGCGGATTGCGCGGATCGCCGGCAGGCAGCATGGGGTGATCGCGCGGACGCAGCTGTCCAGGATCGGCCTCGATCGGGATGCCATCGCGCGGCGGGTGGCGGGGGGAACCCTGCATCCCATGCACGGAGGTCGTGTCTACGCGGTGAGCCAGTGCCCCCTGCCGATGCGAGGCAGGTACCTCGCGGCCGTGATGGCGTGCGGCCCGGGGGCTGCCCTGAGTCATCGCTCCGCCGGAGATCTGCGGAGGATCAGGCCCAGCTCCGGCCTCATTGAGGTGAGCGTGCCCGAGGTGTCTCGGAAACTCACCGGCGTTCGCGTTTACCGGACCCGCATGCTCGACCCACAGGACTTCACCGTGGTGGATGGCATACCGGTGACCAGCGTGGCGCGCACGTTGCTGGACCTCGCCGCGGTGCTGCGCCCAGCCGACCTCGACGTCGTGATCGACCGCGCTGAGCGGTCCGGCCTGTTCGACCTCACTGCGGTAGTTGACGTCCTGGGGCGCGCACGGGGCAAGAAGGGCGCGCCGGTACTGAGGCGCGCAGTGGCGGCCTATCGGCCGAGCACCGAGAAGAGCGAGCTAGAGCGCAGCTTCAGGCAGCTGCTGAAACCGGCGAGCGACATTCCGAGCCCCTCCTTCAATGCCCTGACAGAAGGCGAGACCGGCACCCATGAGGTCGACGCCCTCTGGGAGGACCACAAGCTCGCGGTCCAGCTCGACGGCTTCGCCTTCCACCGCACCCGGCGCGACCGCGAGAAGGACGCCCTGAGCGACGCCGACCTCGAGCTCGCCGGCTACCGGGTGATGCGCTTGACGTGGGACGACGTCACCGTCAACGGCGAGCGCACGCTCCGGCGGCTTCGGCTGGCGCTGCGCCTGCCGTAGGCTGGCGCATCCCATGCCCCTCGGCAACGACATCTTCACCCTCCCGGATGACCTACCCGTCCCCGAGGACGATGGCGCGGCGGATCATCTCCTCAATGCGGTCGTTCCTCCCATCGAGCTACAAGCAACGACGGGGGACACCGTGCGCCTCGACGAGCTACCAAGGAGAACCGTCCTCTTCTGCTACCCCCGCACCGGGCGCCCCGACGAGGAGCTGCCGCCCGGCTGGAACGCCATTCCTGGCGCCCGCGGCTGCACGCCCGAGACCTGCGGGTTCCGCGACGCGCACGCGCAGTTCGTGGAGCTCGGTGCGCGCGTGCTGGCGCTCAGCACGCAGTCGTCCGACTACCAACGCGAGCTGGCCGAGCGGCTCGAGCTGCCCTTCCCGGTGCTGAGCGACGAGCGGCTCGAGCTGACGGATGCGCTGCGCCTCCCGACGTTCGAGACGAGCGGCATGACGCTGCTGAAGCGCCTGACGCTCGTGATCGACGACGGGCGGATCAGCCACGTCTTCTATCCCGTCTTCCCGCCGGACTCGCACGCCGCCGAGGTGCTGAGCTGGCTGCGCGGCTGAGCCCTTCGCTCGCGGACTCCGAGCAGAAGTTCTTCTGGCTGGATTCGCCCAGCGCGCCGGATCCGCTCGAACCTCTCGAGAGCGACGCGCGCTGCGACCTCGCCATCGTCGGAGGCGGCTTGACGGGTCTGTGGGCAGCCCTGGAGGCAGCGGCCGGGCGGGACGTCGTGCTGCTGGAGGGCGACCGCTGCGGCTGGGGAGCGAGCGGCCGCAACGGCGGCTTCGCGGAGGCGTCGCTGACGCACGGCCTCGAGAATGGCCTGTCGCGCTGGCCAGACGAGATGGACATCCTCGAGCGGCTCGCCGCCGAGAACTTCAGCGACATGCGCGCCACGCTCGAGGCGCGGGCGATCGAGGCGGCGTGGGAGGAGCCGGGCGTGATCGACGTCGCGACGCGCCCTCACGAGGTGGAGTGGCTGGCTGAGGCCGCGGAGGCGGCGCGGCGGCATGGGGAGGAGGTGTCGCTGCTGGACGCGAGCGCGGTCCGGGCGGAGGTCGACTCGCCCACCTACCTGGGCGGCCTCTGGCATCACGCCGGCGGTGCGCTGGTCGATCCGGCGCGGGTGGCATGGGGACTTCGCGACGCGGCGCTCGGCGACGGCGTGCGGATCCACGAGCACACGCGCGTGACGCGCCTGCGACGCGACGGCGATGGGGTCATCCTCGAGACGCCCGCCGGCCGCGTGCGCGCCCGCAGGGTGCTGCTTGCGACGAACGCCTACCGCCCGCTCGTTCGCGCGATGCGGCGATACGTGGTGCCGGTGTACGACTACGTGCTGGTGACCGAGCCGCTGTCGGAGGCCCAGCGACGCGCGGTCGGGTGGCGGCGGAGGCAGGGAGTCGCCGACTCGGGCAACCGCTTCCACTACTACCGGCTGACGCCCGGGGATGAACCCAGGATCCTGTGGGGCGGTTACGAGGCCATCTACCACTTCGGGAACGGCATGCGCCCCGAGCTGGAGGATCACGCGCCCACGTTCGAGCTGCTCGCCGGCAACTTCGCGGCGACCTTTCCACAACTCGAGGGCATTCGCTTCACGCACCGGTGGGCGGGCGCCATCGACACCTGCAGCCGCTTCTGCGTGACGTTCGGACGGGCGCTTGGCGGACGAGCGGCGTACGCGGTCGGATACACCGGGCTCGGGGTGGTGGCCAGTCGCTTCGGCGCGCGGGTTGCCCTGGATCTCCTCGACGGAGGCGATACGGAGCTCACCCGGCTGCGGATGGTGCGGAGCAGGCCGATCCCCTTCCCGCCGGAGCCGCTCCGGTACGCCTCGATCGAGCTGACCCGCCGTGCGCTGGCGAAGGCCGACGAGCGGAGCGGCAAACGAGGCCGATGGCTGCGGGCGCTCGACCGCATCGGGGCCGGCTTCGACAGCTAGCCAGAGGGCGCCGGCGCACACCACCCGCCTCCGCACCCACTAGCGTTCAGGGGTCGATGGCTGAGTATCGCCCCAAGCACCGCGGACTCGAGCGCGTGCTCGGGACCGGCGCGCTGTTCTCGACCGCCTACGGGAACGTCGGCAGCTCGATCTACTACGCGCTCGGCCTGGTGGCGATCTACGCGGCCGGGATGACGCCGGTGGTGTTCGTGATCGCCGGGCTGATCTTCGCCGCCACGGCCGCCACCTACGCGGAGGCCACGACGATGTACCCGGAGGCGGGCGGTTCTTCGAGCTTCGCGCGCCGCGCCTTCAACGAGTTCTGGTCCTTCTTCGCGGCCTGGGGCCAGATGCTCACGTACATCATCACGATCTCGATCTCGGCCTTCTTCGTGCCGCACTACCTGGGCGTGTTCTGGAGCCCGCTGGGCGAGTCGCCGGCCGACATCGTCGGCGGCATCGTGGTCGTGGCGATGCTGGGAACGCTGAACATCGTCGGCGTGAAGGAGTCGGCGGGCGTCAACATCGGCTTCGCCGTCGCGGACTTCCTCACCCAGGTGATCCTGGTGACCGTCGGCATCGTCCTGGTGTTCGACCCGGAGCTGCTCGTGCGCCAGGTGGACTTCGGCACCGTGCCGACCGTCGGCAACTTCCTGATCGCGATCCCGGTCGCGATGGTGGCCTACACCGGCATCGAGACGATCTCGAACATGGCCGAGGAGGCGCGCGACTACGGCAGGACGATCCCGCGCGGGATCGGCTTGGTCGTGGGCGCGGTGGCGGTGATCTACACCTTCCTGCCGGCGGTCGCGCTGTCCGCGATGCCGGTTGTGAACGGGCAGACGATCCTCGCGGTTCCGAAGGAGCAGGGCGGTTTCGCGGACGACCCGGTGCTCGGCGTGGTCGAGAACATGGGTTTGGGCTCGCTGCAGCACGCCGCCGAGATCTACGTGGGCATCCTGGCCGCGACGATCCTGTTCATCGCGACCAACGCCGGGATCCTCGGCGTGTCGCGGCTCAGCTACTCGATGGGCCAGCACCGGCAGCTCCCCGAGTTCCTGCGGGTCCTGCATCCGCGCTTCCGGACGCCATACATCGCGATCTTCGTGTTCTGCGTGATCGCCTGCATCGCGATCTTGCCCGGCAAGGCCGACTTTCTGGGCGTGATCTACGCGTTCGGGGCGATGCTCTCCTTCACCATGGCCCACGCCGCGGTGGTGACGCTGCGGTTCAAGCAACCGGACCATGATCGGCCATATAAGGCACCGCTGAACGTCACGATCCGCGGCCGGCAGGTGCCACTGTCGGCGATCCTGGGCGGAACGGGCACGGGGATCGCGTTGATCGTCGCGACGGTGCTGGACACCCGCGTGCTCGTGTCCGGGCTGGGCTGGATGGCGGCCGGCATCGCGCTGTACGTCTGGTACCGGCGCCGCCAGGGGCTCGCGCTCACGGAGACGCACAAGATCGTCTCGCCGAAGCCGGCGGTCGAGCACGAGGTGGAATACGAGTCGATCCTCGTGGCCTTCGAGGACAACGACTACTCCTCAGAGGCGGTCTCGACAGCGGTGCGCTTGGCCGTGCGGCGGCGGCGCGGCATCCACGTGCTCGTCACGATCACCGTGCCGCCGAACGCGCCGATCGACGCCAGCATGCCGGAGCAGGAGGCGAAAGCGGCGTCGGTGATCGACTCTGCGCGCGTGCTCGGGGGGCGGCGGGTGACCGGGCACTGGGAGAAGGTGCGCCCCGGACAGGCCGGCCGGCGGATCGTGGAGGAGGCGAAGGAGATCCGTGCCCGCGCGATCGTCATGCCGCTGCCGCCGAGGCGCACCGGCGCGTCGATCTTCGGGCGTACGCTTGAGACCGTGCTGAGCGAACGTCCCGCGCGCGTGATCATCGACTCCTCGAGGGACGGCACCCCGAAGGCTGCCGCGTGAAGCGCGCCTACGTCACCTCGACCCGCCTCCTCAGCGGGATCATCATGCTGCTCGGCGTGACGATGGTGATCTCCGCGCTCGCGCGCGGCGGCGGTCCGCTCGCGCTGGGCGTCGTGCTCGGCACCATGCTGGCACTGCTCGGCGCCGGCCGGCTCTGGCTCGCCCGCGGCGGGGAGCGGTGAGCGGAGGCGGCGGAGCGGGCGGCCGCGCCCGCGAGGCCCTCCGGCACCGCTCGGAGGGGCTGAGGCGAGGATCGGAGCGGGTGGGGGGCATGATCTCCCACACGCTCGGCGAGCCGGCGCTGTTCGCGATCACCCTGTCGAGCGTCGTCGCGGCGATCTTCTTCTCGCTCGGCGTGGTGGCGGGCCGGGCGCTCGGGCTCACTCCGCTCGTCTTCCTGCTGGCCGGGATCTTCTTCGCGGTCACTCTCGCGACCTACGTGGAGGGCAGCTCGCTCCACATCGAGCGGGGCGGCGCCTCCACCTTCGCGCGATACGCCTTCGACGAGTTCTGGAGCTTCGTGGCCGGCTGGGCCATCCTGCTCGACTACCTGATCGTGATGGCGATGGGCGCCGTCGTCATCTCGGAGTACCTGTCCGTCTTCTGGAACGAGCTGGCCAAGGGGGCGCTGCCGACCGTGATCGCGGCGGGCGCGCTCGTCTACGTGGCGATGTCGAACATCCACGGGCTGTCGGCGAACCGGATCGGCAGCGTGCTGCGGCTGGCGCTGCTCAGCATCGTCGTGCTGGTGGTGGTCTCGCTGATCGGCTTCACGCAGTACTGGGATCCCGGCTCGATCCACGGGTCGATCGAGCTCGGCGTGGCGCCGAAGTGGAAGGACGTGATCTTCGCCCTCGGTATCGCGAGCGTCGTGGCGATCGGGGTCGAGGCGGCGTCGGGGCTGGCTGGGGAGATCCGCGTGGGCCGGCGCGGGCTCCGGCGCGTGGTGGTCGTGTCCGTACTGGCGGCGGTCGGCCTGTTCGTGCTGGTGTCGGTTGCAGGGCTGATGGCGACGCCGGTCGTGGGCACCCGTACGGCGCTGGGCGACCAGTTCCTGAAGGCGCCCGTGCTGGCCATCCCGTCCTCGTACGAGCCCGGGGTGCTGCTCGACGTGAGCCGCTACGTGGTCGGCGCGACGGCGGCAGCGCTGCTGCTCGTGGCCATGAACGGCCAGATGCTCGGGCTTGCCCGGCTCGCCTACTCGCTCGCCACGAACCGCCAGATCCCGAGCGCGGTCGGGCGGCTCCACCGGCGCCGCGGCACCCCGTACGTCACCATCACGCTGGCTGCGCTGTTCGCGTTCGCGCTCGCGCTGCCGCACGACCTCGACTTCCTCGCCGGCGTGTTCGCGTTCGGCGCCATGATCGCCTTCTCGCTCGCGCACCTGTCGGTGATAGCGCTCCGCTTCCGCGAGTCCGACCGGCCGAGCGCCTTCCGCGTGCCGTTCTCGATCCCGGTCCGCGGCGCGAGCGTGCCGCTCCCGGCCGTGTTCGGGGCGGCCTTCTCCATCGCGGTGTGGCTCAGCGTCGTCGTCTACCACGAGGGCGCGCGCTACATCGGCTTCGGCTGGATGGCGGTCGGGATCACGCTGTACACGATCTACCGGAGCGGACAGGGCAAGTCGCTCACCCGTCGCTTCACGATCCCCGCCGAGGCCCTTCAGGAGGGCACCGCCGCCGAGTACGGAAGCATCCTGGTGCCGGTGTTCGGCGATCCGCTCGACGACGACATCGTCGGGACCGCGGGGCGTCTCGCGACCTCCGAGGGAGAGGACGAGGAGGGAGGCGCGGTGCTGGAGGCCCTGTACGTATTCGAGATCCCGATGTCGCTCCCGATCGACGCGCGCGTGCCCGAGGAGCGGGTGAGGGAGGCGAAGCGGGTGCTCGCGCGCGCCAAGGAGGTGGGCGAGGAGTACGCCGGGGTGGAGGTGGCGACCGCCATGGTGCGCGGGCGCTCGGTGGGCCAGGCGATCGTCTCCGAGGCGCGCCGGCGCGGCGTGGAGGCGATCGTGCTCGGGGCCGAGGAACCGAGCCGCCTGCGCGGAGGCGCCATCCTTGGCGGGCGCGGCCGTGCGCGCGACCGGTTCGTGGGGGAGACCACCCGCTACGTCATCGAAAAAGCGCCCTGCAAGGTGATCCTCACCGCCCCGCCCGCAGGCGTGGAGGGAACCCGCGAGGGAGTACTGCCGTAAGGAACGGTTTCGCGCTGTCGCGGATGTATTGTGGGTCTACATGTTCGTTCTTATCGTTGGCTGCGGGCGAGTGGGCTCGGCGATCGCCAACTCCATGATGGAAGAGGGTCACGAGGTCTCGGTGCTGGACGAGGACGCAGAGGCCATCGCCCTGCTGGACCGCGGCCAGGAGAACAGCTGGGAGGAGCGCGGCGGCCAGTTCACGGAGGGCACGGCGCTCGAGATCGATGCGCTCCTGGCGGCGGGGATCGAACGGGCCGACGCGTTTGTGGCGTCCACGGACGGGGACAACACGAACCTGGTGATTGCCCAGGTCGCAAAGCGGCGCTTCAACGTGGAGCGCGTGGTGGTCCGGGTACTGGATCCCGCCCGCGCGCGCTGGTACGCGGAGCAGGGCCTGCAGACCGTCTGCCCGACCCAGACCGCGATCGAACTGCTCGAGGCCGCGGTGCGGGGGCAGATCCGCTTCGAGGGAGTGGCGGGCTAGCCATGTACGTGGTGATCGTCGGCGCCGGCAAGGTCGGCTGGAACCTCGCCCGCGAGCTGATCAACAAGCGTCACGAGGTGACCGTGATCGAGGCGGATGCCCATCGCTACGCGGTGGTGGAGCAGGAGCTCGAGCACAGCGCGATGTACGGCGACGGCTCGGAGCTGTGGGTGCTGGAGCGCTCCGGCATCGAGCGGGCCGACCTTGTGGTCGCGGTGACCGGCGACGACGAGGACAACATCCTGATCTCCCAGGTGGCCCGCGAGAAGTACGGGGTGGCGCGCGTGGTGGCGCGCTGCAACAACCCGCGCAACCTCCAACACTTCGAGCTGCTGGGTGTGCGCCCGGCGATCTCGGCCACCGACCTGATCCTCCGGCTGATCGAGCACGAGGTGCCGAAGTACGGCCTCGTCCACCTCCTGGACCTGCCGGAGGAGCGGCTCGAGATCATCGAGCTCGAGGTCGGCGACGGCTCCCCGGCCGCGGGCCGGGCGGTAAAGGACCTGGGGCTGCCGGACGGCTCGCTCGTCATCTCGATCCTGCGCGAGGGCGGCGGCTTCGTGCCGACCGGCGACTCCGTGATCGAGCCGGGCGACGAGGTCCTGGTGGTGCTCGATGTGGGGATCGAGTCCCGCGTGACAGAGCTGTTCACCGCTCGTACGGCCGCGTAGCCCATGGCGCCTCGCGAGGTCGACCATCTGCTGATCGGCGGCGGGCTTGCCGCCGCCAACTGCGCCCGCTGGCTGCGCGAGGAGGGGGGGCTCGACCATTCGGTCCTGCTGGTGGGGCGAGAGCCCGACCGCCCCTACAACCGGCCGCCGCTGTCGAAGGCCTTTCTCCAGGGCAAGGAGTCAAAGGAGGACGCGCTCTTCCGTCCTGACGAGTGGTGGGACGAGCAGCGGATCGACGTGCTCTCGCGGACGAGCGTGATGAAGCTCGACACCGACGCGAGGGTCGCGACGCTGTCGACCAAGGAGGAGGTCTCGTTCGGCTCCGCGTTGCTGGCGACCGGATCGAACGTCCGGCGGCTGCGGGTGGACGGCTGCGACCTCGACGGGATCCACTACCTGCGCGCGTTCGGAAACTCGGAGGCGATCAAGGCGGACGCTGAGCAATACGGGCGGGCGGTGCTGATCGGGGGCAGCTACATCGGGTGCGAGGTGGCGGCGTCGCTGACCGCCGCGCACGGCGTGGACTGCGAGATCGTGATGATGGAGGACGTGACCTTCGAGCCGGCGTTCGGCAAGGAGGTGGGCGGGTTCTTCCACGGCGTGCTCGAGGAGCACGGCGTGAAGGTGCACGGCGGCGAGGAGCTCGACCGCTTCGAGGGCGACGGCTCGCGGGTCACGAAGGTGGTCACGAAGAGTGGGCTCGAGATCGACTGCGACTTCGTGGTGGTGGGCATCGGCGTGACCCCCGACGTGACGCTCGCCAAGGCGGCCGGTCTCAAGATCGGCGAGCAGGGCGGCGTGAAGTGCAACGCGGGGCTCGAGACCTCCGTCCCGGGCATCTTCGCCGCCGGCGACATCTGCGAGTACGACAGCCCGTTGCACGGCAGGCCGATCCGGATCGAGCACTGGGACGTGGCGTTCAACCAGGGGAAGACGGCGGCGTTCAACATGCTGGGCCGCGGCCTCGAGCACAACGTGGTTCCGTACTTCTTCTCGGACCTGGCGGACTGGTCGTCGATGGAGTACGTCGGGCC
>JBEVKE010000149.1:0-13069 GCA_040509835.1 Thermoleophilaceae bacterium
CGGCCTTCGTCGCCGAGTCGGCCAGCAGCGCGCTCGGCACCTTCTGGAGGGTGTCCTCCTTCACGTCATCGCCCGTGACCGTGTTGAGCGCGATGTCGCGGCCCTGAACGGTGCTGTTGCGGATGTCGACTCCGCGGACCTCGTTGTTGCGGACGTCGCGGGTGCGAATCTCGTTGTTGCGGATGTCGATGCTCCGGACCTCGTTGTTCTTGATCTCGCGGCTGTCGATGAAGCCTGTGGCGACGCCGTACGACACCCCGCTCAGCGAGACGAACAGGGCTGTCATGGCGACGATCATGGCCGGCGAGGGGCGCCGGCCGCGCAGAAACGACTTCACGGGACTACTCCTTGGAGGTCTCGGGGGTGAGGTCTCGTTGGACCAACACGCTAGCGCCGGAATCGGAGCGGCTAGCCGCCTCCGCCGGAAGGGTGACCACGAAGCGGGCACCGCCGCCCTCTGCGTCCAGGATCTCCACGTCGCCGCCGTGCGCCGCGGTGACCGCACGGACGATCGCCAGCCCGAGGCCGCTGCCGCCGCTCGGCGCCGCGTCGCCGGCACCACGCGCGAACCGCTCGAACACGCGGTCGCGCATGTCCACCGGGACGCCGGGGCCGCGATCCGACACCTCGAGCACGGCCCGGTCGCCGTTCTGCCGGACCGACACCGTTACGGGCGTGCCCGCGGGGGTGTGGATGAGCGCGTTCTCGATCAGGTTGCCGGCGAGCCGGTGGAGGTCGTCGCTCACGCCGTCCACGATCACGGGGCCGGGCAGGTCGAGCGCCACGGGGTGGTCGGACGACAGCGCCCCCGCCTCGCGCGCGGCCTCGGCCGCGACCGCCGACAGATCCACCGCGCCGCGCGGCACGTCGCGCCCGGCATCGGCCCGCGCGAGCAGCAGCAGGTCGCCGACCAGGCGCCGCATGCGCCGCGAGGAGCGGAGCGCCGAGTCGGCCATGTCGCGCTGCTCGCCGGCCAGCTCGGCCTCCAGCAGCTCGAGGTTCGCCAGGATGCTCGTGAGCGGCGTGCGGAGCTCGTGCGAGGCGTCGGCCACGAACTTGCGCTGCCGGGCCAGCGTCTCCTCGGTCTCCTCGCGGGCGGTGCTCAGCTCGCGGAGCATGTCCTCGAACGTCTCGGCGAGCTCGGCCACCTCGTCGTTCGCCTGCGGCTTCGGCAGCTTGATATCCGGGTCGCGGGTGCGCGCCACCTCGCGGGCGGCGCGCGTGAGGCCGGCGATCGGGCGCATCGCCCTCTGCGCGACCACGAGGCCGCCGAGGAACGCGAGCAGCGTCCCGCCGAACACGCCGAAGGCCAGGAAGAGCCGCACTCGGTTGATGGTCGTCGTGACCGTGCGCTCGGGCTTCGCGTACTGGACGTAGCCCACGGGCGTGGTGGGAATCTGGAAGGGCTGGTCGAAGGTGCCGGTCTCGGCGCCCGACGGCACCACGAGCTCCCGCGAGGTCACCCGGAGCGGGCCGATGTCCGTGACGCCGCTGATCGGGGGGCCGAGCGACGCCTCGGGGTCACTCGTCCAGATCGGATGGTTGTTGCGGTCCACGACGCGCACGATCGCGCCGCCGGCGGCGTACCCGGCGAGCAGGCTCTTGTCGCTGTCGGTGAGCTGGTAGCGCCCGTTGGTCAGCTGCTCGAGCCGGATCCGGTCCTGGAGCTCGCCCACGCTGGCGCGCAGGTCGTCGTCGAAGCCCGCGACGATCCGGTTCTCGGCCACGGTGCCGACCACGATCGCGAACAGGCACAGGATCGCGAAGGTGAGCGCGGCGCTGAGGACCGCCACCTTCAGCTTGACCGGCAGGCGCGTTCTCATGGCTCTCTCAGCACGTAGCCCGCGCCCCGCATCGTGTGGAGGATCCGGGGCTCGCCGCCGGCCTCGAGCTTGCGGCGGACGTTCGAGATGAACACGTCGACGGTGTTGGTCTCGGCGAACGGGTGGTAGCCCCAGACCTCGTCGAGCAGCGCCTGGCGCGACACGACGATCCGCGCGTTCCGCATCAGGTGTTCGAGCAGCTCGAACTCGCGCGCGGTGAGCTCGAGCTCCCGCTCGCCGCGATAGACCTCGCGGCTGTCCGGGTTGAGGCGCAGGTCGCCGACCACGAGGAAGGCGCTGCCGCGCGGCGGGCGCCGCCTGAGAAGGGCGCGGATGCGGGCGAGCAGCTCCTCGCGCTCGAACGGCTTGACGAGGTAGTCGTCGGCGCCGGTGTCGAGCCCCTCCACGCGGGCGTCGAGCGCGTCGCGCGCGGTGAGCATCAGGATCGGCACGTCGCCCTCGGCGCGCATGCGCCGTGCGACCTCCATGCCGTCGAGCTTCGGCAGCCCGAGGTCGAGCACGACCGCGTCCGGCTCGAATACGCCCGACTGCTCGAGCGCGGCCTCGCCGTCGCCGGCCACGCGCACGTCGTAGCCCTCCTTGTCGAGGGAGCGGCGAAGCACGCCGGCGATGTCGGCGTCGTCCTCGACGACCAGCACACGCGGGCGTCCGCTCATGCCACCCCATGGTAGGGAGGGTGCCGGGGAATTCCGTCGAATTGCAGGCACATGGCCAGCCGCAAGCGCCGGAAGCGACGCCCTGCCCGCAGGGCGTGGCTGCCCGATCTCGACCTCGACCTGCCCATCCTCGAACAGCGCCACTGGGACCTGATCGGTCTCGGGATGGTCGCGTTCGCCGCCTTCTTCGCGTGCGTCTTCTACCTCGACTGGGCGGGCGGCGAGGTGGGGGAGGCGCTGGCCGGCGCGATCCTCTTCATGTTCGGCGGCGTGGGCTACGCGTCGCCGGTGCTGCTGTTCGCCGCCGGCGCGATGATCGTGGTCCGGCCGATGGTGCCGGCGCTCCATCCGCTGAAGACCGGCGCGGCGTGCCTCATATGCGCGCTGATGCTCGGCCTCGCGGCTGGCTCACTCGGGCTCGGCCCGGGCGACACGCACCGCGACGGCTTCCTCGACCCGCACTACCTGAAGCATCACGGGGGCCTCGTGGGCGAGTCGCTCTACTGGACCTCGGCCAAGCTGTTCTCCACCGCGGGCTCGCACATCCTGTTCGCCTTCCTGCTGCTGGCCGGCATCCTGCTGCTCACCGGCGCGTCCGTGGCGAGCATCCTCACGGCCACGCGCGAGGCGGCCGCCACGACCACCGGGCGCATCCGCCGTACCGGCACGGCCGCGACGGCGCGGATCCCGTACGAGCCGCTCCCGCCGATCGCCCCGCCGGAGCCCGAGGACCGCGAGCCCGTCGTGCGGGCGACCCACGTGGAGATGCCGGTGCACGAGACCGAGGAGTTCGAGGAGTACGAGCCGGAGCCGGACTTTGAGCCGGAACCGGAACCCGAGCCTGCAGTGGAACCGGTGGAAGAGCCGGACGAGGTGGAGCTCACGCCGATGGGCAACAAGCGCTCGCCGGTGACCGAGTCGGACGACATCGACTACACGCTCCCGAAGGTGTCCTTCCTGAAGCGCTCCAGCGGTGCGCAGAAGGTCGACACGAAGGGAATCGAGCGGATCGGGTCGCAGCTCGTGCAGGCGCTCAGCCACTTCAACGTGGACGCGCGACTGATCGGGAGCGTCGGAGGGCCGCACGTGACCCGCTACGAGCTGCGCCTCGCCCCCGGCATCAAGATGTCGAAGGTCGCCCAGCTGAAGGACGACCTCGCCTACGCGCTGGCCGCGGAGCAGGTGCGGATCCTCGCCCCGATCCCCGGCAAGCAGGCCGTTGGCGTGGAGGTGCCGAACCGGGTGCGCAGCATGGTGCACCTCGGCGACGTCCTCCAGGACGCGCCAAAGGGCTGGTCGCCGCTGTCGGTCTGGCTCGGCAAGGACATCGCCGGCAAGGCGATCGGCACTGACCTCGCCAAGCAGCCGCACATCCTGATCGCGGGCACCACGGGCTCCGGTAAGTCGGGGTGCGTGAACGCGATGCTGTCGAGCGTGCTGCTCCGCTCCTCGCCGAACGAGGTGCGGATGGTGCTGGTGGACCCGAAGCGCGTGGAGCTGAACCACTACGAGGGCATCCCGCACCTGCTCACGCCGGTCGTGACGTCGCCCCGGCTGGCCGCCAACGTGCTCGCCAACCTGATCAAGGA
This sequence comes from Thermoleophilaceae bacterium, assembly GCA_040509835.1. Taxonomy (GTDB): domain Bacteria; phylum Actinomycetota; class Thermoleophilia; order Solirubrobacterales; family Thermoleophilaceae; genus JACVRW01. The sequence goes on from JBEVKE010000149.1 coordinate 4,090, forward strand.
GATGGAGGAGCGCTACGGGGTCATGAGCCGCGCGAAGACGCGCAGCCTCGTGGAGCTCAACAAGCTGCGCGTCCGCCAGGGCGAGGCGCCGCTCCCGTACATCCTGTGCGTGATCGACGAGCTGGCCGATCTGATGATGGTCGCGCCGGCCGACGTGGAGGACTCGATCATCCGGCTGGCGCAGAAGTCGCGCGCCGTGGGGATCCACCTGGTGCTCGCCACCCAGCGGCCCAGCGCGGACGTGATCACCGGGATGATCAAGGCGAACGTGCCGGCGCGGATCGCGTTCGCGGTGTCCTCACAGACCGACTCGCGGGTGATCCTGGACCAGAACGGCGCCGAGTCGCTCCTGGGGCAGGGCGACATGCTGTTCCGGCCGGCCGGCGAGTCTCGGACGGCGCGCATCCAGGGCGCCTTCATCGCCGAGGAGGAGATCGAGCGGGTCACGGAGCACTGGCGCCGCCAGGGCGAGCCGGAGCTCCAGGAGGAACTGCTCGAGGCCGTCGAGCCGGAGGAGTCGGGCGAGGGCGCCGAGGGCGACTACGACCCGGACCAGGACGACCTGCTGGGCGACGCGATCGCGACGGTGGTCCAGATGGGCACCGCCTCCACGTCGATGCTCCAGCGGCGCCTGCGCGTGGGCTACACGCGCGCCGGCCGGCTGATCGACATGATGGAGCGGCGCGGCGTCATCTCCGGCTACGAGGGCTCGAAGGCGCGCCAGGTGCTGATCACCGAGGCCGACCTGCCGCGCGTCCTGGAGAGCCTCGGCGAACCCGCCGTTGCGGGCCCCGTCGAGGACTAGCCCTTCCGGCACAATAGGCCGCCGATGCCAAGCATTGGCGAAACGCTGCGCGAGGCGCGCATGCGACAGCGGCTCGACATCTCGGACGTCGAGCAGCGCACCAAGATCCGGGCGAAGTACCTGCGCGCGCTCGAGAACGAGGAGTTCGGGATGCTGCCCGGCCCGACGTTCGTCAAGACGTTCCTGCGCACATACGCCGAGATGCTCGGGCTCGACCCGCACGTGCTGGTCGAGGAGTACCGCGCGAACTACGAGGGCGAGGACGAGCTCGAGGTGCAGCCGCTCGGGCCGCCGTCCGCCCTGGCGCGGGAGCGGCCTAGGAGGGGGCCGTGGCTCGGGCCGGGGATGCTGGCTCTGCTCGTGCTGGTGGCGGTGGTGGGGGTCCTCGTCGTGATCGGCGTGATGAGCGACGACAGCGGCGATGGGCAGTCGGCGGGCCGGACGGAGACCACCCCCACGGAGCGCACGACGACCCAGCCGGAAAAGCAGAAGGCGGCGCCACCGAAGCGGGTGACGCTCCGGATCGTGCCGGCCACCGGGACGTACGTGTGCGTCGACCGTGGCGCCGGGACACCGGTGGTGTTCGAGGGCACGATCGACACCACGGAGACCTTCCACGGGAAGCGTGTCCGGGTGCTGCTGGGCAAGCGCGACGTGCAGCTCTGGAAGAACGGCAAGCGCGTTCAGGTGACGCCGGGAGCGGACCCGATCGGGTTCTTCCTCGGCCCGGCGCGGACGCGCGAGCTGCCGGACGGGACGGGCCCCTGCGTCTAGGTCGTCGCTGGGACTAGTCTCGTATGGCGTGAGCGCTCGCGCGGGAATCGTCGTGACCGGCACCGAGGTCCTGAGCGGGCGCGTCCGCGACAGGAACGGACCCTGGCTGTCCGACAGGCTGCTCGAGCTCGGCGTCGAGCTCGCCCACATCACGATCTGCGGCGACCGTCCCCAGGACATCGAGGCGCAGCTCCGCTTCCTCGCCGACGAGGGCGTGGACCTGATCGTGACGAGCGGCGGCCTCGGGCCGACCGCGGACGACATGACCGTCGAGATGGTCGCTCGCTTCACCGGGCGCGAGCTCGTGCTCGACGACGAGGTCGAGGACAAGATCGCCGCGATCCTGAAGCCGCTGATGGCGCGCTTCAGCCACTGGGACTTCGACGCTGTGAGGGCGGCCAACCGCAAACAGGCGCTGATCCCCGAGGGCGCGTACGTGATCGACCCGGTCGGTACGGCGCCGGGCGTGGTCGTGCCCGGGTCGCCGACTGTCGTGGTCCTGCCCGGGCCGCCGCGCGAGCTCCAGCCGATGTGGCGCACCGCCGTGGCGTGCGAGCCGGTCCAGGAGGCGATCGCGGGGCGGACCGTGTACCGGCACGAGATGGTGCGGATGTTCGGCCTGCCGGAGTCGGGGCTGGCGGACACGCTGCGCGACGCCGAGGAGGGGATCGAGGGCTACGACGGCCTCGAGATAACCACGTGCCTGCGCCGGGGCGAGATCGAGATGGTCACGCGCTTCGAGCCGTCCGCGGCTGAGGTGTACGACGACCTGCTGGCGCTCCTCCACGAGCGGCACGGCCGGGAGATCTTCTCGCAGGATGGCTCGAGCATCGACGATCAGGTGCTCCATCTGCTCGCCGGGCGCCGGGTCGCCACGGCCGAGTCGTGTACCGCGGGGCTGCTGGCGGCGCGGCTGACCGAACGCCCGGGCTCGTCGGAATATGTGATGGGCGGGGTGGTGGCGTACTCGAACGACGCGAAGGTGGAGCTGCTCGGGGTCGACCCGAGGCTGATCGAGGAGCACGGGGCGGTGTCCGAGCCGGTCGCGGAAGCGATGGCGGATGGAGCGCTGCGCCGGTTCGACGCGGACACGGCGGTGGCCATCACGGGAATCGCGGGGCCCGGGGGAGGGACCGAGGAGAAGCCGGTCGGCACGGTGTGCTGGAGCGTCCGGACGAGCGACGGCCGCGGGATCACCCGCACGATCCGGCTGCCCGGCGACCGAGCCGACATCCGCGACCGCTCTACGACTGTGGCGATGCACCTGCTGCGCCGGGTGCTCTCCGAAGCTGAGGTGCAGGCGCCCGCCGCGGCGACCACACAAGAACACAGGTGAGCGGGCCGCGTGCCCGCATGTTCCTGGCGCTCGACCTCCCCGACGACACCCGCGCCGAGCTCGTCCGGTGGCGCGACGCGCTCCTGTCGTCCCGGACCGATGTGCGCCCGGTGCGTCCCGAGGCGCTGCACGTAACCCTTGTCTTCCTCGGGTGGCAGGACGAGTCGGAGGCCGACCGGATCGCCGACGCGGCCTTCGGCGCGCTGCCGGGTGGCTTACCCCCGCGGCTCGCCGCCGCCGCCGTCAAGCCCGTCCCGCCACGGAACGCTCGCCTGTTCGCGCTCGACCTGCACGACGAGGGCGGCCGCGCAACCGCCTGGCAGGCGGCGATGTCGGACGCGCTCGAGGCGGGCGGCTTCTACCGGCCCGAGAAGCGCGCGTTCTGGCCGCACATCACGCTCGCGCGGGTGAAACGGGGCGAGCGCCGCGTGCCGCCTCCGCCGGACGACCCCGCCCCGCCGGCCGAGCCGTTCGAGGCGAGCGTGCTCACGCTCTACCGCTCGACGCTCCGCCCGCAGGGCGCGCTCTACGAGCCGCTTGCGCGTACGGTTCCGGGAGATGCGCCCTATCCGGCTTCCCGACCCGCCGCTGACTGACGGGGAGATCCTCCTGCGGGCGTGGGAGCGGCGCGACGTGCCCGCGGTGACGGCCGCCTGCCAGGACCCCGAGATCCCGCGCTGGACCGTCGTGCCGCACCACTACACCGAGCGGCACGCGCGCGACTTCATCTCCGGCACGGGCGCCGACCTCGCCGCCGGGCGCGAACTGGCGCTGGCCGTCGTGGACGCGGACGACCGTTTGCTGGGCGCCCTCGGGATGTCGAACTTCGACTGGGCCGACATGAAGGGCGAGATCGGCTACTGGATGGCCCCGGAGGCGCGCCGGCGCGGAATCGGCGCGCGCGCCACCTGGATGCTGGCCGAGTGGGCCGTCACGACGCTGGGCCTCGAGCGCGTCGAGCTGCTGGCGAACCCGAAGAACGAGGCCTCCCAGCGCCTGGCCGAGCGTGCCGGCTTCACCCGGGAGGGCGTGCTGCGCAGGTACCGCCGCCGCCACGGCGTCCGCGAGGACCTCGTCATGTACTCGTTGCTGGCCGAGGACCTCGAGCGGTGAGCCGGATACACGAGACGGCCGCGAAAGGCTTCGCCCGCTCGGCCGAGGCGTACGAGCTCGGGAGGCCGGGCTACCCGGCCGAGGCGCTGGAGCCGCTGCGGCTGTCGAGCGCGATGACGGTGCTGGACCTCGCGGCGGGGACCGGCAAGCTCACACGCGCACTCGCCGCGAGCGGGGCGAGCGTGATCGCCGTCGAGCCGGTGGCGGAGATGCGCGCGCTGCTGCCCGGGTCGGTGAGGGCGCTCGACGGCACGGCCGAGGCGATCCCGCTGGAGGAGGCGTCCGTGGACCTGGTCACGGTCGGCCAGGCGTTCCACTGGTTCGACGGACCGGCGGCGCTGGCCGAGATCCACCGCGTCCTCCGGCCCGGCGGGCGCCTGGCGCTCCTGTGGAACCGGCGCGCGGAGGACGCGCCCGTCAACCGGGCGATCGAGGCGCTGGTCGAGCCGCACCGGATGGGCACGCCGACACACCGGGTGGACGGGTGGCGCGCCGCCTTCGAGCGCACCTCCCTGTTCGGGCCGCTGGAGGAGCACGTCTTCGCGAGCGAGCAGGTGCTGGACGAGGACGGCCTTGCGGCGCGGATCAGCTCGATCAGCTTCATCGCGCGCCTCCCCGACCGGGAGCGCGCCGAACTGCTCGCGCGCGCGCGCGAGCTGACAGCGGACGGGCCGGTCACGGTGCCCTACCGAACCGAGGTGCAGATCGCCGAGGGAACCTTCCCCGCATGAGAGGCCTAAGACGGCAATGAGTGTCTTGTGGAGAAGCAGATGGTGGGCCCCGCTGTACAGCCTGGGCTTGGGCGCGATCGTGTTCGCCGCGTTCGCGATCGGCGGCAACGCGGGGGAGGGCCTATTCGGCTTCGCGGTCATGGCTGGGCTCGGCCTCGTGTTCCTGATCGGCGGCGCCCGCAGCGAGACGCTCGCCGGCCTGGGAGACCCGGGACGCGACGAGCAGTGGGCCTTCATCGACATGCGCGCGACCGCGTTCAGCGGCCTCGTGGTGCTGCTCGCGATCCTCGGCGCCTGGCTGTACGAGATCGCGGATGGCCGCGATGGAAGTCCCTACGGCCAGCTCGCGGCGATCGGAGGCATCGCCTACATCGTGGGAGTCGTGATCGGGCGAAGGCGGAGCTGACCGGCGTAGGCTCCGAGGGCATGGAGCAGCGAGTCACCCTCATCACGCTCGGCGTCCGGGATCTCGCGGGCGCGCGCGCCTTCTACGAGGCGCTCGGCTGGGTCACCCGCGCGAAGCCGGACGACGACGTCGTCTTCTTCCAGGCCGGCGGCCTCGTGTTCGCGCTGTGGGGCCGCGACCAGCTCGCCGAGGACAGCGGCGTGGAGGACGCCGGCGGCTGGGGCGGAGTGACGCTCGCCCACAACGTGCGCTCGCCCGGCGAGGTGGACTCCGTCATCGAGGAGGCCCGTGGTGCCGGCGCGGACATCGTCCGCGAGCCGGCGGAGACGTTCTGGGGCGGCTACTCGGCGGCGTTCGTCGACCCGGAGGGCCACGCCTGGGAGGTGGCCCACAACCCGCACTGGACGATCCACGAGGACGGCTCAGTCGAGCTGCCCGCATGAGGCGGCTCACGATCCTGGCGGTCGCCCTCGGGTCGTCGCTCCTCGCCGCGGACTCCGCGACGGCGTGCTCCTGTGTGCCCATCGATGCCCGCGAGCAGCTCGAGGCGGCCGACGGCGCCTTCGTGGGCCGTCTCATCGAGGTGCGCGAGGTCGATCCGCCGGCCGAGGGCGAGCCGACCAGCTCGGCGGACCCCGTGGACTACGTGTATCGCGTAGGACGTGTCTACAACCGAGGTCCGGGACTCCACCGCGGCCGGCGGGTCCGTGTGCGAAGCGCCCGGAGCGATGCCTCCTGCGGCCTGCCCAACCAGGTGGGGGAGCTGATCGGCCTGTTCGTCGATCGCCGCCATCACCGCTGGCACGGCAATGCCTGCCTGACTACGACCCCTCGCAGGATGCGTCGCGCCGCCGCGTCGGCTAGCTCGGCGGTATCACGACCCGGTAGCGCCGGCTGCGGCTGACAGCTCGATCACCGGGATCGTCCGGGGAGCGCGTTTCCGGTACTGCACCCAGCCCGGGTAGATCTCGATTCCGCGCTCGTACCAGCGGGCGCGTTCGTCGCCCTCGAGCTCGCGGGCCGTCATCTCCTGCTCGCTCCCGTCGAACAGCACGCGCGTGTGCGGGTGCTTGCGGAGGTTGTGGTACCAGGCCGGGTTGTTGCGCTGCCCGTAGTTCGACGCGATCACGATCAGCCGCCCGTCGCCGCAGGGGATGGCCAGCACGGGGGAGGTGCGCTCGGCGCCGCTCTTCGCGCCCGTCGTGGTGAGCCAGGCCACCGGCAGGCCCGCCAGCCACGACGTGAACGTGGCGCGGCCGCGGGTGAGCTTGAAGACCGCCCGGTCGATCAGGTGCAGCGTGCGCGCGTAGAAGAGCGACAGCGGCTTCCAGCCCGCAGAGCGCCGAAGGGCGCGCTTCAGAACGTTCGCTTGGGCGTGGTTGTACGTGGGGTGAGAATCCATCCGACCCTGCTCCTACGTTGTGACCTCAAGACTTAGAGGAGAACACAGTCATGGAGAAGGAGCAAGAGAAGGCCGCCAAGGCGCGTGAGGCTGCGCTCAAGGGCGCGCTCACGCAGATCGAGCGCACGTTCGGAGCGGGCTCGATCATGAAGATGGGGGACGACGCCGCCCAGGTACGGGTCGCGGCTATCCCCACGGGCGCCCTGTCGCTCGACCTGGCGCTGGGCGTCGGCGGGGTGCCGCGCGGGCGCATAGTCGAGGTGTTCGGGCCGGAGTCGTCCGGCAAGACGACGCTGATCTACCACGTCCTCGCCAACGCCCAGAAGCACGGCGGCATCTGCGCGTTCATCGACGCCGAGCACGCCATGGACCCCGTGTACGCGAAGCGGATCGGCGTCGACGTCGACGAGCTCCTGGTCTCCCAGCCCGACCACGGCGAGCAGGCGCTCGAGATCGCCGACCTCCTGATCCGCTCCGGCGCGGTCGACGTGGTGGCGATCGACTCCGTGGCGGCGCTCACGCCGAAGGCCGAGCTCGAGGGGGCGATGGGCGACCAGAGCGTGGGCCTCCAGGCGCGCATGATGTCCCAGGCGATGCGGAAGCTGGCCGGCAACCTGAACCGCGCCAACACGCTCTGCATCCTGACGAACCAGATCCGCGAGAAGATCGGCGTGATGTTCGGCTCGCCGGAGACGCAGCCGGGCGGCCGGGCGCTCAAGTTCTACGCGTCCCAGCGCCTCGACATCCGCCGCATCGAGACGCTCAAGGAGGGCACCGAGGCGGTCGGGAACCGGGTCCGGGTGAAGGTCGTGAAGAACAAGGTCGCGGCGCCGTTCCGGCAGGCCGAGTTCGACATCGAGTACGGCCAGGGGATCAGCGCCGAGGGCTGCATCCTCGACCTGGGGATCGAGCACAACATCGTCCAGAAGTCGGGCTCGTTCTTCTCATACGGGGACGAGCGGCTCGGCCAAGGTCGCAACAACGTGAAGGGCTACCTCCGCGAGAACCCGCAGGTCGCGCAGGAGATCGAGCGCAAGGTCTACGACGCGCTCGGCACGGAGCCGGCGTCGCCGTTCGGCGTGATCGAGACGCCGCCGCTGGACGCGGAGGAGGGATCCGAAGCCGAGACCGAGACCCCCGAGGGCCCGATCGCGGAGGAGCGGGCCGCATAGCGTGAGACGAACCGAGTCCGAGCGGGCGATCGACTTGGCCTATAGGGCGGTCGCTCGCCGTGATCTCACGGTCGCCGAGCTGCGGACGCGGCTGGAGCGCAAGCGTGTCGCGCCCGACGCGATCGACGACGCCGTCGCCGAGCTGCTGGAGACCGGCTTCCTCGACGACGCCCGCTACGCGCGCCAGTTCGCGGAGGACAAGCGCGAGATCGACCAGTGGGGGACGGATCGGATCGCGATGGACCTCCGCCGTCGCGGCATCGCGCCGCAGCTGATCGACGCCGCCGTCGTCACCCACGACCGCGACTCCGAGATGCGCACGGCGCTGCTCCTGCTCCGCCGGCGCTACGCGACGGCGCCCCGGGACGACCGCGAGCGCGACCGCGCCTGGCAGATGCTCGTCCGGCGCGGCTACTCGCCCGACCTCTCCTACGACGCCATTCGTACGTGGGAGCGCGCCGAGCGCGAACGCCGTCGCGCGGCCTAGTTGCCGATCCCGCTTTACGGAGATAGTCTCTGTGGAAGCGGCCGGCGTAGCCGGCGCGAGACAAAAAGACGAGCAAATCGCCTGAATTCGTGCCTCACCTGATCATGATCCTGACCACAACTTGCGACCGTCCCGAAAGGAGTGCCCGGGAGGGTCCGTAGTCGTCTGCAGTCTCGCTGTCCCACGCCGCACCGCTCAACGAGCTGATTGTTGAGACCCGGCGCTCTGCGCCGTGTGAGGAGAACGAGATGGAGATCGTGTTGGCGGCGTTGGTCGCGGCGGGGGTCGCGGTGGCGGTTGTCATGCTCGTCCAGCGCCCCCGCGCCGTGGGCGCGGCGGTGCCCGTGCAGGGGCGGACGGCGGAGCGCGCGAGCCTCACCCAGGCCACGGCCACGCAGGCACCCGCCGAGGCCGCGCCCGTGCCGGTGGCGCGTGACGGCCTAGAGGAGGAGCTGCTCGCGCGGAGGACCGAGATCGCGCGCCTGGAGGAGCGGCTGCGCGCGAAGGAGAGCTCGCTGCAGGTCCAGGACCAGCAGCTGGGCGAGCGCGAGCGCTCGCTGGACGACCGCAGCCGGAACCTGGACAACGTCCGCGAGGAGCTGAAGACGGGGAAGGCGCGCCAGCTGCGCGAGCTGGAGCGCGTGTCCGGACTCAGCGCCGGGCAGGCCAAGCAGATCCTCATGCACGAGCTCGAGGACGAGCTGCGCCACGAGAGCGCGCGCCTGATCCGGCAGGTGGAGGAGGAGACCCGCCA
>JBEVKE010000150.1:0-14739 GCA_040509835.1 Thermoleophilaceae bacterium
AGGAGCGCTCGAACCAGACCGCCTCCGAGTCGGACTCGCGGTCGCGCTCCCAGTAGGCGTGGAGGGCCTGCGTCGCCCGCTCGCGGAACTGGAGCTCGTCGTCCGAGTCGCCGAACCCGGAGCGGCGCCAGGACGTGTGGAACAGCTCCATCAGGGCACCGAGGGACCGGTCGTTCTGCTGGTGGAAGCGCTCCAGCACCTGGTGGAGGACGATGCCGAAGCGCTGGTGGATCGTCGGCTCCTGGGGGATCCGGAAGACGCGCGCGAACTTGTACTTGAGCGGGCAGATCCGGTACGTGTCGATGTCGGACGCCGACAGCATCAGGCCCCGGCCGCGGCGCGGGATGAACGGCTCCAGCGACGGCTCGCCGACGCTCTGCGCGGCGCTGGGACGCTCCGCGGGGTCCCGCTCCGTGTCGCGCAGCCAGCTGTCGAGCGCGGACTGCTCGAGGATCTCGCGCTGCTCCGGCGTGGCGCACTGGAGCAGGATCTCGTTGAGGGCGGGGAGTGCCGAGTCGAGCGTCTGACCGTCCTTGGCGCGCTCGATCAGCGCCGCGACCTTGATCAGCTCCAGGTAGCGCGACACCGCCTGGTCCACGTCGAGGTAGGTGTCGAGCCGCATCTCCCCCAGCCGGCCGCCCATGCGCGCGACCGTGTCGAGCAGCTCGTCGCGCATGATCCGGAACGTGGAGTGGAGGCCCTCCGCGGGACCGAACAGCTCCTCCTCGAACACCTCCTCCTCGACCCCGACGGCGGCCATCGCCTCCTCGTAGAACGGCGACGGTCGCGGATTCGTCCCCTGCTGGCCGCCCTCGGGCCAGGCGAGCACGAGCCCCTTTCGCGCGCGCGTCATCGCGAGGTGGAGGAGCTCGCGCATCGCCGTCTCGTGTGCCTCGCGGCCGTCCGCACCGGGCCGCGAGCGCTTGAGCACCTCGGCCGGGACGACGTCGGCCTCCGGCCGGTACGGGCCCGGCATCCGCGCCGCCGAGAGCCCGAGCACGAAGACGTGGTCGAACTCGAGCCCGCGCGACGCCTCCATCGTCATCACCTGGACCGCCGGCGCGGTGGGAGTGCCGGTGGCCTCCTCCTCGCGCAGGCCCGATTCGGCGACAGCCGCGAGGTAGCGAGTGAAATCGCGCGCCGTCGCGTGAGGCTCGCGGCGCATGTAGGCGGTGGCCAGCTCGGACAGCTTGGCGATGTTGCGAAGCCGCTCCACGGTGTCGGCGTGCGTCGCGAACACCTGCTGGCGACGCAGCCCGATCCGCTCGATCAGCCGCAGGACGAAGGCGTCTGGGCGGCGGTCCTCGAAGGCGTTTGACGCCGAGCGGTACAGCTTGAGGAAGACGCGCGCGCGGTCACGACCCTCCTCGGACAGCTGCGGGCCCTCCAGCGCCGCCGCGACGGCCGACGGCATGTCGAGCTTGCGCCGCCGCGCCAGCTGGGTCAGCCGAGCGACGTCCACGGAGCGGAGCTCCACCGGTGGGCGGCTCAGCGCCCGCACCACGGCCCCCGAGTCGTTCGGGTCGGCGAGCGCGCGCAGCCACGCGAGCACGTCGCGCACCTCAGCACGCTGGAAGTACGCGGCGGCGCCGCAGGTGCGCGCGGGCACGGCGCGCTCCTCGAGCGCGGAGGCGACCACGGCGCCCCCGGTCTTCACGGAGCGGACCAGCACGGCGATCCGCTCGGGCGGCACACCGCCGGCGATCAGCTGCTCGGCCTCGGCGGCCACGGCCTGTGCCTGCGCGCGCTCCGAGCGGGCGCGCCAGAAGCGCACCCGCCCGCCGCTCACGCCGGTGAGGCGACCGGGCAGAACCGCCGCGGCGGCGTCGAGGATGCGACGGCCGGAGCGGCAGTTGCGCTCGAGCTTCACCACGCGCGCCTCGGGCAGCTCCTCGAGGAAGCGGGCGTCCGAACCCACGACGGTCACCTGCTGCTGATCGCCGATCAGCAGGCGCAGCAGCATCCCCTCCGCGAAGGTCGCCTCCTGGTACTCGTCCACCAGGAGCTGCTCGAAGCGGCCGGCCACCCGCTCGCGCACGTGCGGCCGCTCGTGCAGCAGCTGGAACGCGCGCAGGACGAGATCGCCGGAGTCGAGCGCGCCGCGCTCCGCCAGCAGCCGGTCGTGGTCCGCGTACAGGCGCGCGAACTCGAGCTCGCGCGCGGCGTGTGCGCGGGTGGCGTCGCTCGTCGCCTGGCTCAGCCGGCGCTCGGCGTAGGCCCGGTAGTCGGCCGCGGAGACCATCTCGTCCTTCAGCCGGTCGATGCGCGAGACGAAGCTGGCCAGCAGGGGCGCGGGGTTGCCGCGGATCTCGTGCGCGCGGAGCGAGAGGTCGTTCAACCGCTCGAGCAGGAGCGCGAGCCTGTCCGCGGGCGTCACCGGTGAGAGGAACGGGTCCACGCCGGCCTCGAGCGCCTCGTCCTGCAGCATGCGCAGGGCGAACGAGCGGAACGTCTCCACGTGCAGCTCCTCGTACGGGCTCTCGAGCAGCGACTCGAGCCGCTCTCGCAGGTCCGCCGCGGCGGACGGTGAGAACGTGAGCGCGAGGATCCGCTCCGCCGGCACATCCTGGTCCACGAGCCAGGCGAACCGGTGCACCAGGGTGTGCGTCTTGCCGGTGCCGGCTCCAGCCACGACGACGAGCGGCCCGTCGACATGTGCGACGGCCGCCTCCTGCGCGCGGTTCAGGCCGTCGAGGGCTACGGGCATCGGCGCCTAGGATACGCCGCAGCGTGCCGCTGCCGGACAGCACCGATTGGCTCGAATTCTGCCGCCGCGCGGCGAGCGCCGCGCGAGACGCGGTCCACGCGTACGGCTCGACCGCGGAGCGCGGCGTCGAGACCGGGCGCGGTGAGGGCGGCGACACCGCCTACGTGATCGACCGGGCGGCCGAGGACGCCGTGTTCGGCGAGATCGAGGCGCTGGGTGTGCCCTTGCTCGCCGTTTCGGAGGAACGCGGAGAGATCGAATTCCGCGGCGGCGGAGACGTTCGTCTCATCATCGATCCGGTCGACGGCTCCATGAACGCCAAGCGGGGCCTGCCGTTCGCCTGCGTATCGATCGCGATCGCATCCGGGCCGCGGATGGGCGACGTCGAGGTCGGCTGGGTGGCGGAGCTCGACCCGCGCCTGTCCGCCGAGGACGAGCCGCGCCGTGGGCGCGACTGGTGGGCGGTGAAGGGTGAGGGCGCCTTCCGCGACGGCGAGGCCCTGCCCGCGCTTCAGCCGGGCCCGCTCGAGGTCCTGGGCCTCGAGACCGCCCGGCCCGAGCTCGTAGCCGCGGCCGCGGACGCGATCGCGGGCGTGGGCGCGCGCCGCATCCGCGCGCTCGGCTCGGTGGCGATGACCCTCTGCCTGGTGGCGGCCGGCCAGCTCGACGCGATGGTCTCCCTTCGCCCAATCCGCTCGGTGGACGCGGCCGCGGCCCAGCTGCTCGTGACCGAGGCGGGCGGCGCCGTGGCCTTCCCAGCCGCCGACGAGCTCTCCCTGGAGATGCGCTCACCCGTGCTGGCCGCCCGCGACGCCGACCTCCTCGAGCGACTGCAGAGCACCTTCGTTTGAACGACGACCACTGAGGAAGTAACGCGCCACCGCCCAGCCCACGGGTGGGGCGCTTTATGCCCCCTGGTGGGGGCAAGAGTCGACCCACCCCTCCTGGACCGGCCTTCACCGCCGTCGTTCGCCGGGATTGGCGCACGCTTGCAGCGGGCATGCAGACCCCTTCATGGCCCGACTCAAGCGAACCGACTGCTCCGGACCGGGCATTCGCCGCCGCAGGCGCGGCAAGGGATTCGAGTACCTCGACGGTGATGGCCGCCGGGTGACCGAGCCGAGCGTGCTGGAGCGCATCCAGGAGCTCGCCATTCCGCCTGCGTGGGAGGATGTGTGGGTGTGCCCGTATCCGATGGGGCACATCCAAGCGACCGGGACCGACGCCGCCGGGCGCAAGCAGTACCGCTACCACGACAAGTGGCGCGAGCGGCGCGATGCCGAGAAGTTCGAGGAGATGATCGACTTCGCGCGGGCGCTGCCGCGGCTGAGGGAGCGGGTGGCGAAGGACCTCCGTAAGCGAGGTATGCCGCGCGACAAGGTGCTGGCGGCGGCGATGCGGCTGCTGGACCTGGGCTTCTTCCGGATCGGCTCCGAGAATTACGCCGAGGAGAACGACACCTACGGCATTGCGACCATGCGAAAGCGTCACGTGAAGGTGTCGGGCGAGACGGTGACGTTCGACTACGAGGCGAAGGGCGGCCAGCGGCGGGTGCAGACGATCGGCGACCCGGACCTCGCGAAGATCGCGCGCGAGATGAAGAAGCGCAGCGGCGGCGGCGAGGAGCTGCTCGCGTACAAGGTGGGCGGCCGGTGGGTGGACGTGAAGTCGGCCGACATCAACGCGTACCTCAAGGAGGCCGCCGGCGGCGACTTCAGCGCCAAGGACTTCCGGACCTGGAGCGGCACCGTGCTGGCCGCGGTGGCGCTCGCGGTCGCGGGCATGGCGACCGGCTCGAAGACCTCGCGCAAGCGCGCCAAGACGCGCGCCGTGAAGGAGGTCGCGCGCTATCTAGGCAACACGCCGGCGGTGTGCCGGGCGTCGTACATCGATCCGCGCGTCTTCGACCGCTTCGACGGCGGCCTCACGATCGGCGGCGCGCTGCCGGAGCTCGGCGAGGACACCGCCCCATGGCCCGTCGTACAACGGGCGGTCGAGGAGGCCGTGCTCGACCTGATCGCGGACAACCGCGAGTCCGACCTCGTCGAGGAGGGCGTGGAACTGGCTGCGGTCGCGTAGGAGCGGCACGGTGAGAGGGCGCGCGGCGGCTAGCCGCGGCGGCCGAAGTCGGTCGTGTACGTAGCCCCGCCGCGCCCGACCGGCGTGCCGGCCGCGATGCCGATCCCGATCGAGCGGAACGATCGCGACAGGATGTTCGCCCGGTGGCCGGGGCTGTTCATCCACGCCCGCCCGATCGCGTTTGGAGTCGAGAGTCGTCCCGAGCCGTAGGCGATGTTCTCGCCGACGGACCAGCTGCGCGCGCCGCGCAGATAGCCGGTGCCGCGGATGCGGTCGAGGAAGCTCGCGCCCGTCAGCGAGTCGTGCGAGAAGAAGTGCCGGCGCGCCATCGCGCGCGAGTGGCCTCGGGCGGCCGCCGCGAGCCGCCGGTTCAGGCGCAGCGGCGACAGCCGGTGCCGCGCGCGCTCCGCGTTCAGCCGGCAGAGCGTGGCCCGGACGAGCGCGCGCTTGGTGGCCGTCTTCACGGACGCGTTTGCGGAGGTGCAGGCGCCGGCCGCGGAGGCGCCCGGAGCAGCGACGAGAACGACGGTAAGCGCGAGGGCGAGCGCACTAGCGGGCCTATGAACACGCATCCACTAGTTCCCTCGGTATCGCGCCCGAGAGCTTTAGGTGGCATGCGACCCGCACTGGACGTCTGTTCGACCCCCGTTTTGGGGACTCGCCCGCGGGTAGGCCATTCGGATGCCTCCCGCGGCGATCCTCGACATCGACGGCACCCTCGTGGACACCAACTACCACCACGCGATCGCGTGGTTCCGCGCCTTCCACCAGCACGACATCGTCCTGCCGATCTGGCGCATCCACCGGCACATGGGGATGGGCGGCGACCAGCTGATCGCGTCCATCTGCGACGACCGTACAGAGGAGGAGAAGGGCGACGACATACGCGCCGCCGAGAAGGTCCTCTACGCGGAGTTGATCGGCGAGGTGGAGCCGCTCCGGGGGGCGCGCGAGCTGATCGTCGACCTGAAGGAGCGCGGGCATCCGGTCGTGCTCGCCAGCTCGGCGAAGGAGGACGAGGTGGACCACTATCTCGACCTCCTCGACGCCCGCGAGCTCACCGACGCCTGGACGACGTCGGCCGACGTGGAGGCCACGAAGCCGAAACCCGACCTGGTCAGGGCTGCGATGCAGAAGGCCGGCACCGAAGAGGCCGTGATGGTTGGCGACACCACCTGGGACGTGGAGGCCGCCGGCCGCGCCGGCATCCAATCGGTGACGGTCCGCACCGGGGGCTTCTCCGCCGCGGAGCTGCGCGACGCGGGTGCCGTGGCCGTGTTCGACTCGATCGAGGAGCTGCGCGGAGCGCTCGACGAGACGCCGCTTGCGGCAAGCTAGGGGCGTGGCCGACAGGCTCGGCAGCTACGAGGCGAAGCGCGACTTCAAGAAGACGCCAGAACCGCGTGCGAAGCGCGGGCAGAGGGCGGACGCTGCGCGGTTCGTCGTGCAGGAGCACAACGCGCGCCGGCTCCACTGGGACCTGCGGCTCGAGCGGGACGGCACGCTCGCCTCGTGGGCGCTGCCGCGCGGCGTGCCCGAGCACCCCGCCGAGAACCGGCTCGCCGTGCGGACCGAGGACCACCCGCTCGAGTACCTCGACTTCCACGGTGAGATCCCTAAGGGCGAGTACGGCGCCGGGACGATGGCGATCTGGGACAGCGGCACCTACGAGGCGGAGAAGTTCCGCGACGACGAGGTGATCGCGACCTTCCACGGCGAGCGCCTGCACGGCCGCTACGCGCTCTTCAGGACGCGCGACACCGACTGGATGATCCACCGGATGGACCCGCCGGAGGACCCGGACTACGAGCCCTTTCCCGACAGCAGTCTGCGACCGATGCTCGCCCGGAGCGGGCAGCTGCCGCCGCGTGAGAAGCAGTTCGGCTTCGAGGTGAAGTGGGACGGCATCAGGACCATCCTGTTCGCCGACCACGGCCACGTGGAGCTGCGCGGGCGCAACGGCACCGACTTCACGCCTCGCTACCCCGAGGTGCGCGACCTCGGCCGCGCGCTGGGCTCGCGGCGAATCGTGCTCGACGGCGAGGTGGTGGCGTTCGACGACGACGGCCGCCCCAGCTTCGAGCGGCTCCAGTCCCGGATGCACCTTGCCTCGGACTCCGCGGTCAGGCGCCGCATGCGCGACATCCCGGCTACGTACGTGATCTTCGACCTGCTCTACCTCGACGGGCACACCACCATGGCGCTCTCGTACGAGGAGCGCCGCAAGCTGCTCGACGAGCTGGGCCTGAACGGGCCGGCGTGGCGCACGCCCGCCTACCACCGCGGCGAAGGGAAGGCCCTGCTCGACGCCACCAAGGACCTCGGCATCGAGGGCATCGTCGCCAAGAGGCTCGACGGCCCGTACACGCCCGGCGCACGCGCCTCGCACTGGATCAAGGTCAAGAACGTCCGCACCCAGGACGTGGTCATCGGCGGCTGGACGCGGGGCGAGGGCGGCCGCAGCTCGAGCCTCGGCTCGCTCGCAGTCGGCGTCATGGAGGGGGAGGAGCTGAGGTACGCGGGCAAGGTCGGCACCGGCTTCACCGAGCAGACGCTCGCGATCCTGAAGCGCGAGCTCGAGCCGCTGCGGCGTGACACGTCGCCGTTCACCGGCCGCCAGCCCCCGCGCGGAACGATCTTCGTCGAGCCAAGCCTCGTCGCGCACGTCGAGTTCCGCGAGTGGACGGGCAGCGGGACGCTGCGCGCGCCGTCATTCAAGGGCCTCCGGCCGGACATGTCGCCGCAGGAATGCGTGCGCGAGGAAGGTCAAGAGGCGCCCGCCGGGTAAATTTGAGTCATGCCACGCGCGATTTGGAGCGGTGCGATCAGCTTCGGGCTGGTCAACATTCCGGTGAAGCTGTACAGCGCGGTCTCGCGCAAGACGGTCCGGTTCCATCAGATCGACGCCGAGTCCGGCCAGCGCATCCGCCAACAGCGGGTCAACCCGGCGAACGGTGAGGAGATCGCCTACGAGCAGATCGTCAAGGGCTACGAGATCAGCCCGGACAAATACGTGACGATCACCCCGGAGGAGCTGGACTCGCTCCAGCCGCAGAAGACGCGCACGATCGACATCGAGGAGTTCGTGGACCTGGAGCAGATCGACCCGATCTACTACGACCACCCGTACTACCTCGTCCCGGACAAGGGCGCCGCGAAGGCGTACAAGCTGCTGCTCGACGCGATGGAGGAGGCCGACAAGGTCGCCATCGCGCGCGTGGTGATCCGGTCCAAGGAGAACCTGGTGGCGCTGCGCTCGTACAACGGTGCCATCACTCTGGAGACGATGCTGTTCCCCGACGAGGTTGTGGCCACCGACTCGATCGAGGAGCTGGCGACCGCCGCCGACGTAAAGACGACGAAGCGCGAGCTCGACATGGCGAAGCAGTTGATCGAGTCGCTGTCGGGCGACTTCGACGCGAGCCAGTACAAGGACGAGTACCGCGAGGCCGTGCTCGACATGATCGAGCGCAAGGCGGCCGGCGAGACGATCACCGTCGAGGCGCCGGAGCCCGAGCGCAAGGAGGTGCCGGACCTCATGGCGGCGCTGGAGGCCTCGATCGCCTCCTCGAAGAGCCCGCCGAAGAAGCGCACTGCGCGGTCATCGAACGGGTCGGGCACAAAGAAGAAGAAGGCGGCGGCGAAGAAGTAGTTGGCCTCACGCGTCACCGTTGACGTAGCCGGAAAGGAACTCTCACTTTCCAACCTGGACAAGGTGATGTATCCGGAGACGGGCTTCACCAAGGGCCAGGTGATCGACTACTACACCCGCATCGCTCCCGCGGTGCTGCCGCACCTGCGCGACCGGCCCTTGACGCTGAAGCGTTATCCGAACGGCGTCGAAGGGGGACATTTCTACGAGAAGCAGTGCCCTTCGCACAGGCCTGACTGGGTGCGCTCGGAGCCTGTCGAGCTCCGCTCGAAGACGATCCACTTCTGCGTCTGCGACGACCTCGCGACGCTCGTGTGGCTCGCCAACCTCGCCGACCTAGAGCTCCACCCGTCGCTGTCGAAGGTGCCCGAGGTCGAGCGGCCGACGGTGATGGCGTTCGACCTCGACCCGGGACCCGGCACCGGGCTCGGCGAGTGCTGCGAGGTGGCGCTGCTCCTGCGGGACGCGCTCGGGCACCTGGGGCTCGAGTCGTTTCCAAAGACCTCGGGCTCCAAGGGCATTCAGGTGTACGTGCCGCTCAATGTCGACGGCGTCGACTACGACCGCGGCACGAAGCGGCTGTCGAATGCGCTGGCGCGCCACCTCGAGTCGCAGCACCCGAAGCTGATCGTGTCGACCCAGAGGAAGGAGCTCCGCAAGAACAGGGTGCTGATCGACTGGAGCCAGAACGACGAGCACAAGACCACCGTGGGCGTCTATTCGCTCCGTGCACGCGAGCGGCCGACGGTGTCGACGCCGCTCGCCTGGGACGAGGTCGAGACGGGCGACGCGGACGCGCTCGTATTCGAGACGGGCGACGTGCTCACGCGGGTGGAGGAGCGCGGCGACCTGTTCGCGCCGGTGGCCGAGCTGGAGCAGGAGTTGCCGGACCTCTAAGCCACTACCGTTCGGGGCCGAATGGTCGATTGGGGATTGGCGCGGCAGATCGCCGGATTGGCGGCGGGACGGGGCACCGAGGAGGCGCCTCCGTTCGACGCGGCCGCGCTGTCGGTCGAGATGGAGCCGGCGGTGGCGGGCTACACGCGCCTCGCTCTCTCGACGCCCACGCCCAAGGCGGAGGTGGTGAGCCGCCCGGAATGGGCGGCCGTGAACCTCCAGCCGCTCTCGCACATCCTCGACCCGGTCGCGGAGCGGCTTGACGAGCGGCTCGGCTTCGCCGGTCCGCTCGCTGGGGCCCTGAGGGCAGGTGCCTCGGCCACGCTCGCGGCGGAGGCCGGCCTCGTCATGGGCTACCTGTCGTCGCGGGTGCTCGGCCAGTACGACGTGTCGCTCCTTGGCGCGGAGACGGAACCGCGGCTGCTGTTCGTCGGGCCCAACCTGGCCGGCGCCGTCCGCGACCTGGACGTGGACGCCGACGCGTTCGGCCGCTGGATCTGCGCCCACGAGCTCACCCACGTGTTCCAGTTCCAGGGCGTGCCCTGGCTGCGTGATCACATGGCGGGGCTGCTGCGCCGCTACGTGGAGACGCTGGAGGTCCGGATCGAGAAGGGCGCGGCCGGCGGACTGCCGTCGCTGCCAGATCCCCAAAGACTCGTGAACGCGTTCCGGGAAGGTGGGCTCGCCGCGCTTGTGCAGAGTCCGGAACAGCGGGCGGTGATGGATGAGGTCCAGGCCGCGATGTCCGTCATCGAGGGGTACTCGGAGCACGTCATGGACCGTGTTGCCGCGGAGTTCATCCCGGGCGATGAGAAGCTCCGAGCCGCGATGGACCGGCGGCGCGCGTCGCGCTCGGCGCCCCAGCGGATCATCGAGCGCCTGCTGGGCTTCGACGTGAAGCTGCGTCAGTACGAGCAGGGGAAGAAGTGGGCGGATGCGGTGGCCTCGCTCGCGGGCATCGAGGGCCTGAATCGCGTGTGGGCGTCGCCCGCTGCGCTGCCGAGCCCCGGTGAGCTGCGGCACCCAGGGCAGTGGCTCAAGCGAACCGAGCCACCCCGCCTCACCGCCGCCTGAGCGCTTCCTAAGGCATGCCACATGTAACGGAGCCCCTGGGGAGGTTTACGTACATGTGTTCGCTGATATACTCTTACCGAAGTTAAATCTAATAAGGTTCCCGATAAGGAAACCGTCCCTGAGGGAGGAGTCCCTGGAGGACGGGAAGGAGAGTCCCCCCATGGCTACCCAGACCCAGACCCGCACACAGACCAGCCGGACCCAGGCGCAGCGCAAGGCAACCGCTCAGAAGGCTGCTGCTACGCGTCGCCGCAAGTCCGCCGCTCGCAGTCGCTCGGCGAAGAAGGCCGCTGAGACCCGCGCGCAGGCGCAGCTGAACACCCTTCAGGTCGTTCAGGCGCAGGCCGAGCGTGGCGTGCTCATCCCGGTCGGTGCCGCGCTCACCGCGCGTGACGCCGTCCTTGAGGCCGTCAGCCCCTACCTCGCCGGTCGCGACAGCGCCGAGCGCGAGCTCGAGAAGGTCGGCAAGAGCGTCTCGACGAGCCTCAAGCGCTTCGAGCGCCGTGGCACGACCGCCCGCAACCGCGCACTGCGCGAGGTCAAGAAGACCCGCACCCGCGTGGAGCGCGAGCTGCGTCAGCGTCGCACCAAGGCCGTTCGCACGGTGAAGCAGAACCGTCGCGAGGCCGAGCGTCAGGTGAAGTCGGCGCGCCGCGGTGTCGAGCAGCGCGTTTCGTCGCTCGTCTAAGCATCAACGAAGCAGGGAGCACCCGGCCAAGCCGGGTGCTTCTCATTGATACCCCATCAGTTCTTCCCCCCGCCCGGATGGAGAGACCGGTGTCGGGGAAAGGCTGCCGGCGACGGTTGCCGGTAGTGCAGTATCTCTCCTCCCTCACCAGCGCCGTCCCTTCGGGGGCGGCGTTGGCCTTTTGCTTAACTGGACCTCGATGCCAACTCGTGAACAGATCGAGGACGTGCTCCGTGGCGTGATCGATCCCGAGCTCCGCAAGGACATCGTCACGCTCGGGATGGTCCGCTCGATCGAGCAGCCGGACGACGAGACGGTCAACGTGGTCGTCTCGCTCACGACGGCCGGCTGCCCGATCCGCAACCACTTCCAGACGGCCGTGGTCGAGAAGGTCCAGGGACTCGGCGTCCCGACCGTGAACGTCGGGTTCGACGTGCTCTCCGACCAGGAGAAGCAGACGCTTTCCCAGCGGCTCGGCCGCGGCGGCGGGCTCCCACAGGGCGCCCTGGCTGCTGTGAAGAACGTGATCTGCGTCGGCTCGGGCAAGGGAGGCGTCGGCAAGTCCACGGTCACCTCGAACCTGGCCGCGGCGCTGCAGGCCGAGGGCAAGCTGGCGGCGGCGCTCGACGCCGACGTCTGGGGCTATTCCATCCCGCGGATGCTGGGCGTTCACGGCCGGCCGAAGGTCTCGGCCGAGCGCAAGATCCTCCCGCTCGAGGGGCCCGCGGGAGTGAAGGCCATCTCGATCGAGTTCTTCCTGAACGAGCGCGACCAGGCGATCACCTGGCGCGGCCCGATGCTCCACAAGGCGATCCGGCAGTTCCTCGAGGACGTGGACTGGGGCGAGCTGGACTACCTCCTGATCGACCTGCCGCCCGGCACCGGCGACGTCTCCATGACGCTCGCACAGTTGCTCCCGCAGGCGAAGTTCGTGATCGTCACGACGCCTCAGCCGGCGGCCCAGAAGGTGGCCGCGCGCGCTGCGGAGACCGCTCTCCGGTTCGACCTGGAGATCGCGGGCGTCATCGAGAACATGTCCGGCTTCACCACCCCCACGGGCGAGCGCTTCACCATCTTCGGCGAGGGCGGTGGCCAGCTGCTCGCCGACGAGCTCGACGTGCCGCTGCTGGGCAAGATCCCGCTCCAGGAGGAGCTGCGTGTCTCAGCCGACGAGGGCGACCCGCTGGTGCTCCGCGACCCGGACGCACCCGCCGCGCAGGCGCTCTACCACGCCGCCCGCGGCATCATCGCCGCCACGCCTCAGGAGCTGGGCGTGTTCCAGGCCCCTTCCGGGCCGCCCATGCCGGAGGTCACCGGCACCGCGCTCCCCATGGCGTAGTAGCGGAGTGCCCTAGGCCCCGGCGCCGGACTTGTAGTAGTCCGCGTTGATCTGGATGTACGGCTGCCACTCGTCGGGCAGCTGATCCTCGGCGAAGCAGGCGTCCACGGGGCAGGCCTCGACACAGGCGTCGCAGTCGATGCACTCCTCGGGGTCGATGAAGAGCTGCGCGACATTGTCGTAGTCGGGCTCGTCGGGGGTCGGGTGGATGCAGTCCACGGGGCAGACCTCGACGCACGAGTTGTCCTTCGTATCAATGCAGGGTTCGGCGATCACATAGGCCATGGGGCGGCGCATTCTACGTGCATCGTTAATCGGGCAGGCCCCGCTGCCG
The DNA here is from genome assembly GCA_040509835.1 of Thermoleophilaceae bacterium. Classification (GTDB taxonomy): domain Bacteria; phylum Actinomycetota; class Thermoleophilia; order Solirubrobacterales; family Thermoleophilaceae; genus JACVRW01. Next base: position 12,771 of record JBEVKE010000150.1, read on the forward strand.
ACTAAAGGGGGGTGATGACCAGGATCAGCTCCTGGGTGTGTCCGACCGAGCACCACAGGGCACGCGCGCTCGAGGCAAGCGCGCGCGTGCGCACCGCCCGGACGATGGCCGCAGCCACCTGTGGCATCTCCCTGCTGGCCATAGCGCCGTTCGTAGGCTGGTGGTTCCTGTTGCTGTTCGGAGCCAGCGCAGCGCTTCTCCTGACGGCCGACTGGCGGATCGGTCGCTCCGACCGGCCGGAGCTCGTGATCGCGCTCAACGGCCTCGCGATCCTGGCCGTGCTCGCCCTGGGCGCCGCGCTCAGCGGCGGCGAGGACAGCCCCGCGCTGCCATGGATGGTGCTTCCGGTCGCGCTGTCAGCGGCCCGCTTCCGGCCCCAGGTGGTGATCGCCGGCGCCGCCGTCACGGCCGCGGCGATGGCCGGCGTCTGCCTCGGCGTCGACGCCCAGGCCGTGGTCGAGGACCCCACCCGCCTCATCTCGAACCTCACGCTGCTGATCGCGATCACCGCGGTCATGACCGCCCTGATGGAGGGTGAGCTGGAGCATCGCGACCGGGCCGTGCTGGACCCGCTGACAGGCCTACTTAACCGAGCCTCGCTGGACGCCCGCGTGCTCGAGATCGAGGAGCAGGCGCATCTGACCGGCGGAGCGGTGTCCCTGATCCTGCTGGACCTCGATCGCTTCAAGGCGGTGAACGACACCCACGGGCACAAGCGCGGCGACGCCGTCCTGAGCGACGTGGCCTACGAGATCCGCAAGTCGCTGCGCAGCTTCGAGCTCGTCTACCGGATCGGCGGCGAGGAGTTCCTCGTGCTGCTGCCGGGTGTGGACCTCTCCGAGGCGCTCGAGATAGCCGAGCGCGTGCGCCATTCCGTGGAGGAATCGCGCCCCGGCAGCCTCGACCTCACCGTCTCGGCGGGCGTGGCCACAGACGCCGGCGGCCACATCAGCTACGAAACGCTCTTCCGAGCCGCGGACGCGGCCCTCTTCGAGGCCAAGCGCGCCGGCCGCAATCGCGTGGAGACTGCCGGCGGCCTTTCGCGCCTCGCTTTCCCGGGCACACGCCAGCTGCACGGCGACCCGAGCGCTGTAAGGGCATAACCTCCGCGCCCGTGATCCTTCTCACGGGCGCCACGGGAACGGTCGGCTCGGCGCTCCTGCGTCGCCTCACCGCCGACGGCCGCCAGGTGCGCGCCCTGGTGCGCGACCAGCGCCGGCTCGGCGACCAGCGCGTGCGCGTGCAGATAGCGCTGGGCGACCTGGTCGACCCGCCGTCGTTCCGGAACGCCCTGCGCGGGGTGCACACCGTCGTCCACCTGGCCGCCTCCATCCGCGACCAGCCGCGTGGCTCGATCGAGGAGCTGAACGCGATGGCCACGCTCCGGCTCGTCCGGGCGGCCGAACGGGCCGGCGTGAAGCGGTTCGTGTTCTTCTCGGCCATGAACGCCCACCACCACTCGCGCACGCGCTTCTTCCGCGCCAAGGCGCTCGCGGAGGAGGCGGTTGAGGAATCGTCGATCTCCTCGCTCATCTTTCGCCCGTCGATCATCTACACGCCGGGCGACCCGTGGCTCACGCTGCTCGATCGCCTCTCGCGACTCCCGGCGGTTCCGGTATCGGGCTCCGGGAGGGCCCTGTATCAGCCGGTCTGGGCGGACGACGTGGCCGACGCGGTCATGGCCGCGCTCTCGAACGGCGCCAACTCCAGCTACGAGCTGGCCGGCCCCGAGGTGTTGTCGTACAACGAAATCGTCCGAGCCGTGCTGCGAGCGGAGCATCGGAGGCGAAGGCTGCTGCACGTGCCGCTGCCGGTCGTGCGCGCATCGCTGCGAGTGCTTCCGATCGCCACCTGGGAGGAAGTGGAGCTCCTGGAGGAGCCGATGGTCACAGAAAGAGGAACGGCGGACATCGAGCAGCTGGGCGTGAGCCCGCACCCAATGTCCGCCGTACTCCCCTAGCTACATCAT
>JBEVKE010000151.1:0-11222 GCA_040509835.1 Thermoleophilaceae bacterium
GTCGAGCGCCGCTCCGCGTAGCGCTCCATCGCCTCGCGCGACACCTCGATCATCAGCTCGTCGAGGCGCGGGTAGTAGTAGAGCACCGAGCTGGGCGTGATCCCCGCGCGCTCCGCGATGTCCTTCACCCGGAGGCCCACCGCGCCCCGCTCCAGGAGCACTCTTCGACCGGCATTCGCCAATTGACGGCGGCGATGAGCCTGGTTTCTTGGCCGCATTCGCGTTAGTTTATGAAATCGGATTCGAGAAACTCACGGAGGAGAGTCCGGGATGAGTCGCTGGATGCTGGCCGCAGTCGTCGCGCTCGCCGTCGTGGCCGCCGGATGCGGCACCGACGAGAGCGGCGTGAAGTCGAAGGATGAGCAGGCGCCGGTCGTGAAGAAGGGCCCTGTGAAGGGCGAGCTCACGATCTCGCAATGGCCGCTCTACATCGACCCGGGCAAGAAGGGCACGATCGCCGAGTTCGAGAAGGCCACCGGCGTCGACGTGAAGTACGTCGAGGACATCAACGACAACGACCAATTCTTCGGGAAAATGCGGCCGCTCTTCCAGCGCGGCGACTCAGGCGGCCGCAGCCTGATCACGGTGAGCGACTGGCTGGCCGCGCGGATGGACAAGCTCGGCTACCTCCAGCACTTCGACTACTCGCAGCTGCCCAACGTCAAGCGCAACCTGATCCCGGCGCTGAGGCATCCGGCGGCCGACCCGAAGCGCGCGTTCACCATTCCGTGGCAGAGCGGCATGACCGGCCTGATCGTGCGCGACGACCTGGCGCCCGGCGTGGACTCCATCAACGACCTCTACGACCCGAAGTACAAGGGCAAGGTCTCCCTGCTCACCGAGATGCGCGACTCGGTTCCGATGACCCTCAAGGCGATGGGCATCGACCCCGCGCACGCGACGGAGGACCAGTGGCTGAAGGCCGTGGACAAGATCGACGCGGCGGCGAAGTCCGGGCAGGTCCGCAAGTTCACCGGGAACGAGTACATCAAGGACCTGCCGAAGGGCGACACCTGGATCGCGCTCGGCTGGTCGGGTGACGCAATCCAGCTCCAGAAGGACAACCCGCATATCAAGTTCGTGATGCCGAAGGAGGGCTGCATGCTCTGGTCGACGAGCATGGAGGTCCCCGTCGGCGCCCCGAACGGGCCGGCCGCGCAGGCGTTCATCAACTTCGTGTACGACCCGAAGGTGCAGGCCGACATCGCGGAGTGGGTGAACTACGTGACACCGGTGCGCGGCGTGAAGGCGATCCTGGCGAAGCGCGATCCCGCGCTGGCGAAGAGCCAGTTGATCTTCCCGAGCGAGGACTACACGGCGAACTGCAGCTTCGAGCCGGTGCTCGGAGGGCAGTTGGGCCAGGACGTGACGGAGGCGTTCCAAAAGGCGATTGGCTCGTAGTGCGGCCGCTGTCGATCGCGGCCCTCCAGACCTCGCCGGTGTTCGGGGACCCCGACGCGACCCTGCGCCGCATGGGCGAGCGCGTCGCTCGCCTCCGCGGCGTCGTACCGCACGTGCGGCTCGTCATGTTCCCGGAGCTGCACCTCCCCGCCCTGCCCCCGCCGCTCGAGCCGCACGCCGATCCGGCAACCCTCGCCGTGGACGTGCCGGGACCGCTCACTGACGAGCTGGCCGAGATCGCCCGGGCCAACGGCGTCTGGCTCGTGCCGGGGTCGGTGTACGAGCGCGCCGACGACGGCCGCGTGCACAACACGGCGCTGGTCCTTTCGCCCGAGGGCGAGCTCACCGCTAGCTACCGGAAGGTGTTCCCGTGGCAGCCACACGAGTCGTCGGCGCCGGGCGACCGCTTCGTGACGTTCGACGTGCCCGAGGTCGGCCGCCTGGGCTTGTCCATCTGCTACGACGGCAGTTTCCCCGAGACCTGTCGTGAGCTCGCCTGGATGGGGGCCGAGGCGGTGCTCCAGGTGAGCCTCACCACGACCAGCGACCGCCCTCAGGAGATCGTGATGGCGCGAGCGAACGCGATCTTCAACCAGCTGTACGTGGTGTCGCTGAACGCCGGCTCGCCGGCCGGCCTGGGGCGAAGCGTGATCGTCGACCCCGAGGGCCTCGTCCGCCTGCAGGCCGGCGACGGCGAGGAGCTGCTCACCGACGTGCTGGACCTCGATGCCGTAACGCGCGTGCGCGAGTACGGCACCGGCGGCGTGTCACGACTCTGGGACCAGGCCACCCGTACCGGCGTGTGCGCTCGCCAGCCGCGACAGGGCGACGGCGCCGGCGAGTAGGCCGAGGTCGCGCAGGGCGATGTCCCCGTAGCCGCCGACGAGCAGCAGGCTCAGGATGATGCCGGCGAGCCAGCCCGCAACGAGCAGCCCGCCGAAACGGGGTGTGACGGCGACGACCAGGCCGGCCGCGATCTCGACGATCCCGACGATGTGCATGGCGTCGGCGGCGCTGCCTGGGATCAGGTCGTTGAACTCGGGCGCGAGATAGCGGGTCCAGTCGTCCGTCAGGACGTTCGCGAACTTGTCGACGCCGAACAGGATCGGCGCGATGGTGAAGACGATCCTGAGGACCAGGAAGGCCTGGGCCGCGGGATCGCGGGTGAGGGCTTCGCGCCTCGGGATCGGTATGGGTCGGAGTGCTGCGGCGATTGTGCTCATGCCTGCATCTGCGCCGGCGGTGGCAGCGTTCTTACCCCGGCGTAAGACGCGGAGGCCCGCGGTCGCTAATAGTTGGATGACGGTGGCCGCTCCCATGCCCGTGGAACGCAGGTGGGTCGACGCGCTCAGCGCGAGCGGCAGCGAGCGCGATGAGGCGGTCGCCGACCTCCACGATCTCCTTCTCCGGGCTGCCCGCTTCGAGATCCGGCGCCGCCAGGGAGCCCTGTCGCACGTGCGCGGCGAGGAGCTCGACGATCTCGCGACCCAGGCGGCGGACGACGCGCTGGTCGCGATCCTCGCCAAGCTGCACACGTTTCGCGGCGCGAGCCGGTTCACGACCTGGGCGTACAAGTTCGCCCTGCTCGAGGCGGGGGTCAGGGTCAGGCGGCGTGCGTGGCAGGGCAGGGAGGTGGTGCTCGAACCCGAGCGCTGGCCGTCGTTCGAGGACGATCGCCCGCCGGTCGAGAGCGGCCCCGAGGCCACCGAGCTGCTGGGCGCGCTGAAACGGGCCGTCGCCGAGTCCCTGACCCCGCATCAGCGCAGGATCTTCGTTGCCCTCGCTCTGAACGAGGTGCCGATCGACGTGCTCGCGGAGCGGATGGACACGACCCGCGGGGCGCTCTACAAGACCCTGCACGACGCTCGCGCAAAGCTGCGTGCCGAGCTGGTCGCGGCCGGGCACATGGAGGAGGTGAGCCCATGAGCGAGCCGAACGAGCGCCTCGACCGCCTGCTGGGGCCGGCCGGCCCGGAGATCGGCTGCGACGAGTGCTTCGAGCGGCTGGACGAGTACGTCGAGCTGGAGCTCCGGGGCGCCGATGCCGACGCCCAGGTGGTCGGTATGCGCGCCCACCTGGCCGGCTGCCCCGCGTGTCGCGAGGAGCACGAGAGCCTGCGCGCCCTACTGTCCTGACCCCCTAGGTCCGGCCGGCGGAGAGCAGACGGTGCAGGAAGCGCTGGGTCTCGGGCTGCTGGGGGTCGCTCAGCACCCGGCCCGGCGCGCCTCGCTCGAGGATGCGGCCGTCGTGGAGGAAGCAGACCTCGTCGGCGACGTCGCGGGCGAAGCCCATCTCGTGGGTGGCGATCAGCATCGTCATGCCCTCCTGCTTCAGCTCCCGCACCACCTCGAGCACCTCGCCCACCAGCTCCGGGTCGAGTGCGCTCGTGATCTCGTCGAGCAGGAGCGCCCGCGGCCTCGTGGCGAGCGCGCGCACGATCGCCACGCGCTGCTGCTGCCCTCCGGACAGCCGGTCCGGGTAGTCTCTCTCGCGGCCGCCGAGGCCGAAGCGGTTGAGCAGATCGCGCGCGGAGCCAGCGGCCTCCTCGCGGTCGAAGCCGTGCGCGCGCGAGGGCGCCAGCAGGATGTTGTCGAGCACGCTCAGGTGCGGGAACAGGTTGTACGCCTGGAACACCATCGCCAGGCGGCGGCGGGCCTGCACCGGGTCGACCGAGGGGTCCGTGATCACCTCTCCGTCGAGAAGCACGTCGCCGTCGTCGATGTCCTCGAGCAGGTCGATGCAGCGCAGCAGCGTGGATTTGCCCGAGCCAGACGCGCCGATGAGCGCCACCGCCTCGTGCTCGCGCACGGCCAGGTCCACGCCCCGCAGCACCTCCGCCTCGCCGTAGGCCTTCGTCACGCCCTGCACCTCGAGCACCGGGGCGGCCGCGCTCATACCGGCGCACCGGCGCTTCGCAGCAGGCGATCGCGCGCGGTCGCGCGGTCCACGATGCGCGCCATCGGGATCGTCACGGCGAGATACAGCACGGCCGCCGCGAGCAGCGGCGTGTAATTGAAGGTGGACGACGCGGTGATCTGCGCCACCCGGAACGCCTCGAGCGGGCCGAGGATCGACACCAGGGCCACGTCTTTCTGGAGCGCGATAAAGTCGTTCAGGAGCGGCGGGATGACGCGCCGGATCGCCTGCGGGAGCACGACGAACCGTGTCGACTGCACCCGCGTGAGCCCGAGCGACAGGGCGGCGGCCGTCTGGCTCGGGTGGACCGACTCGATCCCGGCGCGGTACACCTCCGCCACGTACGCGCCGTAGCAGAGCCCGAGCGCGATACCCCCGAGCACGACGGGATCGCTCGGCACCGCGGACAGCTCGAGTGCCGGCACGCCGAACCCGATCAGGTACACGACCAGGATCACCGGCAGCCCGCGGAAGATGTCGGTGTAGCTCGCGGCGAGCAGCCGGAGCGGGAAGAACGCCGGTGCGCGACTCGCGCGCACGAGCGCGACCACGAGGCCGAGCGCGAGCACGGCGATCTCGACGGTCACGAAGATCTTGATGTCGAGCCAGAAGCCGTCGAGCACGTCCGGGAAGGAGTCCTTGAACGCCTGCCAGTCGAAGAACGTCTCCTTGACGGTCGGCCATCCCTTGCTCGTCAGGATCAGGGTCGCGAGGGCGCCCAGCACGAGGACGGTGGACAACCCCGAGATCGCCGCGCCCTGGGCCGCCCGCCGGCGGCGGGCGGCCTCGCGTACCGCGCGGCGGTCGCTCAGGGCTTCAGCTCCGGCGCGCCCGCCGCGGCGCCCATCCAGCGCTCCTCGAGCTTCTTGAGCTCACCGCTCTCGGTGAGGTCGCCGATCACCTTGTCCACACATGGCGTGATCTTCGAATCCTTCGCAAGCAGGAGCCCCCAGGTGTCGCCCTCGCCGGTGGCGAACTGGCCAGCGATCTTCGAGCCGGGCACCTGCGCGGCCGTGATGTAGAAGGCCGTCGGCAAGTCGGTCACCACCGCGTCCACCTGGTTCTGCTTGAGCGCGGTCACGACGTCGTTCGAGTCGTTGAAGACCTTCGGGTCCTTCGACGGCATGATCACGCTGTTCACGGCGTCGAGGCTCGTGGTCCCGATCTGGACGCCGATCTCCGCGTCCTTCAGGTCCGAGAGCGAGCCCACCTTCAGGTCGGAGCCCTTCGCGAGCACGACCGCCTGCGGCGCCGTGTAATAGGGATCGGAGAAGTCCACCGCCTTCTGGCGAGCCGGCGTGATCGAGATCTGGTTGATGTCGAAGTCGAAGTCCTTCGGCCCGGGCGCGTAGGAGGAGTTGAACGGCACGACCGTCCACTTCACCTCGGACTTGGAGAAGCCAAGCTTCTTCGCGACCGCGTAGGCCACCGCGCTCTCGAACCCCTTTCCGTTCGTCGGGTCGTCGTCCTCGAAGTACGGCGGGAACGCCGGCTTGTCGGTGCCGACAGTCAGCTGGCCCGACTTGACGAGATCGAGCCTGTCCTTCGGACAGAGGTCGGCCAGCGAGCCGGGCTGCGGCTCCGAGCCCGAGCTCCCGGTATTCGAGCCGCCGCTGTCATCGTCGTCGCCGCCGCACGCGGCCACGAGCAGCGCCGACGCGAGCGCCACGAGCATGAGCACGACAAGACGGGTCCGGATGTGAGGCATGCGCGAGTCCCCTTCGTCAGTTCACCGGGCGAGGCGAGACAAATCTAAGGCCTCATGTCGAGACGTGCTCGACGTGCGTCACGCGATCGCGCCCCTCGTCGATCGTGGCACGGTCGCGGCCGGGTCCGGCGGACACGAGGTCCTTCCCCGGCCCAGGTGCGATCCGGTCCCGTCCGGAGCCCGCGTAGATCACGTCGTCACCACCGCGCCATCTCAGGGAATGTGCGGAGCCGCAAAGAACGTCAGCGGCGAGGGCGGGCAACCGAAAAGCGCTTGCGCAACCGCGCGGAATGCTCGCTCGACGCGTCCACGGCCTCGGCGACCAGGCGGTAGCGGCCGGGGCTCAGGCGCCGCCCACGGAGCCTGCCGTTCCAGCGGAACGAGTTCGAGCCCGCGTCCCCGGAGTTCGAGAACCTGCCCTTGATGCGCCGCCAGTGGCCCGCCCGCCTCCGTTCGACCCTGAACGTGACGACGGCCGCCTCGGACAGGTCGTACGAGACCTTGAGGCGGCGCTTCGCGCGCTTGATGCGGAGCTGCGCGAGCGTGGGCGCGTCACACAGGTCGCCAAGCCCGTCGTGGTCGCCGTCCGCCTGATCGGGGTTCGCGGCGAGCGGGCAGTTGTCGGCCGTGTCCGCGTGTCCATCCACATCCGTGTCGGTGGGACCGGGCGGCCCGCCGCCCGGACCGCCGCCGCTCCCGGTGGGCTCGCCGTAGATGAAGTCGTCGAGGACGACCAGGTCATTCGGGCCGCCGTCGAGGATCCCCGGACCGATCGCAGCGGTGCCGCTCGTGATACGGACCCGCGCGATGCCGGGCCCGTCCGCCAGCAGGGCCCCCAGGAACGACAGACCCTGGCTTACCGTCGACGTGGGGGCATTGCCGGAGTAGATCGACATGCCGTCCACGTCGAAGAACTGAAGCTTCGCCGCACCCGCCGTGTCGATGTCGGTGAATACGACTCCGAATCCCTTCGTCACGGCGGGGGTCGTGGATCCGGGCACGAAGATCGTCACGTCGGTGACGGTGGCGCCGGAGGGCGAGAACAGCTTCTGCGCCGAGAACACGCCGAACGTGCCGGGGTAGGTCGCGTCGACGTCACCGAACTCCGCGGTCGGCGCGTTGGCCGAGACCCGGAACCCGGTCCCGGGCGTCGAGAACACGACGCCGCGGGGCGAGTTCACGTTGAAGAAGTCCGCCGGCAGGGAGTTCGGCGACGAGAGGCCGTCCGGCACCCCGTCCCAGTTGATCTCCCGGCGGCCGGTGCCCTTCGAGCCCGCGGTGTTCGGGTTGAGCGTCCCGAGAGCTCCCCGGAACGCGTCCACGGCGGGCTGGATCGAGGCAGCGTTCGCGCCGGCCGCCGAGAACTGCACCGGTGCCGCGTGGGCCGTCGCGGGGAGAACCAAGAGCAGCGCGGTCGTCAGGGCCAGGCGGCGCAACACGCCGATCGTAACCGCTACGGACGCCGGCTCAGGCCGCGGCGCGCAGCATCGTCGTGACCGGGGGGCAGCTGCCCGCGGCGGCTTCGCCGGTCACCTCGAAGCCGTGGCGCTCGTAGAACGGGACCGTGCGCGGGTTCGGCGTCTCGAGGTACGCCGGCATCCGGTCGGCATCGATACGCGCGAGGCATTCCTCCAGCAGCGTGCCTCCGAGGCCGGTCCCCTGCCGCTCCGGATCGACCGCGAGCCACGGCAGGTACCAGTGAGGGTGCTCAGGGTGGAGGTCCTCCATCTGGCCGGCCACGGCAGCCAGGTCCTCGTGTTTCTCCGGGGAGACCCTGTCGGAAAAGACCCTGCCGATCGCCTCGCCGTCCGCCTGCGCGCCCGGTGGGAGCCACAGCGCGACGGCCGCGAAGTCGTCCATCTGCCAGGCGGTGTCGTGGGCGAACGCCGCGCCCCCGAAGGCCTCCACGAACGCCGGGAAGTGCCGCGTGTACTCGTGGGGCTCGGGAAACATCCACCGCTCGACCGGGTCGGCGGCGAAGGCGTCGACGATCGTGGCCACGGCCCTCTCCCGATCATGCTCGGCGATCGACCTCATGACAGGCGGGCTGGTGGGACGGTCAGCGGCCCGGGCCGGTTCGGGTCAGGCGAACTCGTCGGCCTGCGTCAGCAGCGCGAACAGCACGAGGAAGTCGATCGAGAGGACGGCGATCCCCCAGAGCGGGAAGACGAAGATGATGAAGACGGTCATCAGCCCGCTCAGCGACGCGGCGGCCACTCCCAGCCAGAAGCCCGCCATGTTCCGCTGCAGGATCAGCACGCCGGTGACCAGCTGCACGATTCCGACGATCAGCCAGAACCAGCCCCAGGCCGTGAGGTCGATGTTGAACAGTACCTCCTTGGCCTGCGACGCGAGTGTGTCGTCGTCGCCGAGGGCGGCGATGCCGCTGATCGTGTTGTAGGCACCGGCCACCAGCGCGGCGATGCCGGCGAAGGTGACCCACCCTGAACGCTTTGTGACGTTGTCGGCCATGCCCTGAACGCTACGTGCGCGGGAGGACGCCTCAGGGGAGCGTCGAAGTACGCCACATGTCGGCCGAAGCCCGTCCCCGCGCCGCTGCCGGCAGCGCGATGGCGGCGTGGAGCGCGAAGGCGCTCCTGATCACGGCGGGCGCGTTCCTTGTGGGCGGCGCGATCTGGTACGCGCGAAGCGCCACCGTTCCGCTGATCGTCGCGGCTCTCATCAGCACCCAGCTGCTGCCGCTCATCGAGTTGGCCGTCGCCCGCGGCATGGCGCGCTGGCTGGCTGTCGTGCTCAGCATGCTGCTCGTCGTGGCCGCCGGCATAGGGCTGGCCTGGGTGTTCACGGACCTGTTGTTCGGCAACCTCGGCGGCGTAGGGCAGGACATCTCGGAAGGCGCCGACAAGGTCGTCACCTGGCTCCGCGACAACGACGACTGGGCCAAGCAACACGAGCAGGGCATCCGTGACTTCCTGGCGAGCATCCTCCCCGCTGCGAAGGACGCCGCCGGCGGCATCCTGAAGGGCGCGGTCGGCGGGTTGTCCTTCACCGCGCAGATCGTCAGCGGCGCGCTGCTGGTCCTCGTGTTCCTGCTCTACATCCTCACGAGCGGCGGCTCGATCTGGGGATGGATCCGGGACCGTTTCAGCGCCGGCCGCCGCGACCGGGTCGCGATAGGAGGCGCCGCCGCCTGGAACGCCGCGAGCGGCTACATCCGCGGGATCAGCCTGATCGCGCTGATCGACACGACGGTGATCACGATCGGGATGCTGATCATCGGTACCCCGCACGTGGGGACGCTCGCGCTCCTGAGCTTCGTGACGCTGTTCGTGCCGATCCTGGGCGCGTGGGTCTCGGGGACCGTCATCGTGCTCATCACCCTGGCGGCTGTCGGTACGGGCGCTGCCGTGGCGATGGCGGCCGTCATTCTGATCGCGCAGCAGCTCGACAGCATGTTCGTCACGCCGCTCGTCTACCAGCAGACGGTGAACCTGCACCCGATCGTGACGCTCACCGCGGTGATCGTGGGAAGCCAGCTCCTCGGCATCGTCGGCGCCTTCCTCGCGGTCCCGATGGTCGCGGTGGGCTGGTCCGTCTACAAGACGCTCGAGACCTGATCCCGTGACGCGGCGGCGCCGTTTGCGCCGCTGAGGAACCGGACCTATGTCGCGCGGCCGCCTTGCGACGCGGCAGGCGCCTCACGGTTCAGATCACGGTCGTGGCCACCGACGCCGCGGGGACGCCGTCTCGCGGACGCTGAGGGTCAGGCTGCGGCGCTGACCGCCGCTTGAGTGGAGCTAGCCGGACTCGAACCGGCGACCTCCTGGGTGCGATCCAGGCGCTCTCCCAACTGAGCTATAGCCCCGGGCCGGTTCATGGTAGCGGCGCCGCGAGTCTCCCGGACGGGTGTTGCAAGTGCCGGGACGGCGTTCATCCGCGGCTGAACTTTGGTCGACGGTTATCGGAGGATGAGCTTTCGCAGTCGCCTGAGGCTGTTCTTCGCGCTGATCGTGATCGTGCCGATGGTGGCGCTCGGAATCGTGCTGTTCGCGCTCACGGCGCGGAGCGAGACGGGGAAGGCCGACGCCGGCATCGCGGCCGGCGCCCGCGCCGCCGTGGGCGTCTATCGCGAGGAGGCGGAGAGGGCCCGGCCGGCCCTTCGCCGGATGGTGCGCGACCCCGACCTGCGCCAAGCCGTTGCGGCGGGCCGCCGTCGCGTCGCGGGACGGCGTCTGCGCGGGCTCATCGTCGGGGTCGTCGTGCGGGCCGAGCTGTGGTCGCCGAGTGGCGTGCTCCTCGCGCGTGCCGGATCGCGTCGCGGTGTGGCCTTCGCCGACGGGCCGATCGAGGTACGCGGCCCGCGGCGCGGAATCCTCTCGGTGTCCGTGACGGGCGCGACCGACTTCGCCGACCGCGTGAAGGCGCTCACGGGCCTCGACGCCCTGCTCCTGCGCGGATCGGACCGGCTGGCGTCGACCCTGGCCGGGCGGAGGTACCCGACCCCGCTCCCGCGATCCGGCGGGCTCACCGACGTGGATGTCGCGGGGGAGCAGTACCGAGGCAGGTTCGTCCCGATCGACGGAGCCGCCGGGCCGCCGGTGCGGCTCGCCACGATCACCCCGCGCGCCTCCTTCGCGCAGCGGATCGCGAGCAATCGCGTCGTCATCGTGCTCGTCACGACCATGTTCGTGCTGCTTGCGCTCATCTCGGGGGCCGTCGTGAGTCGCGCCCTCACCGGCCAGATCGGCACCTTCCTGGAGGCCGCGCAGCGACTGTCGAGGGGCGACTTCCGGAAGCTCGTCCCGCTCCAGGGCAACGACGAGTTCGCCGACCTCGGGCGCGAGTTCAACGACATGTCGCTGCAGCTCGAGGAGAAGATGGAGGAGATCGAGCGCAAGCGGCAGGAGCTGGCCGAGACGATCCGGCGCGTGGGCGACGCGCTCGCCACCGGCCTCGACCGCGACGGCGTGGTGGCTCTCGCGGTGCGGCAGGCGGTGGACGCCTGCGAGGCCGAGATCGGCAGGGCGCTGCCGCTGGCTCATGGCGCCTTCTCGGGCTGCTCGGTGGGAGAGGTCGCGGGTGACCTGAAGAAGGTGATCGAGACCGCCGAGCGCGACGTGTTCGTGGTGAGGGCCGACGTGGGCTCCGAGCTGCTCGGTGCCCTGGAGGGGGACGATCGAGCCGGGCGCACCCGCCGCGCGGTGTCGGCTCACGGGCCGGGCGTACATGCGGTGTC
>JBEVKE010000152.1:0-12845 GCA_040509835.1 Thermoleophilaceae bacterium
CGGCAGCCGGCCGGCGAGCATCTCGTAGAGCATCACGCCGATCGAGTAGATGTCCGAGGTGGCCGTGACCGCGTGGCCCTGCGCCTGCTCGGGCGACAGGTACTGCGCGGTGCCCATGATCGAGCCGGTCTCCGTCATCTCCGAGGCACCCGCGCGCGCGATGCCGAAGTCGGTGACCTTGGCGTGGCCCGCGTCGTCGACGATCACGTTGTGCGGCTTGAAGTCGCGGTGGATGACCCCGTGGCTGTGGGCGAATCCGGCCGCCTGGAGGATCTGGAGGCCCAGGTCGATCACACGCTCCTGCGCCAGCGGCGCCTCGGCCTCGACGATGTCCTTGAGGGTGCGCCCCTCCAGGTACTCCATCGCGATGTAGTACGTGCCCTCGTGCTCGCCCCGGTCGAACACGCCGACCACGTTCGGGTGATTCAGGCCGGCCGCCGCCTTGGCCTCGCGCCGGAAGCGCTCCACGAACTCCTGGTCCTGCGCGAACCGGCGGTGCAGGACCTTGAGCGCGACCTGCCGGCCGAGGTGCGTGTCCTCCGCGCAGTACACGTCCGCCATGCCGCCGGACCCGATGCGCCGCAGCACCCGGTAGCGGCCGTCGACGATCGTGTTGCCGGCGACCTCGGTCACCCGCCGCCTCCGCCGATCAGAGCCTCCAGCACCGACTTGGCGATCGGCGCCGCAACCGTGCCGCCCTGGCCCTGCGTGCGCTCGACCGTGACCGCAACCGCCATCCGAGGGTTCTCCACGGGTGCGAAGCAGATGAACCACGGCTGCGTGAACTCGCGATTGGCCCCCACCTCGGCGGTGCCCGTCTTTCCCGCGACGGTGATGCCGGACAGCGCGGCGGCGGTGCCGGTGCCCTCCTCGACCACGCGGCTCATCATCGCGGCCAGCTGGTGCGCCGTCTCCGGCTTCATCACGACGGACTGGAGGTCCGGCTGGATCCGCTCCTTCACGCGGCCGTCCTTGTGGACGATCCGGTCGGTGAGCCGCGGCTTCATGAGCCGCCCGCCGTTCGCGACCGCGGCGGCCACCTCGGCCATCTGCATGGGGGCGGCCCTCACCTCGCCCTCGAGGCCGCCCTGGCCGATCGCGACTCGGCCCACGTCGAAGCCGTCGTCGACGTACTGGCCTTTCCCGTTGATGACGCCGCTCGGGATCATCTGCCAGCTCGGGTAGTCGAGCTGCGGATCCGCGTAGAAGCCGAAGCGGCGCATGTACTCGACCAACGTGTCGCGCCCGATCCGTTCTCCCACCTGGGCCCAGTACGTGTTCACGGAGTTGGTGAGCGCGTCGGTGGCCGTGATGGAGCCGAACTGCTCGCCGCCGGCGTTCTCGAGCGGCACGCCGCTGATCGTCTTCGGCGAGGAGGCGTCGATCGTCGTGTTCGGCGTGATCTTCCCGCTGTCGAGCGCCGCCGTGGCCGTCACGACCTTGAACGTCGAGCCGGGCGGGTACAGCTCCTGCGTCGTCCGGTTGAGGAGCGGCTGGTTCGCCCGGTCGTTGTTGAGCTGGCCGATCTGCGACTGGATCAGGTTCGGGTCGTACTCGGGGATCGACACCATCACGCGCACCTTGCCGGTGGCCGGCTCCATCGCCACGACCGCGCCCTTCCGGCCGGCCAGGCCGTTCACCGCCGCCTCGGTGCCCTTTACGTCGAGATTCGTGATCACGTCGTTGCCCTCGCGGTCCTGACTCTCGAGCCCCGACAGGATCGTCGCGAACTCGTTCTCCTTGCCCACGAGGTCCTGGTTGCGGCTCGCCTCGAGCCCGCGCTGCCCGTTCTTCAGGTACGAGAAGCCGACCGGATGGGCGAACAGGCCGCCCAGCGGATAGGTGCGCGTGTAGGTGCGGTTCTCGCCGCGCCCGTGACCGCGGCTGCGCGCCAGCACCGTCCTCCCGTCGTCGGCGACGATCAGGCCGCGCGGGATCTTCTGCTCCTCGATCAGCGGCCGCCGGTTCGCGGGGTTCTCGGCGAGTGAGTCGGCCTCGAACACCGTCCACCGCGAGGTGAAGACGACCAGGATCGCGAACAGGATCGTGAAGAGCCCGAACAGCTGGACGATCTGGCGGTTCACGGCGCTAGACCAGCCCTCCGCGCCTGCGCGCGTCCGCGCGGGCGTGGTCGGAGACGATCAGGAGCAGCGCGAGCAACACCATGTTGGCCACGATCGAGCTGCCGCCGTAGGAGACGAACGGCAGCGTGACGCCGGTCAGAGGGATCACGCGCGTGACGCCGCCGACGATCACGAACACCTGGATGGCGAGCACGGACGTGAGACCGGTGGCGAGCAGCTTCGAGAAGCCGTCCCCCGCCGACAGGGCCGTGCGTAGGCCGCGGTAGACGAGCAGCAGGTAAACGCCGATCAGCCCGGCCGCTCCGAACAGGCCGGCCTCGTCGGTGAGCACCGCGTAGATCAGGTCCGTGTGCGCCGCCGGCAGGATCGTCCCCCCGCCAGGCAGCTCGAGTAGGCCCTGGCCGAAGCCCTGCCCGAACAGGCCGCCGTCGGCCTGCGCGAACAGCGACTGGGCGAGCTGGTAGCCCTCGTCGTTCACGACGCCCCGCGCGAACGGGTCGAGCCAGATGTCCACGCGCTCCTTCACGTGCGCGACGTTCTGCGAGAGGTAGAAGGCGCCGCCAAAGAACATCGTCGAGCCCACGCCGATCAGGGACAGCCGCGCCGTGGCAACCCACAGGAGTCCCAGGAAGCCGCCGAAGAACATCAGCGAGCTGCCGAGGTCGCGGATGACGATCAGCATCAGCATCGCGAGCCCCCACACGAGCAGCAGCGGCCCGAAGTGCTTGGGCGACGGCCGGTCCCGGATCACGGCGGCGAACGAGAACAGGAACACGCCGAGTAGCACGGATCCCGCCGGCCCGAGCCCCAGCACCGCGATCCCGAGCAGCGTGAGCACCGCCGGGATCCCCCACAGGAGCAGCTGGCGCTGGTAGGGCAACGGCCGCAGTCGCGGCCGGACGAGGATGTCGCCCGTCTCGCGCAGGTAGCTCGCGAGGAAGATGACGATCCCGAGCTTCGCGAACTCCGCGGGCTGGAACTGAATCGGCCCGACCTTGATGGCGAGGTACGCACCGTGGATCTGGGCGCCGATTCCCGGCAGGCGGGGCATGACGAGCAACGCGATGCTGGCCGCGGCGATCGTGTAGCGGTAGCGCTCCAGCACGTGATGGTCGTCGATCAGGAGAATCGTGATGCAGAAGAAGGCGAGCCCCACCACGAACCACTGCGCCTGCTCGCGGGCCAACTCGGCGTCGATCCGGTAGATCAGGACCAGCCCGATCCCGGCCAGCACCGCGGCGAGCGGGAACATGTACGGATCCGCTTCGGGCAGGCGCGCGCGGATGAACAGGTGCGCGAGCACGCACAGGCCCAGGAAGAACAACCCGTAGGTGAGCGTCGCGTTGGACACGTCGGCGCTGCGCGTGGAGAGCACGGCAGCGAAGCCGGCCGCGACGATCAGGGACACCGGCAGCAGGCCGAACAGCTCGCGCGTGCGAGCGGACATCAGTTCGAGGCTCCGGTCTCGAGCTGGCCGCGCTCGAGCGCGCGCACCAGGTCGACCGCGTCGTCGCGGCTCCGCCACTGATGGTCGAGCACCCGCGCCCGGCGCGCGGCCGGGATCGCGCGTGCGGGCATGCCGCTCGTGTAGTCCTGCTGGTAGAGATTGATGCCGAACGGCAGCTCGTACGGGATGCCGCGGTAGACGGTCACGAGCCCGCCGTCGTTCGTGCCGATGAAGTACACCTGCCGGCTCGCCACATAGAGGCCGCCGACCACGGCCGCGAGCAGGACCAGCCCGAGGGCGACGCGGAGTGCAAGCCGTCCCCGTCGGCGCCGGCGCGGACGTGCGGGTGCCGGACGCGGCTCGACCGGCTGGAGCGGCTCCGCCCGCCGCTGGATGAAGGTCGCGTCTGCGGCGTCGCCGTCCGGAGCCGCCTCCATCGCCGCGGCCTGGATCTCGTCGGCGTGGAGGCCGCCGGCGATCGTCTCGTCGTCTGCGGGCGGCGGCGCGATCGTGTCCGCCTCCTCACCGGGGACGCCCTCACCGAGCCGGAACAGGATCACCGTGATGTTGTCCTTGCCGCCGCTCTGGTTCGCGGCCCGGACGAGCGCCTCGGCCGCGTCGTCCAGCGACGGCGCGGAGCGCAGGATCGAGGTGACCTCGTCGTCCGAGATCATCGACGTCAGGCCGTCCGAGCAGATCAGGAACACGTCGCCGTCGCGACCGGCCAGCGTGTAGGTGTCGACCTCGACGTCCGGCTCGGGGCCGAGCGCGCGCGTGATGATCGAGCGCTGCGGGTGGTGCTCGGCGGCCTCCGGCGTGATCTGGCCGCTCCGCTCAAGCTCCGCGACCAGCGAGTGGTCGCGGGTGAGCTGGGCGAGCTCCCCGTCGCGCATGCGGTACGCGCGACTGTCGCCCACGTGGGCGAGGCTCACCTCGTTGCCGTGCACCTTGGCCAGGGTGAGCGTGGTGCCCATGCCGCGGCGCGACTCGTCGGCAACGGCGAGGTCGTAGATGCGCCGGTTGGCGTCACGCACGATGCCGGCGAGCTGCGCCTCGGCAGGCTCGCCGGACTCTCGCGCCCGCTCAACCGCCTCGACGGCCACCGCGGACGCCACCTCGCCGGCCTTGGCGCCGCCCATGCCGTCCGCGACCGCGAACAGCGGCGGACGGACGACGAGCGAGTCCTCGTTCGCGGACCGCTGCCGACCCACGTCGGTGCGCCCGGCCTGCTCGACGATGCGAAGCGCCACCGCGCTACTCCTCGTAGCGGTATTCGCTGTCGCCTATGCGGATCGTGTCGCCCGTGTGGAGGGGCTCGGCGGACTGCACCTTGCGTCCGTTCAGGTGCGTGCCGTTCGTGGACCCCATGTCCTCCAGGTACATGGCGCCGCCCCGGTCGTAGATGCGCGCGTGCGACGACGACGCGAACTGATCCTCCACGCGTATGTCGGCCCCGTCCGAGCGCCCGAACATGGCGCCGTCGGCGACGTCGAAGGTGGTGCCGGGCTCGTGCCCCATGGCCGCGACGACGATCAGGCGAGGAGCCTCGCCGCCGCGCCGCTCGGGCGCGGGGCGCGCGCGCCGTGCCGGGCCCGGCGCCTCGACCGGCTCCGCCGCGGCGCCGCCGCTGTACCGGGCCAGGTCGCGCGCGGAGCTGCGCACCACCCACACGAGGAAGAGATAGAGCACGGCGAGAAAGCCGAACTTGAGGGCTACCGCGAGCGGTTCGTCCATCCGCTACTCGAGCTCGAAGGTCAGGTCCGTCACGCCGATCGTGATCTGGTCGCCCGGGCGCAGGGGATGGTGGTCCACCCGCCGGCCGTTGACCTTGATCCCGTTCGTCGACCCGAGGTCCACGACCTGCCAGCCCCCCTCCTCGCGGCGGAGCTCGGCGTGTCGCCGTGAGGCGTTGGGGTCCTGAAGCACGATGTCCGCCTCGCGGCTCCGTCCGACTACGACGCGGTTCCCGCTCAGCACGTTCCGGCGGCCGCCGCCCACGAGCAGGGCCTGGCGGCGGTCGTCGACCGGATCGATCCGGCGCGCGTCACGGCTCGGCGAGTAGACCATCGTGTGGCCGAAGTCGCCGGCCGACGGGGCGGGGGCAGCCTCGCCCTCGGGGCGCTCGTCCTCTGGGAGGGCGAGCAGCTCGGCCTGGATGCCGAACTCGCCCAGGTCGAGGCGCTCGTCCGTCTGGAACTCCACCTGCGGCCGCGTGGAGAGCGCGAACTGCTCCTGGCGTGCGTGCTCCAGCAGGTAGTCGGAGAGCTCCTTGCGAAGCGCCGGCTCGTAGCTGGCGAACTGCTCGCGGTCCTGCGGCGAGAGGAAGATTCGGTAGTGGTTCGGCACGTACACGCGCGAGACGGAGGCCATCTGGTTGTCCTCCATCTCCTTGGCGAGCTTGTGGGCGAGCTCGACCGGCTGGACGCTCGTGCGGAAGGCGCGGCCAAAGGCCCCCTCGACAAGGCCTCCCAGCTTCGCCTCGAGGTTGCGCAGCATGCTCATCTGGTCCCGCAGAGTAGCCCTAAGCCGTCGTCACACGCGGAGGCCGGTGCGCGAGCGGGGGTCGATGCGCGCTGGTCGCGTGGAACGTGACGATTACGACTAGCGCGGCGGCGATGCAGCCCGCGACGCCACCGCGAGCGTGGTCGAGGGCGAGATCCGCGGCGAGCGCATCGCCGAGCGCGGCGTGGGCCGCGATCAGTGCCGCGGCGCATGCTCCAGCGCCAAGGAGGTCCACCGCCAGCCAGCGGCCTCGGACCACGAGGGCGAGCACAACCGCGCCGGTCGCCCAGGCCAGGACCGGCGCAAGCGCGGGCGAGGTGAGGAGCGGTTGCAGAGCGTCGGACGCGGCCGCCGAAATCGAGCCCTGCCAGTGACCGCGCGGCAGGACGCCGTCGGGTGCGCCGAACAGGAGGACCTTCCCTGTGACGACCTCGCCGATCAGCACCCACCAGAGCCCGGCGGCGGCCAGGCCGGCGCGGCGAGCGCCCGTGGAGGCGAGCGCGGCCACGCCGATGAACGCCGGCGCGAGTGCGATCGTCCCGAGCAGGGGCGCCAGCACGGGCACCGACCACAGGAGGCCGGCTCGCGGAAGGAGGAACGGGATCGGTGCCGCGGCGGCGGCGATCACCAGCGCGGTGCCCTGCCGGTCCGCCTCGGGCGAGACGAGCCAGGCGCACAGGCCGACCACGGCGAGCAACCAGCCGGCGCGAGGGAGAACGGCCGTCGCGACCGCCGCGAGGCCCGCTGCGGCGAAGGGGGAGAAGGTCGGGTCCGGCCCGAGCGTCAGCAGGCACGCGAGAACGAGGCCGCCCGCCGCGGCCCCGGCGGCGATCCGCTCCGGCACTCGTGGCTGGCGCGGCTCGGGCTCGTCGAACGGTGACACGCCGGGCAGCGGTCCGCCGTACCGGCCGTCCTCTTCGAAGCGTGCTCCGCCCGGCCCGGGCACTCCCACAGCGCGGCGCATGCCGAACAGGCCTCGCCGCGTCGTGGTGGGGAGGCCCACTCTGCGAAGGGTCTCGGCCTCGACCAGGCCGCCTTCGTCGGTCAGCTCCTTCTCCGCTGCTCTCAGCTCGGCGCGGAGCCGGGCCGGAGGCGGCCTGAGGCCCGGGTCGGGATCGAGCGCGTCGTCGATCGCGTCGCAGAGCGGCAGCGGCAGGTCGCGGCGCGCGCGCGCCAGCGAGGGGAGCGGCCGGCCCAGGCGGCGCGCCGTCGCGGCCGGCCCCGCCGCGCGGACCGGATTCGTGCCGGTCCACGCCTCGTACAGCGTCAGTGCGAGCGAGTAGACGTCGCACGCGGGGGTCACGCGGGCGCCCTCCGCCTGCTCCGGGGCCATGTAGGCCAGCGTCCCGACGATGTCGCCGGTGCGAGTCAGCGCGTCGGCCGTGGCAACGTGTGCCACCCCGAAGTCGGCGAGCTTCGCGAAGCCCGCCCCCGCGGCGGGATCGGCGAGCACCATGACGTTCCCCGGCTTCACGTCGCGATGGATGACCCCGCGCGCGTGCGCGTGCTCGAGCGCGTCGCACAGGGCGCTCCCGATGCGCGCGACGTCGCGGTCCGAGATCGCTCCCGCCCCGGTCAGCTCCGCAAGCGTTCGGCCCCGAACCAGCTCGGAGACCAGGTACACGTCGTGGTCGTCAGACGCCAGCTCGTAGATGCCGACGATGCCGGGGTGGTTCAGCCGCGCGGCGGCACGCGCCTCACGCGCGACCCGCTCACCCTCGCCCCTCTCGCGCGGGATCACCTTCACGGCAACCTCGCGCTCCAGCTTCTCGTCCCACGCCAGCCACACGACGCCGAACCCGCCGGCGCCCAGGCGGCGTTCCATCCGGTAGCGGCCGACGATGAGGTGCGCCCCCGAACCATCGGCAAGCCGTTGTGTAGGGTCCGACCCGCCCAGGGGCAGTGTGCCCGCCTCATCCGTGAAGCCTGTTTCAGAACGTGTCATGCCAGTTTCGTGTTCGGTTTCCGGAGAGCGCGTCCTGCCCCCCGTTCATACTCCCACCGACGCGCGCACCAGGCGCGCACAGCGCTAGGAGCGATTCGCCTGTCCTTCCTCGACGAACCGGACGAGCCTGCACGCCGCCCGCCTCGCCGCCCACCGCGCGGTCCTGCGACCGACCGCCAGACGCTCTTGGTCCGTAGGACCATAGCCGCCGGAGCAGCGATTCTCGTCTTCATTCTGCTCGTAGTCGCCTTCAAGGGCTGCCTGAACGCCCGCAAGGAACGCAACATGCAGGACTACGTCCGCAACACGAACGAGCTCGTCAGCCTCTCGAAGGCGGAGAGCCGGCGGCTGTTCTCGATCCTCGAGGCGCCGAGCGACCAGACCCAGGACATCGACCGCCAGAACCAGGCGAATACGCTCAAGATCGACTCCGCCACGCTCGCGGACAGGGCGCACAACCTGGACGTCCCGGACCAGCTCTCGAAGGCGCAGGACTACTTCGTCGAGGGCCTGGAGCTCCGCCGCGACGCGCTGTCGATCATCGCGGAGGAGCTGCCGAAGGCGACCGCGCAGGAGGAGCAGCGCCAGAGCACTGCGCGCATCGCCGACATGATGCGCGTCTTCGACGCGAGCGACGTCCTCATGCGGAGCCGGTTCAAGCTGGAGGAGCGGGACGCGCTCAAGAAGGAGAACGTGGCGGCGACGCTGCCACAGGACGCCACCCTCGCCTTCCTCCCGGACGTGCAGTGGCTCCAGCCGTCGTTTGTGGCCGACCAGATCTCCGGCATCAGCGGGTCGGGCGGCAGCGCCACGCCGGGCCTCCACGGCGACGGGCTGGGAACCGTGTCGCTCGGGGGCGTGGCGCTCACGCCGGGCGGCTCGACCACGGTCCAGCTCACGAAGGACATCGCCTTCGACATCCAGGTCGTCAACCAGGGCGACAGCACCGAGACCGACGTAGGCGTGACTGTCACGGTCGGCTCCGGCGCCGACGCCGTCAAGCTCGAGGAGACGATCCCGGAGATCGCCGCGGGCGAGCAGAAGACGGTGAGCATCCCCCTGACCTCGCAACCGCCCACCGGCCAGAACGTCCCGATCGCGGTGAACGTCAAGGCGGTGCCTGGCGAGCAGGTCACGGACAACAACAAGGCCGACTTCACGGTCATCTTCACCCGCTGAGCCGCTCGATACCCTGGCGCCCGTGGACGATCTGACCTCGACGCAGGGCATCGTGGCGCTCGCGGCCGCGGGCATCGCCGCCGTCGCGCTCCTGTGGGTGATCGTCCTGGCCGTGAAGCTGCGGCGCCTGCGCGCGGCGCAGCGCATGATCCTGGGCGATGCAGAGACCGACATCGCCGCCCACGCGGCTTCGCTCCAGGAGGCGTTCGTCCAGCTGCGCGACTGGGTCGAGGAGGTCGCGCGCGGCCTCGAGGGCCGCGTCAGCGGCGCGGAGCACCGGATGGATGGCTCCATCGCCCACACCTCCGTGGTCCGCTACGACGCGATGAACGAGCTCTCCGGCCAGCAGTCGAGCACGGTCGCGCTGCTTGACGAGCGGCGGACCGGCGTGGTGATCTCGTCGATCCTGCACCGCGATCAGGCGCGGCTGTACGTCAAGCAGGTGCGCGAGGGCAATCCCGAGTACGAGCTCTCGCCAGAGGAGGAGCAGGCTGTCGAAGAGGCCATGGTAGGCACGCCCGCGGGCGCCTGACATGCGCGTCGCGTATCTCGGTCCGACCGGGACGCACAGCGACGAGGCGCTCAGGGCCTCCGCCCCAGCCGGCGCCGAGGCGATCTCGTACCCCACCATCTACGACGCCGTGATGGCCGTCCAGGACGGGGCCGTGGACCGCGCCATCGTTCCGTTCGAGAACGCGCTCGAGGGCAGCGTGGCGGTGACGCTCGACACGCTCACGCTCGAGGCGGATCGGGTGAGGATCGAGGCGGAGGTCGTCCACCCGGTCCACCACTGCGTGATCGCGCACTCGGAGCTGTCGCTGTCCACCGTGGAGCGCGTCGTCTCGCACCCGCAGGCGACTGCCCAGTGCGCCCGCTTTCTCCGCCAGCACCTCCCGAACGCGGAGCACGTGACCGCGCCTTCCACCGCCGATGCGGTGATGACGGTGTGCCGCAGCGACGACGCGAGCGTTGCGCTCGGCTCGAGGCTGGCCGCGGAGCTGTACGACTGCCACATTGTGGCCGTCAACGTCGAGGACCATCCCGACAACGCGACCCGCTTCGTGTGGCTCGCCACGGAGGACGAGGTGGGCGAGCCGGGGGACGACCCCAAGACCTCGATCGTGTTCTGGGGCGGGGGCGACCAGTCGCCAGGTTGGCTCGTTGACGTGCTGAACGAGTTCGCCGGCCGCGAAGTGAACCTCACCAGGATCGAGTCGCGCCCGCGCCGCACCGGGCTCGGCCACTACTTCTTCTTCGTGGACCTGGAGGGTGCGGCCGGGTCGGGACGTGTGGACGACGCCCTTGGAGCGGTGGGCGGACACGTGGAGGAGCTGCGGGTACTGGGGTCGTACGGCCGCCCCCCCTGGCTAAACTGACCGCATCGTGGCAGTGCGGGCGAGCGTGTCCTTCACGACCGAGCCGGGTGACGTAGAACCAGGGCCTCCCGTCGCGCTGCTCGGGGCCGGCCGGCCTGTGCAGCGCGCCACGTCGTCCGGCCGGGTACTTGTCCTGAACGCCTCGTACGAGCCGATCAACGTCTGCACGGTACGGCGAGCGGCGGTCCTGATCCTGAAGAACCGCGCCGAGGTGCTCGAAAAGGGCGACTGGGCGCTCCACGCGGAGAGCATCAGCCTGGTCCGGCCCGTCGTGATCCGCCTGCTCACCTACGTGCGCATCCCGCGCGACGCGCACCGGCGGAAGATCACCCGGAGGGCCGTGTTCGCCCGCGACAGGTGGACCTGCCAGTACTGCGGCCACGAGCGCGGCAACCTCACGGTGGACCACGTGATCCCCCGCTCCAAGGGCGGGCCGTCGACGTGGGAGAACATCGTCACCTGCTGCGCCCCGTGCAACAGGCGCAAGGGGGATCGGCTGCCGAAGCAGGCGAACATGGTGCCCGCGCGAGCGCCGAGGGCCCCGAACCCGGCGATCTTCATCCACGTGGCCGCGCCGACGATCCCTCAGGCCTGGGAGCAGTACCTCGTGGTGGCCGCTTGACGGGCGAGCCGCCTCGGCCCGGCGACGTCGCGCCCTACGTCGAGGATGACCGCCCCGCCACGGTCGGCGATCTCCGCACGCTGCGCCGGTGGCTCCTCGTGACGGCGGTGTGGGCGGTGGCGGCCACCGCGCTCGGCGTGATCGCCCTCATCCAGGCGAACAAGAAGGACGAGGCCGGCGAGACGCAGACGGCCGCGGACCTCGCGCGTGTCCAGAAGGACGTGAACTCGCGGCTCGACGACCTCGAGCAGCGCGTCAGCGATCTGCCCACGTCCGACGACGTGTCGAAGCTCGACGGGCGCATCAAGGACCTCGAGAAGAAGGCCGACAGCACGAGCTCGGACATCGACAAGCTGAACGGGCGCGTCGACGACCTCGAGCAGCGCGTGGACGACCTCGAGTCGTCGAACCAGTCGCAGACCAACACGACGACCACTCCCTGAAAGGAGAGGGGCGCCCCTTGCGGGACGCCCCTCAGTGTCTGCTGGACTCGACCGGCTTCTCTCCTACGACCGGCGGGACCAACCCCGGTCAGAGTTGCCGGCGGTGCCACGGTTGGACTCCGCTAAGACGGGGCCCAGCTCCGGTCGTCTAGCGGCCGGACACCTCCAGGGTCCCAAAAAATCTGTCAGTCAAGCTCGGACCACCTCCTTTCCCTGGTCCGGCTATTCAAGCAGACTCAGGAGTCGGCTCGTCACTCTCGAGCTCGACCTGGGCAGACGTGTCCGCGGCACTGTCCATGACGAGCGCCACGGCGCTCACCGTGTCGTCGTCGCGGATGTTCATCACGCGGACGCCCTGTGCCGGGCGGCCCTGCTTCGAGATGCCCCTCACGGACGTACGCTGGACCATGCCGCTCTGCGAGATGAACACCAGGTCGTGGTGCTCGCGCACGATCAGCGCGCCGGCGAGGCCGCCCTTCTTCTCGGTAAGGCCGATCGTCTTGACGCCCATCGAGCCTCGGCCCTTGACCGGGTACTCCTCGATCGCGGTTCGCTTGCCGTAGCCGTTCTCGGTCACGACCAAGAGCTCCGTGTCCGGCCGCACGACGTCCATCGCGAGCACGCAGTTGTCCCCGCGCGCGACGTTCATGCCCTTCACGCCGCCGGTGTCGCGGCCCATCGGTCGCACCTGGTCCTCGTTGAAGCGCGCCGCCTGGCCCGAGCGCGAGACCATGATGATGTCGTCATCCCCACTGGTCCGGCGGACGGCGACCAGCTCGTCGTCGTCGCGCACCTTGATCGCGATGATGCCGTCGGCCTTGATCGGCGTGTTGTAGGCGAGGAATTCGGTCTTCTTGATCTGGCCCTTCTTGGTCGCGAAGACGAGGTACTTGCCCTCCTTGAAGTCACGCGTGGCCTGGACCGCCTGCACGCGCTCGCCCTCGCGCAGCGGGAGGATGTTCACGAGCGCCCGGCCCTTGGCCGTGCGCTGCGCCTCCGGCAGCTCGTAGACCTTCTGGCGGTAGACCTTTCCGCGGTTCGTGAAGAACAGCAGGTAGTCGTGCGTCGAGCTCACGAAGAGGTGCTCGATGTAGTCGTCGTCCTTCATGTCCAGCCCGGTCACGCCGACGCCGCCGCGCTTCTGCTGGCGGTAGGTGGCCAGTGGCAGCGTCTTGATGTAGCCGGAGTGGGTGATCGCGATGACCATCTGCTGGTCGGCGATCAGGTCCTCGATGTCGATCTCGTCC
>JBEVKE010000153.1:0-7896 GCA_040509835.1 Thermoleophilaceae bacterium
CCTCCATCAGCTTCCCGAGGTACATCACGGCGATCCGGTCGGACACGTGCCGCACGACGGACAGGTCGTGGGCCACGAACAGATAGGTGAGCTTGAACTCCTCCTGGAGGTCGTCGAGCAGGTTGATGATCTGTGCCTGGACGGAGACGTCCAGCGCGGACACCGGCTCGTCCAGCACGATCAGCTTCGGCTCGAGCGCCAGCGCCCGCGCCACGCCGATTCGCTGTCGCTGGCCGCCGGAGAACTCGTGCGGGTACCGGTTCAGGTGCTCGGATGCGAGCCCCACCTGGTCGAGCAGCTCACGCACGCGCCCCTCGACCTTGTTGCGCGGCGTCCCGTGGAGCTTCAGCGGCTGGCCGATGATCTGAACTACGCGCTTGCGCGGGTTGAGCGACGCGAATGGGTCCTGGAAGACCATCTGCATCTGTCTCCGCAGCGGCTCCATCTTCCTGCGGCCGGCCTTCGTGATGTCCTCGCCGCGGAAGCGGAGCGTGCCCTCGGTCGCGTCGATCAGGCGCATGATCGCCCGGGACATCGTGGTCTTGCCGCAGCCCGACTCTCCCACCAGCCCGACCGTCTCCCCCTCGCCGATCTTGAAGGTCACGTCGTTCACCGCGTGCACGCGCGCGACCTCGCGGTCGACGATGAACCCCTCCTTGATCGGGAAGAAGACCTTCAGGTGGTCGACGTCGACGAGGCTGCCGTTCGCGTCGGCCTCCTGGGAGGCGGTCTGGGTATCGGTCTCGCTCACGACGCTCCCGCCTGCGACTTGGCCTCGAGACCGATCTCACCCGGGCGCACCTCGCGCCGCTCGCGCTTCTCGTCGGGCGTGAGCCAGCACCGGTCCAGGTGCGCCGGCTGGCCGTCCAGGCGCGCCTCGAGCGGCGGCACCTCCATGCACTTGCCGAACTCGTGCGGGCAGCGCGGCCTGAAGTGGCAGCCCTCCGGGCGGTTGGCCAGCGACGGCGGCAGTCCCGCGATCGCGGGCAGCCGGTCCGGCCGAGGCCGGTCAACCCGCGCGATCGAGCCCAGCAGGCCCCACGTGTATGGGTGCTGCGGGTCGTAGAAGATCTCGTCGAGCGTCCCCTGCTCCACGATCCGCCCCGAGTACATGACCGCGATCCGGTCGGCGATGTCGGCCACCACCCCGAGGTCGTGCGTCACGAGGATGATCGCGGCGCCGGTCTCGTCGCGGAGCTCGCGCATCCGCTGCAGGATCTGCGCCTGGATCGTCACGTCGAGCGCCGTTGTGGGCTCGTCCGCGATCAGCACGGAGGGGTTGCACGACAGCGCCAGCGCGATCATGACGCGCTGCCGCATGCCGCCCGAGAACTCGAACGGGTAATTGTCGATCCGCTCTCGCGCGCGTGGAATCCCGACCCTGTCGAGCAGCTCCACCGACCGCTCGCGCGCCTGCTGGTCCGGCAGCGCCTCGTGCTCCTGGATCTGCTCGACGATCTGCCGCCCGATCTTTTGGACCGGATTCAGCGAGGTCATCGGGTCCTGGAAGATCATCGCGATCTCCGCGCCACGCACCCGCCGGAGCTGATCCTCCGACGCGTGCACGAGCTCCGTGCCCTTGTAGTGAGCGGTGCCCTCGAAGTCGGCGTTGGGTGAGCGCGTGAGCCCCATCAGCGTCATGGCCGTCACGGATTTGCCGGAGCCCGACTCGCCCACCACCGCGAGGATCTCGCCGGGCGCGAGCTCGAACGACACGCCCTCCACGGCCTGCACCACGCCCTCCTCGGTAGCGAAGGACACCTGCAGGTCCTCCACCGTCAGGAGCGGCTCGCCGCTGGGGGGCGCGCCGGTTGCCGCGGGGTCGGTGCTCACTGGAGCCTGATCCGCGGGTCGAGATACGCGTACACGATGTCCACGATCGCGTTCAGCAGGACGATGAAGAAGGCGGCGAACAGCGTCGTGGCGAGCACGGGCGGCACGTCGAGCTGGCCCACAGCCTCGGCGGCGTACTGCCCCACCCCCTGAAGGTCGAAGACCGTCTCGGTGAGGATGGCGCCTCCGCCCACGACCGCGCCGAAGTCGAGCCCCCACAACGTGACGATCGGGATCATCGAGTTACGAAGGACGTGTCGCACCATCACCTGGCGCTCCGACAGCCCCTTCGCGCGTGCCGTTCGCACGTAGTCCTCGTTGATCGTGTCGAGAATGTTCGATCTGAGCACGCGCGAGTAGAACCCGATGAACAGGATCGCCAGCGCGGTCCACGGCAGGATTAAGTGATACGCCCAGTCGACCGGGTCCTTGGTGAGCTCGACATACCCTCCGTTGGGGAAGAGGCCCGCCTTGTAGCCGAGGTAGTAGTTCATCAGCGCGCCGATCCAGAACACCGGCAAGGAAATGCCGATCAGGGCGACGATGGTGAGGAACCGGTCCGCGAACTTGCCGGCGCGCATGGCGCTGTAGAGCCCGAAGCAAATCGCCACGAACATCCACAGGATCGCGGCGCCGATCGCGAGCGAGAGCGTCCTCGGGAGGCCCTTGATGATCTCCTCGCCCACCGGCAGCTGCGTGAAGTACGACACCAGGTCGCCCGTGAAGACCTTCTTCATCATCGTGACGTACTGGACGATGAGGTTGTCGTCGAAGCCCCACTCCTTGCGGATCGCCTCGATCTGCGTCTCCGTGGGGTTCTTCCCCGCCATCCGCACGGCCGGGTCGCCGTTCGGGATCACGTTGAAGATGAAGAAGGTGAGGACCGAGACGGCGAACATCACGAAGACCATCTGGAAGAGCCTCCGGATGATGAAGCGACCCACCGGCTAGCGCTCCAGGCGGACCTTCGCCCGCGGGTCGAGCGCGTCGCGCACGCCGTCGCCGAACACGTTCAGGGCGAGCACGGTGAGCACCAGCATCAGGCCCGGGACGATCGTGAGGTGCGGCGCCGTGGCAATCCGGTCCACGCCCTCGTCGATCATGGTGCCCCACGAGGGATTCGGCGGCTGCACGCCGGCGCCGAGGAACGACAGCGCCGACTCGAGCAGGATCGCGTTCGCGATCAGCAACGTGAAGAAGACGATCACGGTCGAGGCGAGGTTCGGCATCACCTCGGTGAACATGATCCGGAAGGGGCCGGCGCCCTGGGCGCGGGCGGCCTCGACGAACTCC
Organism: Thermoleophilaceae bacterium; assembly: GCA_040509835.1. Taxonomy (GTDB): domain Bacteria; phylum Actinomycetota; class Thermoleophilia; order Solirubrobacterales; family Thermoleophilaceae; genus JACVRW01. The sequence continues at coordinate 3,127 of JBEVKE010000153.1, forward strand.
TTCTCGCGCAGCGACAGCACCTGGCCGCGCACCGGTCTCGCCATGTAGGGCACGTATACGAACCCGATGATGAAGATCGGTATCAGGAGCGAGTCCCCGGCCAGGTGTAGCGGGCCTATCTTGAGACCGCCCAGCGCGAACGCCACGCCGAGCGCGACGCCCAGGATGATCACGGGGAACGACCACATCACGTCAAGCAGGGCCCTGATGACGGTGTCCGTCGGGCCGCGGAAGTAGCCCGAGATCAGCCCGAGGAAGATCGACAGCGCGGTCGTGATCAGCGCCGCGACCACTCCGATCACGAGCGAGTTGCGGCCGCCGTACAGCAGGCGGACCATGATGTCGCGCCCGTTGCGGTCCGCGCCCAGGAAGAACTTGCCGTCGGCCTTGAGCCACTGCGGGCCGATCGGCACTCCGTCGAGCCCGACCACGTTCTTCTCCTTGCCGTCGACCGTGATCGTGTCCGACAGGTGGTTCGCGTTGACGGTCGTCTTCGCGACCTTGTCGGCCCAGAGCGGCGCGGCGATGCAGGAGAGCACCAGGACCACGAACAGCGCGCCGAACAGCAGCGCGACCTTGTTCCGCTTCAGCCGGCGAAGACCGAGCCGCCAGGGCCCAAGTCCATGGACGTGCTCCCTCTCAGCCTCCGCCTCCCAGGCGGCCGGCCCTTGAAGGGTCGTTTCCGTTGCCGGCTCAGTGGCCACTCGAGTTCAACCCTCGCTCTCCCTCGCGAGACACACTACCCGAAGGGGAGGGCGCCCAAGCGCCCTCCCCCAGTCGGATAGCGATTCAGCCGGCGATTACTTCAGGCACCAGCTCGTGTAGTCGTTGTTCCAGACCGGAGAGAAGTTCGAGCAGTTGTCGAAGTCCATCCGCTCCGAGAAGAACGTTGCGAGCTTGCGGTGACCGTACGGGACGATCCACGCGCGCTCGACGAGCTTGTTGTTGAGGTCCTTCCACTTGTCAGCAACCTCACTGGTGATCTCCGGCTCCTTGTTGAGCTCGGCGATCCCCTTGGTGATCTCCGGGTCATCCACGTTCCCGAAGTTCTGGTTGTTGGTTTCCTGAATCGACGCCCCGTCCACGAGGAACATGAAGTTCTTCGGGTGCGGGAAGTCCTGGAACCAGTTGGCGAAGCCGGTCTGGGCCTTCGTCTTCTGGTTGCCGATCGTCTGGAAGTAGACACCGCCGTCAAGGATCTTCGGCTTTGCGTTGAAGCCCATCTTGTTGAGCATGTCCGCGTACGCCTCGGTGACCTTGTCGGTCGGGTCGTCGTTGTTGCCGTAGACGGTCACATCCATGCCGTCCACACCGGCGTCCTTGATCATCTGCCGGGCCTTCTCGAGGTCGGGCGGCTTGTTCGGGTCGCCCCAGGGGCAGCCGCTCGTGTCGAGGTTCTCGTCATAGCCAGGCATGCCGGGCGGCAGGAACGAACAGCCAGGCGTGACCTCGCCCGCGAACAGGCGAGCGAGACCGGGCTTGTCGATGCCCCAGTTCACGGCTTCGCGGACCTTCGGGTCGTCGAACGGCGGGACCCGGGTGTTCATGAACATGTAGTACGTCGAGGCCGTCACGACTTCCCTATAACGGTCCGAATACTTCGCCTTCACCTCCGGCTTGATGTCGGCCGGCGGCGGGTCCTGCATGTAGTCGAGCTTGCCCGAGATCACGTCCTGCGCCTGCTTCTGCGCGTTCTTGACGATCAGCGTCGTGATCTTGTCGATCTTGGCCGGAGGATCATCCGGGATGTCCGTCGGCCAGTTCTTGTTCTTCTCCATCACGAACTGCCGGTTCGGCACCGACTGCGTGATCTTGTACTGACCCACGCCCGGAGGCGGATCCTTGGTCAGGTTCTTGAACGGCGCGTCGCCCTTGACGAGCGTGGCGAACGGCATAGCGAGCACGTTGGAGAACGTGCCGTCGGGCCCGTTCAGCGTGATCGTAATCTTGCCGGTGGCGTCGTCGGTCTCGATGCCGGGGATGTCCGCCTCGGGCTTGCCGTTCTTCACGTAGTCCTCGGCACCCTTGATCCCGAGGAAGAACGCCGACCCGCCCGACTCGAGGTTCAGCACGCGCTGAATCGAGTGTTCGAAGTCGGACGCCTTCACCGGCGAGCCGTCCGAGTACTTCAGCCCCTTGCGGAGCGTCAGCTCGTAGGTCGTGCCGTCCGAGGAGACCTTCGGCATGTCCTGCGCCAGGACCGGGATCAACTCGGATCCCGCCTGCCCATTGGCGCGCTTGTAGCCGATCAATCCTGAGTAGACGGTGGAGAGCGGCTCCCATCCGTTCACCGTGTAGGACAGCGCTGGATCCAGATAATCCGGCTGCGACGTCTGCGAGATCGTGATCGATCCGCCTTCCTTCGTCCCCCCACTGCTGCCGCTGCTGCCGCTGCTGCTGTCGTCGTCGCCACCACAGGCGGCGATGACCAGCATCGACAGCGCGGCGACGAGCAGCACCAGCGCACGTCTACCGAGCATTCCCATTAAGTCCCTCCAGCTGTTGTTTCGGCGCGCGAGACAATGCGCCACCGCGCGGCAAGATACTTGCTGGAAAGAACAATGGTCCGACAGCGCGGGCACCAAAATGTGCCCTTAACGCAGGTCAGGCGGCGCCCGGAGGCATCCGGAGCAGCTCCTCGCGCATGATCGTGAGCGACTTGCGGATCAGCCGCGATACGTGCATCTGCGAGAGGCCGACCCGCTGCGCTATCTGCGTCTGGGGCAGACCCTCCTCGAACCGCATGCGCAGGATCTCGCGCTCACGCTGCGGAAGCCGGTCGAGCGCGGGGGCGAGCGCGGCGCGGTCCTCGGAGCGCTCGAACTCCTCGTCCTCGCCGCCGATCGTCTCGAGCGGGTCGAGCTCGTCGTCGCCACCGGGGCCGGTGGAGAGCGAGACGGTCGAGTAGGCGGAGCCCACCTCCATCGCCTCGAGTACCTCTTCCGGGGTGGTCTTCAGCTCCTCGGCGATCTCGGCGATGCTGGGCGAGCGCCCGAGCCTGCCGGTGAGCCGCTCGATGGCGCCCGACATGGACGCGTTCAGCTCCTGGAGCGCACGCGGCACCCGGATGGCCCAGCCCTTGTCGCGGAAGTGGCGCTTGATCTCGCCGACGACGTTCGGCGTCGCGTAGGTGGCGAGCGAGACCTCGCGCTCCAGCTCGAAGCGGTCGATCGCCTTGATGAGGCCGATCGCGCCCACCTGCTCGATGTCCTCGAGAGCCTCGCCGCGACCGGCGTAGCGGCGCGCCAGCGAGCGCACCAGCGGCAGGTGGCGCTCGATCAGCTCCTCGCGCGCGGTCGTGTCGCCGGCCTCGTGGTAGCGGCGAAGCAGAGCGCGGTCCTCCGCGCGCGCCTTCTCCGAGGCAGCCGGGGAGCGGCGCTGTGGTGTGTTCACGAAAGGCCCTTGAGCTTCTCGAGCCGCACGACGATCGCGCCTCCGCCGGCGTCCTCCACTCCGAAGGAATCCACGACCGTCTGAAGGATGCGCCTCAGGGTCAGCGTGCCGGGCGGCGGGTCCCCGTCCCGGAGCGCGTCGGCGACCGCGGACTCGGAGAGCGGGCCCACGCGAGTGCGGATGGTGCCCTCGCCCACCTCGAAGGACAGCCTCACGCTGCCCACCTGGCCCGCCTCGGCCAGCAGCCGCTCCACGGCGAGCTGGAGGTCGTCGATTTCCTCGAAGGCGAAGTCCACGCGCTCGGCGATGCCGCCGATGATGAGCCGCACCACTGCCTGGAAGTCCCCGGACAGGGGCGCCTCGAGATCGATGCGCTCGTGGTGGTTTGTCAACGCGGTTCTCCGATGGTCCCCTCGCCCACGACGCGATCCTCGCGCATCAGGCAGGCCAGCTGCCCCGGTGCGACTCCGTTCGCGGGTCGGTCGAGCTCGAGCTGGAGGGTTCCGTCGTCCTGGACGTGCACCCGGCACGCTAGCGGCTCGGCGTGGTAGCGAAGCCGGACGGTCTCCACTTCATGCGGAGCGCGGTGGAGGGTGGCGTCGTCCAGGGGCACAAGGGTGGTGGCGAGCGCCTCCCTCGGGCCGACGACCACCTGGTTCGTCTCGGCGTCGCGGCTCAGGACGTACAGCGGCTCCGAGGATGAGATGTTCAGCCCGCGCCGCTGGCCCACAGTGAAGTTGTGCTGTCCGTCATGGCGTCCGAGGACCGTTCCGCCGCGATCGACGATGTCGCCGGGCTTTCTCAGCCGCGGTCCGCCGTGGCGCTGGAGGAAGGCGCGGCCGCCGAGGCCGGCGACGAAGCAGAGGTCCTGGCTCTCGCGCTTGTCGGCCACCGGGAGGCCGGCCTCGCGCGCGAGCGCGCGCACCGCGTCCTTGGTGAGGCCGCCCAGCGGGAAGCTGAGCCGGTCGAGGAGCGCGGGGTCCAGCTTGGCGAGCATGTAGCTCTGGTCCTTGCGCGGGTCGGCGGCGGCGCGGACGAGCGGGCCGCGCTCGTCGCGGGCGATGCGGGCGTAGTGGCCCGTGGCGAGCCTGGCGGCGCCGAGCCTCTCGGCCAGCTCGAGCATCGTGTCAAAGCGGACCTCGCCGTTGCAGCGCACGCACGGGTTCGGAGTGCGGCCGGCGGCGTAGCCGTCGAGGAACGCGTCCACGACCTCGGCCCGGAAGCGGTCGCGCACGTCGAGCGTCACGTGCGGGATGCCCATGCGATGAGCGAGGTGCCGGGCGCCGCGGACCGCCTGCGGCGAGCAGCAGCTCTTCTCCCCGTCCGTGCCGGGGTCCGACCACAGCTCGAGCGTGACCGCGACCACCTCGTCGCCCG
>JBEVKE010000154.1:0-14056 GCA_040509835.1 Thermoleophilaceae bacterium
ATCGAGGCCGAGAGGAGGAACGCGGTGAGCAGCCACGAGGTCGCGGTCGTGCTCGCATGCAAGTCCTTGCCGATCTCCGGCAGCGCCGGGATGACGAGCGTCTGCGACAGCGCGAACGACACGCCCGCCATCAGCAGCACGACGAGCACCCCAACCGGATGCTTGACCGCCGCGGTCGAGCCCGCCGACACTTCGTCGCTCATCTAACCGAAGCTAGCAGCCGGTCCACCACCCACGCGGCGGCATCACCTTCTAGCTCAGCCGGTGTTGCGCAGCCCGGCCGCGATCCCGTTCACGGTCAGGAGCAGCGCACGCGCGAGGTCGGGATCCGGTGTCCGCCCGGCTGCGTGGTCCGCGCGCCGGCGCTCGGTGAGCGCCACCTGGAGGTAGTGGATCGGGGCCAGGTAGTCGTCGCGCACGCGCAGCGTGCGCTGGAGCACCGGGTCGGTGTCGAGTAGCTCGCTCTCCCGGCGCAGCTGAAGCAGCTCGACCATCGTCAGCTCGTACTCGGCGCGGATGTCGCCGAAGGGGCCGCGCAAGTCGTCGGGGACCAGCCGCTCCACGTAGTGCCCCGCGATGTCGAGGTCGGTCTTGACCACCGTCATCGCGACGTTCGAGAGGAAGTTGCGGAAGAAGTTCCAGCGCTCGTGCATCTCGGCGAGGCGGTCGCCGAGCCCGGCCTCGCGAGCGGCCGCCAGCCCGGTGCCCACGCCGAACCAGCCGGGAACGATCTGGCGCGACTGGGTCCAGCCGAACACCCACGGGATCGCCCGCAGGCCCTCGGGGCCGGCGCCCGACTCGGGCCGCCGCGAGGGGCGCGAGCCGAGATGCAGCTCGGACAGGAGCTCCACGGGCGTCGAGGCGAAGTAGTAGTCCGGGAGCCGCGGGTGCTCGATCAGGGCGCGGTAGCGGCCGAACGACGCGTCCGACACCACCTCCATCGCCTCCACCCAGTCCGCGAGCGCCTCGGGTGACATCCGGGGGCGGCGGTGCAGCACGGTCGCCTCCAGCGCGGCGGCCAGCATCAGCTCCAGGTTTTCGCGGGCGAGGCTCGGCACCAGGTACTTGTCCGAGATCACCTCGCCCTGCTCCGTGACCTTGATCTCCCCGTCGAGCGTCCGCGGCGGCTGCGCGAGGATCGCGTCGTGCGCGGGGCCGCCACCGCGGCCGACCGTCCCGCCGCGGCCGTGGAACACCCGCAGCCGCACGCCGTGCTCGGCGGCCTTGTCGCGCAGGCGCTGCTGAGCGCGGTGGATCTCCCACTGGCTCGCGGTGATCCCCGCCTCCTTGTTCGAGTCCGAGTAGCCGAGCATCACCTCCTGGAGGTCGCCGCGGTCGGCCACCAGGTCCCGGTACGTGGGGTCGGACAGGAGCTCGTCGAGCACGCGGTCGGCCTGGCGCAGCTCATCGATCGTCTCGAGCAGGGGCACGAAGCCGACGTTCGTGACGCCCGCCTCGCGGGCCAGCACCGCGGCGGCGAACACGTCGTCGGCACCGCGGCACATGGAGACGATGTACGACTCGATCGACGCGCTCCCGTACCGGTCGTGCGCCTCCCGGATCGCCTCGAACGTGGAGAAGGTGCGGCTGCCGGCCTCGTCGAGCGGCGGCGGCTGGAAGGCGAGCGGGCGCTTCGATGTGAGCTCCCGTGAGAGGACCGCTCTCCGCTCCCCTCTCGTCAATTGCCGGTACCCATCGATCAATTGAGAGAGGGCGTGGTGGTGGGCATCGGCGTGCTCGCGCACGTCGAGCGTGGCCAGGTGCAGGCCGAACGCCGACAGGGTCCTCATCGCGCGCTCCAGGCGGCCACGGGCGATCAGGGCGCCACGGTGCTCGACGAGCGAGTCGCGTACCAGCCGGAGCTCCGCGAGCAGCTCACCGCCGCCCACGTAGTCGCGTCCCTCCTCGTGCGCGCCGCCGGTAGCGAGCCGCCGGCGCGTGTTCACGAGCTTCTGCTGGATGCAGGTGAGCTTCAGCCGGTACGGCTCCTGGGCGTTCAGCCGGAGGAAGCGCGGCTCGACCTCGGGCAGCAGCTCCAGGTCGCGCGCGAGCGACTCGCGCAGCTCCGGAGTGACGCCGGCGATCCGTTCTGAGCTCGACAGGTCCCGCCGCAGCACGTTCACCACCGCGATCGCGTCACGCAGCCCATGGTCGTGCTGCAGCCCGAGCACGCGGCCGATGCTGTCCGGCCCCACGTTCGGGTTGCCGTCGCGGTCGCCGCCAATCCAGCTGCCGAACCGGAGCGGGCGCCGCTCCGGGTCCGGGTCGAGCCCCAGCCGCCGCAGCTCGTCCGCGAACTCCTCCAGCACGTCGGGCACGGCGTCGGCGTGCAGCCCGTCGAAGTACCAGACCGCGTTGCGAGCCTCGTCCACCACGTCCGGCCGCGCGATCCGAAGCTCGTCCGTCTGCCACAGCAGGTCGATCGTCTCCTCGAGCCGTCCCGTCACGCGCGAGCCCGCGGCCGCGAGCAGGTCGGCGATCTGTCGAAGCTTGTAGAGCACGGTCCGGCGCGCCGCCTCGGTCGGGTGCGCGGTGAACACGGGCCGCACGCCCAGCCGGCCGACCTCCGCGGCCAGCTCCGTGCTCGGGATGTCCGCCGCCGCGATCCGGTCGGCCGCCTGGGACAGCCAGCCGCCGTCGCGCTCCCGCACTCCGGCGAGCTCGCGCCCGCGGTGCACCTGCTCGGCCACGTTCGCCAGGTTGAAGTACGTGCTGAAGGCGCGCACCAGGCGGATGGCTGCCGCCGGCTCGACGTCGGCGAGCAGCGCCGCGGCCGCCTCTCTATCCGAGCGGATCAGCGCACGTGTGCGCTCCACCAGCTCGAGCAGCTGCTCGCCCTCCTGGCGGACGAGCGTTCGGCCGAGCAGGGCACCGAGCTCGCGGATGTCGCGGCGCAGGCCGGCGTCGCGCTCAGACGCTTGAAGAGCGATAGCTGCGACCGCCGGCGTACGAGGCGAGGTCGGCGAGGAAGGCCAGCACCACGATGAACCACTCGAAGCCGTTCACGTCCCGCGTGCCCGTGTCCCACATCACGGCGTACGCGAGCGTCGTCCAGGGCAGCAGGAAGAAGCCGATCAGCGGCAGCAGCCAGCTGTCGTAGGCCCTGGACAGGATGTCGCTGAAGATGGCGATGAAGACCAGCGCGAGCCGCGGCGACACCAGGGCGAACAGTGCGATCAGACAGGGCATGAGCGCAATCTAAACGGCCGCGCCGGTCCGCGCACCCTGGTGGAAGCCCGCGTCCAGCACGGCCGCTCGGCGGCGCGGGTTCATGAGGTCCGCCCCGATGGCCCGAGCGGAGTCCGCGTCGGGTCCGACGATCTCCACGACGGCGCCGCGCCTCCGCGCGGCGGCCGCCTCCACGCCCGTGGCGAGTCGCCACCCGGCGGCGAGCCCGCGCAGCGCTAGCGCGGGCGCCGTGCCCATCGCCGCGGTCGGCACCAGGCAGAGCACGCGGTCGGCGCGGCCGGCGCGGGCGAGGTCGAGATTGGTGGGGCTCCAGACGCCGCCGTCGACGTATTCGCGCCCACCGATCTCGACCGGCGCGAAGTAGCCGGGGATCGCGCAGGACGCCGCGACCGCGTCGCCCACGCCGGTCTCTGGCGCGCCGTCACTGCCGAACACCACGCGCCGGCCGGAGCCGCGATCCACCGCGACGACGTTCAGCCGGCCGTCGAACCGCGGGCCGAGCGCGTCCACGCGGGAGCGAAGGTCGCGCAGCTCGATCCGGCCAGCCGGCACGCGCGCGAGCAGGACCGCCCGAGCCAGTGCCCCGCCAGGCGTGGCCGCGCTCAGCGCGGGCGCGGCAAGCGGCGACATGGCGCCGAGAGAAAGGCGGGTGGCTCCGTCCAACGCGGCGCGCAGCACGCCGGGGCGCTGCTCCGGCTCGACCTCACCGTCCCAGCGGATGCGCTCCTCCCCGCGACGCGGATCCTCGCCGCCGGCGAGCCGCGCGGCCACGATAGAGCCGGCCGAGGTGCCGATCAGCTGGCTGGCCCGGCGGAAGTCCTCACCGGTGGCTCGCTGAGCGCCGCCGAGGTAGCCCCACATCCAGGCCTCGCCGAGGATGCCGCCGACGCCGAGGACGAGCACGGTGGCCACGAGCTCAGTCTGGCACCGTTGCCACGGGAGGCACTCGGTGAGAGAATGGACGTGGAGGAGCGGATGGACGAAGCCGCGCTTCGGCGCATCGAGTTGTTCTCGAGCCTCTCGCGCAAGCAGCGCCGCCTCCTCGCGATGCGCGGCGACGAGGTGGACGTGCCGGCCGGCAAGTTGCTTTGCTGCAAGGGCAACACCTCACACGAGTTCTTCGTGATCGAGGAGGGCAGGGCGAGGGTGGTGGCGGACGGCCAGTACCTCGACGAGCTGGGCCCCGGCGACTTCTTCGGCGAGATGGGCCTGCTGGAGAACTCAACGCGCAACGCGGACGTGATCGCGGAGACGCCGCTGAGGCTGATCGTCCTGAGCCGCCCCGTGCTGAAGGACCTCGAGCGCGACTCCCCCGCGCTTGCCCGCAAGCTCAGTGGGGCGATCGAGCAGCGTCGGGCCTGGCTTCAGCCGGTGCCCTGAGCGCCTCGCCGAACGACACGCGCACGACCGCGCCGCCATCGGGCGCGTTGGCCGCCTCCACGTCGCCGCCGTGCGCCTCGGCGGCCTGGCGCACGATCGCGAGGCCGAGCCCGGAGCCGGGCAGGGAGCGCGCGGCGTCGGCCCGGTAGAAGCGGTCGAAGACGTACGGGAGGTCGGACTCCTGGAAGCCGGGACCGTGGTCGCGCACGGAGAGGCTTCCGCCCGCGAGGTCGATCTCCACGCGGCCGTCGCCGGGGCTCCACTTGACCGCGTTGTCCACCAGGTTGGACACCGCGCGCTGGATCCGGTCCGGTGCGCCGCGCACGACGGTGGGCTCGGTGGACACGTCGATCGCGATCCCGTTCGCCCGGGCCCGCGCGCGGTGGGCCACGCTCTCCACGATCTCGTCGAGGCGCACCTCGTCCTCCGAGTCGCCAGGCTTCGTGCCGCGCGCCAACTCGACGATGTCGGCCACCAGCGCGGTCAGCTCGTCCAGCTCGGCGACGATGTCGGCCCGGAGCGACTCGAGCTCCGCTGCCGGGAGCCGCTCCGCGTGCTCGAGCGTCTGGATGTTCGCGCGCAGGCTCGCTATCGGCGTGCGCAGCTCGTGGCTCGCATCGGCCACCAGGTGGCGCTGAGCCTCGACCGAGCGCTCGAGCGAGTCGAGGGTCGTGTTGAAGCTGCGCGCGAGCCGCCCCAGCTCGTCCTCTGAGGTCACCTCGATCCGGTGCGAGGTGTTCGGATCGCCGGCGATCTCCTCCGTCCGGCGCGTGAAGCGGTCGATGGGCGCGAGCGCGGTCCGGGCCACCACGGCCGCGAGAGCGGCGCCGAGCGCCACACCGGCCGCGCCCACGAGCAGCAGCACCAGCAGCACGCGGTCGAGCTGCCGGTCCACCTCGTCGAGCGGGCGTGCCACCTGTATCGCGCCGCGACTGCCGATCCCGCGGGTCAGGACGCGCACGTGAGTGCCGGACACGGTCTCGTCCGTCAGGAATTCGCCGGAGCCGCTGCGCGCGACGGCGCGCGTCTTCGCGTCCACGGGCAGCGCGTCGTTCGAGCCGGGAGGCCGGATCGTGCGTCCCGAGGGCAGCACGAGCTGCGCGACGCCCTCGGGCCCCCCGAAGGGCTCGTGCGGCAGGATCGGGAAGGCGCCGCCCGGACCGCCGGGACGCCCCCCTCCTTCCGGCTCGCCGTGACCGCCGCCACCATCGCCGCCCGGCGTCGTGAGCGCGCTCGCCCGGTCGCGCAGCGAGTTGTCCACCTCTCCGCGCAGCTCGGCGCGCACGCCGAGGTAGATCGCCACCGCGGCGATCACCACCACGAGCGCCACGGCGATCCCCGCCGCGGCCGCGATGCGGGTGCGCAGGCTCACGGCTCGCGCAGCACGTATCCCACGCCCCGCACGGTGTGAAGGAGCGGCCGCGCGCCCGCCTGCTCGAGCTTGCGACGCAGGTAGCCGATGTACACGCGCAGCGCGTTCGACGCCGGTCCGAAGTCATAGCCCCACACGCGCTCATAGATCAGCGTGTGCGGGAGGATCCGGCCCGCGTTCGTCATCAGGAGCTCGAGCAGCTGGTATTCGGTCCGCGTGAGCTCGACGAAGCTGTCGCCCACGCTCACGCCGTGCCGGTCGCCGTCGAGGCGCAGCTCCTTGTACGTCACGCCCGACACGTCGCCGTTGAGGCCGCTGCGCCGCAGCAGGGCGCGCAGACGAGCCTGGAGCTCGCCCACGTCGAACGGCTTTACCAGGTAATCGTCGGCGCCCGCGTCGAGGCCGTCGATGCGGTCGGACACGGCGTCGCGGGCAGTGAGCATTAGCACCGGGACGCGGTTGCCCGCGCCGCGCAGGCGCCGGCACACCTCGACGCCGTCGATGTCCGGCAGCCCGATGTCGAGCACGACCGCGTCCGGCGCGCTACGCGCCACCTCGGCGAGCGCGGACTCGCCGTCCTCCACGGGCACGGTCTCGTACCCGCCCAGGACGAGCGCGCGGCGCAGGGCGTCGCGAAGGGCGCGGTCGTCGTCCACGATCAGGATGCGCATCCGGTCCATTGTGGCTGCCGACGGGGCCTCTTCGGCGATTCCTACCCCCTTCTTACGCTGCTCCTACATAAACGCGGGAGCCTCTCTGCATGCGACGACAGCGACGTACCACGATCATCGTCGTCGGAGGCGCGCTGGCGATCGCCTCCGTCGGCTACGGCCTGGGCACCCAGGCGGGCGACGGCACGGCCATCGCGGACAACGCGGCGGCCGAGCAGGACGGAAGCGGCGCGGAGCGCGGCGGCGCGCCGCCGCTCGGGTTCGACCGCGGCGCCCCGCCGGGGCTGAGCACGCTCGCCGACAAGCTCGGCGTGAACACGACAGCGCTTATGCGGGCGTTGCGCGACTACCACGACCAGCACGAGGGGGACCCTCGCGACGAGTTCGCCGCGAAGCTGGCAAAGGCGCTCGGAGTCTCGACCGACAAGGTGAAGAGCGCGTTCGACGGGCTACACGCAAAGCGCGAGGACCGCTTCGCGGGCAAGCTGGCAGATGCGCTCGGCGTCGACACCGCGAAGGTGAAGGCGGCGCTCGCCAAGCTCGAGGGCGACAGGCCGCAGTCGCCTGGCGGCTTCTCCCAGAAGCTCGCCGACGAGCTCGGGCTCGACGCGTCCGACGTGCGCGCCGCGCTGATCAAGATCAGGCCGTTCGACGGCCCGGGCCGCGGCGCGCCCGGCTGCGGGCACCACGAGGACGCGATGCCTCTGAGGCAGCTCGCCCGGGCCCTGGGGGTCAGCCGAGCGGACCTGCGCGACGCATTCCGCCAGCTCCGCTCCGGCGTCGAGAACGACTGGAAGCAGGAGCAGCAGGCGCTCGCCAAGTTCCTCGCCGACCGCTTCAACCTCGACGTGAGCAAGGTTCAGGACGCTCTGGCCGCGGCGGCTCCGCCACTAAGGTCACCGCATCCCGAGGGACCACGCGACCATCCCACAGCTCTTTGAGGAGGCGGCCACCGCCGTCCCCGACCGGCGGTGGCTCCTCTTCGAGGACGAGACGTACACCTACGCCGAGGCTCGCGAGCGGATCGCACGGGCCGCCGCGGGCCTGAGCCGGCACGGGGTCGCGAAGGGCGACCTCGTGCTGGCCACCGCCCGGAACGACCCGCGCTACGTCTTCCTGTGGCTGGCGAACGCCTACCTGGGCGCCATCTACGTGGGCGTGGACCCGCGCCAGACGGAGGCCGAGCTGAACGGGCTGATCGGCCAGGTGGAGCCGGCACTCGTGGTCACGGACGCGAACCTCGACGAGCTGTTCTCGGAGCCGGGGGAGCTCGACGGGACCGGCCCCGCTACCCATGACGACCCGGCGGTGCTGATTCCCACCTCCGGCACGACCGGGCGCTCGAAGCTCGTGACCCAGACGCACCGCGCCTACACCATGGCCGCGGAGGGCTTCCCATGGTGGCTCGAGCTGACCGAGGAGGACCGGCTGATGACCGCTCTTCCGCTGTTCCACATCAACGCGCCCGCCTACTCGGTGCTGGGCTCGGTGGCCGCGCACGCCGGCCTCGTGCTCCTCCCCCGCTTCTCGGCAAGCGGTTTCTTCGACTCCGCCCGCCGTTACGGCGCCACACAGTTCAACGCGATCGGGGCGATGCTGGAGATCCTGATGCGTCAGCCTGAGCGCCCGGACGACGCCGACAACCCGGTCCGGCTCGCCTACGCCGGGCCCACGCCCCCCGAGGAGCGCCACCTCGAGTTCGAGCGCCGTTTCGGCCTCCGGCTGATGTCCGGCTACGCGATGTCCGAGACGCCCTACGGCACGGTGTGGGCGCACGGCACACGGCCCTACGGCACGATCGGAGTGCCGCGCCAGCACCCGGAGCTCGGCGAGGTGAACGAGGCGCGCGTGAACGCGGACGGCGAGCTCGAGCTGCGCAACCCGGCCGTGATGAAGGGCTACTGGAACATGCCCGAGGAGACCGCTGCGGTGCTCGCCGCCGACGGCTGGCTGAAGACGGGTGACCTCGTCCGCGAGAACCCGGACGGCACCTACACCTTCCTCGGCCGGACGAAGGAGGTGATCCGGCGGCGGGGTGAGAACGTGGCGCCGGCCGAGATCGAGGCCGCGCTCGCGTCGCATCCCGACGTGGTCGAGGTCGCGGTGGTCGGGGTGCCCTCGGAGCTGTCCGAGGAGGACATCAAGGCGTTCGTCGTGATGCGGGACGGCGCCGAGCCGGACTTCGACGCCCTGCGCGAGTGGGCGTCCAGCCGGCTCACGCCCTTCAAGGTGCCGAGCCAGTACGAGGTACTCGACGAGCTGCCCCACACCGCCACGGGGCGGGTCGCGAAACATAGGCTCCCCACATGAGCTTCGAGACCTCGGTCGGAACCTCCGACGCGGACAGCATCACCGTCATGGGCCGCGACCTGGCGCGCGACCTGATGGGAAAGGCCACGCTCTCGGAGCTCGCCTTCCTGGTCGTGCAACGCCGCATGCCCACGGCCGAGGAGGCGCGCCTGTTCGACGCGGTGCTCGTCTCGCTCGCCGATCACGGACTGACGCCGACCGTCCTCGCCGCACGGCTCACCCATACCGGGGCGCCCGAATCCCTACAGGGGGCGATCGCCGCCGGTCTGCTGGGGGCCGGCAGCGTCTTCCTGGGTGTCGTCGAGGACACGGTGCTCTTCCTGGACGCGGCCGGCGACGACCTGGACGGCGCGGTGGCGCGCGAGCTGGAGGCGGGCCGGCGCATTCCCGGGCTCGGACACCCGATCCACAAGGTGGAGGACCCGCGCACGCCGCGGATCTACGCGATCGCCGAGGAGACCGGGCTCACCGGCTCGTATCTCGCACGGCTACGCGAGCTGGCCGCGGTGCACGCGCGCCAGACGGGCCGGGAGCTGCCGATCAACGGCGCCGGCGTGGCCGGGGCGGCGCTGGCCGACCTCGGGTTCCCGGGTCCGCTCCTGCGCGGCTTCGCGCTGCTGGCGCGGACGGCGGGGTTGCTCGGTCACCTCGCGGAAGAGATGCAGAGCCCTATTGGGCTGCGCCTCTACCGCGAGGTGGATGAGCGTGCGAAGTATGCCCCGCCAACTGGGGAGTAGCGGCGGGGTGCAAGCGACGAGCGAAGGGTGGCCGTGAGCGTCCGCCGGGCAAGGCGGGGCCGCGCACGCCGGTAGTCCAGGAGCGTTAGGCCCGCCGGAATATCCGTGTGCTCGTACATGAATTCCATGCCGCCATCTTCCGCTCACGGACGTGCGCGCGCATCGGGGTATACCCCTGAACACGGCCCTGATCTTTGGTGGACCCCTTGTCAGGGTCGGAATTCGGTGGCGCGACGCCCAACGCGCCGCGCCAGCGGTTGACCGCTAAAGCGGCGTGACGTTGACGGCCTTGGGCCCCTTGTCGCTGGGCTCGGCGTCGTAGGACACCTGCGAACCCTCGGCAAGCGACTTGAAGCCGTCGCCGACGATCCCGGTGTAGTGCACGAAAAGGTCCTTGCCGGGCTCATCAGGGGTGATGAAGCCGAAGCCCTTGTCGTCGTTGAACCACTTGACGGTTCCGGTGGCCATGTATCCACTCCAACTGCGTTGCTGTCAGCAGGCGAACGCCCGCCATTACGCCGCACAGGCTAGTCCAGTTCGCCCGTCCTCGTCCAATCGGAATGGCGGCAAATCCGCGCTTCTATTGCGGGTTAACGGGGCATCACCCCTACGTGGTACCCGGTATGTGTAGGTTGCCCGGCCGTGGCATTCGAGGATTCGCTCTGGCATCACACCGCGAACGTCGACCTGACGCCCCGGCCGCCCCTCCCCGGCGACATCGAGGCGGACGTGGCGATCGCGGGGGCGGGCTACACGGGCCTCTGGACCGCGTACTACCTGCACGAGATCGACCCCGCGCTGCGGATCGCGATCGTCGAGCGCGAGATCGCGGGCTTCGGCGCCTCCGGCCGCAACGGCGGCTGGTGCTCGGCGCTGTTCCCGCCGGCGTCCAGCGGGATCGCCCGGCGGCACGGCCTCCAGGCGGCGGTGGCGGTGCGGCGCGCGATGCACGAGTCGCTGGTCGAGGTGGGCCGGGTGGCGGAGCGCGAGGGCATCGAGGCCGACTACGCGCGCGGCGGGACGATCTCGCTCGCACGCAACGAGGCGCAGCTCACCCGCGCGCGCCAGCTGGTGGAAGAGGAGCGGCGGCTGACCGGGCCGGTGGAGGGGCTCGAGCTGCTGTCGAAGGGTGAGGCCGAGGACATCGCGCGGGCCACGCGGGTCCTCGGCGCCACCTGCACACCGCACTGCGCCGTCGTGCATCCGCTGAAGCTCGTGCGCGGGCTCGCGGAGCGGGTCGAGGCGCGCGGCGTCTCGCTGTTCGAGCGCACTCGTGCGTCCGGCCTGGGGCGTGGCGAGCTCGTCACGGAGCACGGCTCCGTCCGGGCCGACGTCGTCGTGCGCGCAACCGAGGGCTACACGTCGAGCCTGCGCGGCGAGCGGCGCCGATTCGTGCCGCTGTACTCGCTGATGATCGCCACGGAGCCGCTCCCCGCCGCGGTCTGGGACGAGATCGGCCTGAGCCGCCGCGAGACCTTCGCCGACCTACGCCACATGCGCATCTACGGCCAGCGCACCGCCGACGACCGCCTCGCGTTCGGCGGCCGCGGCGCGCCCTACCACTTCGGCTCGCGCACGCGGCCGGACTTCGACCGCGACAAGCGCGTCCACTCCCTGCTCCGCGACGTGCTCGTGGACCTGTTCCCGCCGGTGGCGGGCTACGAGGTCACGCACCGCTGGGGCGGCGCCCTGGGGGTGCCGCGCGACTGGCACGCGTCCGTGGGCTTCGACCGCGGCCGCGGGGTCGCGTGGGCGGGCGGCTACGTGGGCGACGGGGTGGCCACGGCGAACCTCGCGGGCCGCACGCTGGCGCAGCTGATCACCGGCCGCGAGAGCGACCTCACACACCTGCCGTGGGTGGGCCACCGGTCGCGCGACTGGGAGCCCGAGCCGCTCAGGTGGATGGGCGTGAACGGCGGACGCGTCCTGCTGAGCTGGGCGGACCGCGCCGAAGCGCGGTCCGGCAAGCCCGCGCGAAGCGCCAAGGCCTTCGCGCGCTTCATCGGCTACTGACTCAGTGGTTGCGGAGGGCGTCGATGAGCTCGTCCTTCGTCATCTCCGACCGGCCCTCGATGCCAAGCTCCGCGGCCCGCTCCTCCAGCTCATCGTTGGTGCGGTCCTCGTAGTTCTCGGCCTCACCGCCCTTCTGGCTCACGTCCTCGCCGCCCGCCTTGGCGTTGGCGATCCGCGCGGCCTTCTCCTTGCTCGCGCCGTCCTCGCGCAGCTCCTCGTACAGCCTGTCGTCCTTGATGGTGGGTCCGTGGTCCTTGGTCATCGATCTCTCTCCTTTCGATGTATCCGAGCCACCTACCCGTCCACCGGGTTGAAACACTTGGACCCATGCCCAAGCGCGACGCGGTTGAGGTAGCGGCCGAGGAGCTGTACGGGCTGCCGCCCGGCGAGTTCACGCGCGCGCGCGACGAGCGGGCGAAGCAGCTCCGGGCGGACGGCGAGCGCGAGGCGGCCACCGCCGTGAAGGCGCTGCGCAAGCCGACCGTGGCGGCGTGGGCGCTGAACCAGCTCGCGCGGAGCCGCCGGAAGGAGCTCGAGGCGCTGCTGTCGGCGGGCGAGGGGCTGCGCGCCGCGCAGGAGGAGCTGCTCGCCGGGGGCGACCGCGCCGGGTTTCAGAAGGCGGCGGCCCGCGAGCGCGACCTGGTGGCGAAGCTCGCCGCTGAGGCCACGGCGCCGGCGAGCGAGGCCGGTGAGCGCGGCACCGGGCTGCAGGAGAAGGTCGCCGCCACGCTGCACGCGGCCGCGCTCGACGAGGAGACGGCCGAGGAGCTGCGCGCCGGCCGGCTCGTTAAGGAGCGAGAGGCGGTCGGCGGCTTCGGCGAGGAGGGCGGCGGCGAGGTGCCCGCGACGGTGCCCAAGCGGCGCCCCGCCAAGCGCTCGCCACGGCGGTCACAACCCGCCCCGCGGGCGCCGACTGCCGCTCGCGCCGGCGAGCGGGAGGCGCGGCAGGCGCGGGACGAGCGGCAGGTCCGAGAGGCGCGGCAGGCGCTGAGCGTCGCTCGCACCGGCGAGCGGCACGCCCGGCGCGAGCTGGACGCCGCCGAGCGGGCCGTGCAGCATGCCCAGGAGCGCGCGGACGCCGCCGAGGCGCACGCCAAGGAGGCGACCGAGCGCGCCCGGACCACGGCCGAGCGCCTTCGGGAGGCGAAGCGCGCGCAGACCGCCGCGCGCAGGGCGCACGCCGGCGCCGAGCGCGCCCTGGAGAAGGCCCAGAGCGCCCGCTCGTAACTCTTAAGGGCCTCTTACGGCTGCCTAACGGGGGTCTTACGGCGTCCCGGGAAGCTCCTCCTCGCATTCGGAACACGAACCCCGAGGAGGACCATGGGACGGAAGGACATGATGAGGACGACCATGATCGCGGCGGTATGCGCGGCGATCGGAACCGCCGGCGGAATCGCCGGCGTGTCGGCGGCCACGAACGGCAACGACAGCTCCGGAAGCTCCGGCAGCTCCACCGCTCCAGATCGTGACCCCGGTCAAGGCCGGGATCCGAGCCAGGGCGGCCATATCGGACAGAACGGAGTCAAGGAAGAGCTGCTCACGGGCGACGTGGCCGCGAAGGTCCGCCAGGCGGCACTCGACAAGGTCGGCGGAGGCACCGTCGAGCGCGTCGAGACCGACGCGGACCACGGGTCGCCCTACGAGGCGCACATCCGCCGCTCCGACGGCACGGAGCTCGAGGTCCTGGTGAACAAGGACTTCAGCGTGACGGCCGTCAACCAGATGGGGCCGCACTAGCCCCACACGGCGTAGCCACAACGAGTTCCCTCCACAGCGAAGCCCGGCCCGGCCGGGCTTCGTGCTTCTATCGGAACATCGAGCAATACCGCTCGCGCGGGTCGCCCACGCCCCCGGCGAGGTGAAAGAGCAACCGGCCGTCATCCAGCCAGCGCGGGCCGCGGCCGCGAACCGTGGCGGCATGGCTGCTCCACTCCCAGTCCTCGGGCGCATCGCATAGCCCCGCCTCGACAGGGTTCATCGCGATATAGGCCGCCACGCCCCACAGCTGCTCGTCGCTGTTCACGCGAACAGAGCCATACCGCCCCTGAAACAGATGGCCCGAGCGCCCGTGCCGGTCGTTGAACTCCCGCGCGTAGAGACCGTGCAGCCATCGCATCCCGGCGCCGAGGTTCGCGAGCGGCGTCTCGATGAGGAGATGGACGTGGTTCGGCATCAGGCAGTACGCGAGGACGCCCCACCGAAACTGCCTCACCGCGCGGGCCAAAAAGCGCAGGTATGTCTGCCGGTCGGTGTCATCGCGATAGATCACCCGCCTGTCGTTCCCGCGGGCGAAAACGTGAGAGATGCCGTCGGCAACGTCCTCGCGAGGCTTGCGCGCCATGCGATGGAAATGTGCTCCAGCAGCGACCTCGCCCCGGGGGGGG
>JBEVKE010000155.1:0-21365 GCA_040509835.1 Thermoleophilaceae bacterium
AGCTGCGCGAGCTGGAGCGCGTGTCCGGACTCAGCGCCGGGCAGGCCAAGCAGATCCTCATGCACGAGCTCGAGGACGAGCTGCGCCACGAGAGCGCGCGCCTGATCCGGCAGGTGGAGGAGGAGACCCGCCAGGACGCCGACAGGCGCTCGCGGAGCATCCTCGCCGCCGTGATGCAGCGGGTGGCCTCCAGCCACGCCGTGGAGACGACCGTGTCGGTGGTCGAGCTCAAGTCGGACGAGCTCAAGGGCCGCATCATCGGCCGCGAGGGCCGCAACATCCGCGCCCTCGAGACGCTCACCGGGATCGACTTCATCATCGACGACACGCCCGGAGCGGTGCTCCTGTCCGGCTTCGACGGCGTCCGCCGCGAGGTCGCGCGGCTTACGCTCGAGAAGCTGCTCCAGGACGGCCGCATCCACCCGGCTCGCATCGAGGAGGCCTTCCACCAGGCGAAGTCCGAGATCGACCAGCACGTGGTCGAGGTGGGGGAGCAGGCGGTGTTCGAGGCCAACGTCGGCTCGCTCCACCCGGAGCTCGTGAAGCTCCTGGGCCGGCTGAGGTTCCGCACGAGCTACGGCCAGAACGTGCTGCACCACTCGATCGAGTGCGCGCGGCTCGCATCCATGCTGGCCGCCGAGCTCGGCGCCGATCCGCGCTGCGCCGCCCGCGCAGCTCTGCTGCACGACATCGGCAAGGCCGTCTCGCACGAGAGCGAGGGCCCGCACGCGCTCGTCGGCGGCGAGCTAGCGCGGCGCTACAAGGAGTCCGAGGCCGTCGCCCACGCCATGGAGGCGCACCACAACGAGGTCGAGCCGCAGACCGTCGAGGCCGTGATCGTCCAGATCGTGGACGCTCTGTCGGGCGCGCGACCGGGCGCCCGTGGCGAGTCGCTCGAGCACTACGTGAAGCGTCTGCACGAGCTCGAGGAGATCGCGTGCCGCCACGTGGGCGTGGACAAGGTCTACGCCATGCACGCGGGCCGCGAGATCCGGGTGATCGTGCACCCGGAGGAGATCGACGACGACGCCGCCACACTCCTGTCCCACCAGATCGCCCGCGACGTCGAGCGCGAGCTGGACTACCCGGGCCAGATCAAGGTGACGGTGATCAGAGAGAGCAGGGCGACCGACTACGCCCGCTAGATGGAGCGCCTCCTCATCTGGCGCGGCCTCGACGAGTGGCGCGCCGAGGTCACCCACGTCCAGGTCGACGACGACCGGCTCACCGCGCAGGGCACCCAACTCGGTGCCCACCCGTACCGGCTCGACTACCGGCTCGTGACCGGCGCCGGGTTCGTGGCCGAGCGGCTGGAGCTGTCGCTGCTGCACGAGGACCGGCTCCGGCGACTATCGATCGTGCGGCATCCGGACGGGAGCTGGACCGCCGACGACCGGCCGCTTCCCGACCTCGACGGCGCGCTCGACTTCGACGTGCTCGCCTCGCCCGTGTTCAATTCCACGCCGTTCCTCCGGCACGCGATGGGCGCCGGCGGCGAGGCGCGCGACCTCGTGATGGCATTCGTGACGGTGCCGGAGCTGTCCGTGAAGCGATCCGAGCAGCGCTACACGCCGCTCGGCGGCGGCCGCGTGAACTACGCGTCCGGCGACTTCAGCGCCGACATCCACTTCGACGACGATGGGCTGGTCACCCTCTACGAGGACTACCTGGAGCGCGTCTGTTGAGAACAGATGAGGGGTCTGACCCCACATACAAGCTCTACGTGATCCCCGGCTCGCACGCCTGCCGCTCGGCGATGCTGATGCTCGAGCACAAGCGGGTGCCGTACTGCCGGGTCGAGTTCGTGACGCTCACGCATCCGGCCCTGGCCCGGCTGCACGGGTTCAACGCCCGCGGCGAGGAGCGCACCGCCGGCGGCAAGCAGACGTTCGGGCTGCGCATGGGCGACCGGCTCGGCACCGTGCCGGGGCTGGCCGCGGGCGACGAGCGGATATCGACCAACCACGCGATCGCGCGGTTCCTGGACGAGCGCCACCCCGACCCGCCGCTGTTCCCGTCCGACCCCGCGCAGCGGGCGGCGGTGGAGGAGGCCGAGCGGTGGGCCAATGGAGCGCTCCAGATGGCGGCCCGGCGCATCCCCGGGGCGGCCAGCGCGCGCGACCCGGTGGCGTTCAGCCGCTCCACCGGAGACGGGCGGCTCGGGCCTCTGCTCTACAAGCGGGAGCGCACCCGGCGGCTCGTCATCCCGTGGCTCGTGCGGAGCGTCTTCCTCGCCAGCCCCAACCCGGAGCGCGACCCGGCGGACGAGCTCCCCGCGCTGCTCGACCGGGTCGACGCGTGGATCGCGGATGGGGTCCTCGGTGGGGAGGATCCGAACGCCGCGGATTTCATGGTCGCGCCCAGCCTGGCGCTGATCCTCTACCGGCCCGACGTCATGCCCGAGTTCGAGGGGCGCCCGGCGCTCGAGCTCGTCGATCGGCTTCTGCCTGCGCCGGGCTAGGTCTATCCTCGGCGCCGTGAAGACGTACCACCTGACCACGTTCGGGTGCCAGATGAACGAGCACGACTCCGAGCGGATGAAGGGGATGCTCGAGTCGCTCGGGTACAGCGAGGCGGGCGAGCGCGCCGGCGCTGACCTGATCCTGTTCAATACCTGCTCGATCCGCGAGAAGGCGGACAACCGCCTGACCGGCCACCTCGGCGAGGCCAAGCGGCTGAAGGCGGAGGACCCGGAGCGGGTAATCGGGATTGGCGGGTGCTGGTCGCAGTCGCTGAAGGAACAGGTCTTCGAGATGTTCCCGTTCGTCGACGTGGCGTTCGGGCCGGGGCAGGTGCACAAGCTCGCCGAGTTCCTGACGAGCGACAGCATCACCGCGCAGGGGTTCTTCGAGTTCGAGGGGTTCACCGGCCACCTCCCGATGAAGCGCGAGCGTGAGTTCCAGGCCTGGGTCCAGATCTCCGTGGGCTGCAACTGCCGCTGCTCCTACTGCATCGTGCCGTCCACGCGTGGCCGCGAGGTCTCACGCCCGGCCGCGGAGATCGTCGCGGAGGTGGAGCGGGTTGCGGCCGAGGGCGTCAAGGAGGTCACGCTGCTCGGGCAGAACGTGTGCTCATACGGGCGCGACCTGCCGAAGGGCGCGAAGACGACGTTCGCCGTGCTGCTGGCGGCCATCGACCGGGTCGACGGCATCGAGCGCGTCCGCTACACGAGCCCGCACCCCAAGGACATCCGCGAGGACGTGATCGCCGCGCACGCCGAGCTCCCGAGCGTGTGCGAGCACATCCATCTGCCGCTCCAGTCGGGGTCCAGCCGCATCCTCAAGGCCATGCGCCGCACGTACAACCGCGAGCGCTATCTCGACCGCGTCGCGATGATCCGCGAGCTCGTGCCCGACTGCTCGCTCACCACGGACATCATCGTGGGCTTCCCGGGGGAGACGGAGGCGGATTTCGCCGAGACCCTCGAGGTCGTGGAGCACGTGCGCTACGACTCGGCCTTCACGTTCATCTACTCGCCCCGCCGCGACACCGAGGCGGCCGACCTGCCGGACCAGGTGCCGCACGAGGTGGCGAGTGAGCGGATGGGCCGGCTCGTAGACGCTGTGCAGCGGCACGCCACCGAGCGTGCCCAGCGGTTCGTGGGACGGACGATGGACGTGCTGGTGGAGGGCCCGTCGCGCACCGAT
Source organism: Thermoleophilaceae bacterium (assembly GCA_040509835.1). Lineage (GTDB taxonomy): Bacteria > Actinomycetota > Thermoleophilia > Solirubrobacterales > Thermoleophilaceae > JACVRW01. The sequence goes on from JBEVKE010000155.1 coordinate 3,648, forward strand.
CCGGCGCGGCTGCGCGGCCGCACCCGCCACAACAAGACGGTGAACTTCACGGGGGTCGCCGCAGACGGCGAGCTTACGGACGTGGAGATCGCGTCGGCCACCAGCACGACGCTTGCCGGCGAGGAGCTACTCGCCGGTCGTCTGAGCCGGCTCTGAGCGCAGCAACTCCGCGTCGCCGCGCAGCTGCTCCAGCTCGCCGCGCACCTGGTCGAGCTCGGCGCGCAGCTCCCGCTCCGTGAGCGCATGCACCTGTGCCTGCCGCTCGCTCTCCTCGCGGAGCGCCGCGTGGGCAGCCCGTGCGGTCTCGGCACGCCGGTCCGCGTCCGCGGTCAGCTCCAACTGCTCGCGCACCTGCGCAAGCTCGCCCTCGAGCTGCTCGATCCGAGCGCGATCGGACGGGTCCGCGACAGGGGAGGCGGCGTCCAACTCCTCGCGGGAGGCGGTCGCCTCGGCGCGCGCGGCCTCGAGCTCGTCGGTGAGGCGCGAGCGGAGCGCCTCCAGTTCCTTGGCGTGCCGCTCGCGTTCGGCGTCGATCGCCTCGGCCGTCCGGGCGCGCTCGGCCTCGACCTCGTCGACGCGCTTCGCCCGCTCCGCCTCGAGCGCCTCGTCGTTCTTGGCGCGCTCGGCGTCGAGCGCCTCGTCGTGCTTCGCGCGCACCGATGTGAGCGCCTGCTGGGCGCTCGCCCGCTCGGCCCTCAGCGCCTCCTCGGCTGCCGATTCGGCCGAGGCCAGCGCTCGCTCGTGCTCCAGCTTAAGCCTCGAGAGCGCCTCCTCGAGCTCGCGCTCGTGCTCCGTGGCCGCCTGCTCGCCGTGGCGCTCGAGCTTCGCCTTCGCCTCGTCGCGCTCGACGAGCGCCATGGCCAGCTCCTCGCGCAGGCGCGACAGCTCGCGCTCATCGGCTCCGCCGCCGGACGGCGGGGCCGCCGTTTCCTCGACCCGCTCGGCCGGTGCCGGCTCGTCCGCGCGGCTGTCGCCGTCGGGCGGGATGATGACCGTGCTCACCGACTCGCTCGCGCCCATGGTCGGCTCGACCATGAAGGAGAGGGTGTCCACCAGCTTCGCGATCTGACTGCGAGTGGCCACCGCAGGCCGCACGGGCAGCTTGGTCATCACGGCGATGTCGCTCAGTCCGAGCGAGTCCGCCGGGTCGCTCACGGCGAGCACGAGGGCGCCGTCCTTCGCGAAGCCCACCGGCGCGGCCATGTAGCGCTTGGCGGCGGTCTTCCGCAGGAGCGCGGCAGCCGAGGTGTCCACCGGGAACTCCGTCAGGTCGATGTGGTCGAGCCCGTACCGCTCGGCGAGCGCGCGCGCCAGCTGGTCCTCCGTGATCGTGCCGCCCTCGAGCAGCACCTTCTCGGGCGTCTGGCCCGGGTGGCGCGCCGCCTCGACGGCCCGCTCGGCGAGTCCCTCATCCACGAAGCCGAGCTCCACGAGGATGTCGGACAGGAAGCGCCGGCCGGCGCCGTTGAGGCTCGGCGGCGTCACACCGGGGCCCGACAGGGGCGGCCCGCTGCCGGGGCCCGCGATCTCGCCCATCAGCGGGTCGGCGCTCACGCCTCACCCTTCGCGGGCGCCGTGCCGAGCGGCGTCCCGTTCTGGCGCGCCGGCCCCGACTGCGCCGAGATCTCGGCCAGCTCGAGCGCCTGCTGCGGCGAGTCGGAGTCCGCCAGTCGCTGGATCCCGTAGGAGAGTTGGAGGGACGCAGGGCGGTTCGCGGTGGCCCGCTCGAGCGAGCGCTCGAAGCGGCCGAGGAAGGCGAGCGCCCCGTCCGGCCCCTTGCAGCCCACCAGCACCGCGCTCAGCCCGTCCGTGGACACCCGTGCGAGGTAGTCGGTGCGGCGGATCGCTCCGCTCAGCACCTCGGCCACGTCCTTCAGCAGCAGGTTCGCCATGGCCTCACCGAAGCGCGAGACGAGCGCGTCCCTGTCGCGGAGGTGACACACGACCACAAAGCTCTCGACCGTCCCGCGCTTGCTCAGCTCGTGCTCGCGTTCGATCGACGTGACCAGGGTCTCGCGGTTCGGCAGGCCGGTGACCGAATCGGTGCTCGCGCGGTCGCGCGCCCGCTCGGCGAGCCGGCGCAGCTCGGCGCGCGACGAGATGCTCTCCCACTCGTACGACAGCAGCCGGGCGCCCACGAGGATCACCTGGGCGAGGTCTCGCGCGGGGGCCTGACCGCCCGGCCCGGTGGCGAGCAGAAGCCCGACAACGCTGCCGTCGGCGGCGTCCAGCGGCGCGGCGACCCAGTTCGCCGGCCCGAGCGCCTCCAGCGCGCTGGTGTCGAGCAGCTCCGCGGCGGCCGAGCCGTTGGCGGGCACGCCCCGGGCGAGCGGGATGACGGCGCCGCGCGGCACACCGTCGCCGCGCGCGTCGATGACGCGGCACTTGCCCTCGTCCCAGTCGACCTGACCGAGCACGAGGTTCCCGCCCGGGCATGCGCTCTCCAGCAGGTCGAAGACCTGCGTGGCGGCATCGGCAAAGCTGCCGAATCGCCGCGCGGCGAGGCGGGACAGGGCGTCTAGGAGCTGTGTGGACATTGCTTCCCCGCTTCTCATCGGCGAAAAGGGGGTGCTCCCGTAGGGGCGGGAGCCGAACTGCTAGAGCGCCTTCGCCACGTCCTCGAGCGCCGTCCGGGCCGCGAGCAGGCCCCCGTAGGACCATTCCGGGCCCGCATCGATGCGGAGCACCGTCTTTCCACCGCCGCCGCTCTTCACGCCGAGGTCCTCCAGGACCGCCTTGCCGACTGGCCCGGGGGAGGCGGGCGCGTCGTTCTGCCGGATCAGGAGCACCGACACGTCCCGCTTGCCCAGCCGGCGCTTCACCTTCGCGAGCCGGTTGTCCCAGTCGGTCAGGAGCTCCTCGGAGTCATTCGTGCGCCCGAGCGCCTCGCCGTGCTCGCGCAGGTTGAGCTTCCAGTCGTCGCCCTCGGTCATGATCGTCGGGGCGATCTTCGACAGGTCGGCGTACTCGCTGCCCTGCCGCTCCTTGGTCGCCAGGATCACATCCGGCGTGGCCGCCCGGATCCCGGACAGATCCGTGTCCTTCACAACCCGCACCCCGCGCGCGTCCGCGCGCATGAAGCTCGGCACGTTCGACGCCACCACCGGTGTCACGCCCAGCGCGAGCGTGTCGCCGAGGGTGTCCGCTGTGAGCGTCGCGGGGCGCTCCGCCTGGCCCGGCACCTTCGTGCCGGTCAGCGGGTTCATCGCGTCCTGGACCTTCAGGGGCCGCTGGGTCTCCTTCGACTCGTCGAAGCCGGACTCCTGGCAGCCCGCCAGGGCGGCCAGGAGGGCGAGAGCGATAAGAGTTCGGACGCGCACGGCAGGTATTACTAGCGACTCTGCCCGAGGCCGCTCTACGACCGGGATACTGCGAGGCGATGTCGCAGGAAAACGTCGAGGAGCTGATTCGGTGGGGCTACGCCTGGTTCAATCGCGAGCACGCGCCACCGCCGACATGGCGTCCCGATGGCGAGTTCGTCAACGCCCGCGAGGATCCGGACCACGCGACATATCGGGGAATTGACGCCATCAGGAAGCAGCATCAGGGATGGTTCGACTCCTATCCCGACCTCAGGGTCGAACCGCTCGAAATCCGGGTGAACGGGGACCGCGCGTTCGTCTGGGTCCACTTCTCCGGTACGGGCGCCGACAGCGGAGTGGCGATGGACATGGAGCTCGCGCACGTCTTTACGATCGACGAGGAAGGCAAGACCCGAAGGTTGGAGGAGTTCTTCGACCGCGCTGAAGCCCTCGAAGCCGTGGGGCTGCGGGAGTAGGCCGTCCCTTTCCCTTGCTTGGATCGACTGTCTCCGGGAAGAGGCGACCTGCCGCCTATGCCAGCTATCGCAGACATGATCTGCCAGGGCTGCGGTATTCACAACGAGGGCCTGGCCTCCTCCAGTGGGTCTCCTGCCGATCCCTGTCAGTGCGGGGGCGTTCGGCAGGTCGTACGGATCGTTCGGCATGCCGGCGCGGCAACATCGCCTTCTGTGGACGAGCTCGAGCGGAGAGCTCAGAACCGGGCTAGAGACGAGACGTTGACCCCCGCCCGGCAGTAGACCGAGGAGCCGACAGAAGCGGACACTGGGCGGTCGTCGATCACAGCGCCCGCTGGTTCGGAATGTGGGAGGACTGGACGAGCGCCCGAAAAGCGGTCAGACCGTCCCCCGAGCGCTCTTACAGAGCCAAATCCGGGATGGGCCTGGCGGCCGCCGGTATTACTAGCGATCGTGGCCGCACCGCAAGCCGTCATAGCGATCTTCGGCCCCACCGGGGTGGGGAAGACGTCCGTCGCGATCGAGGTCGCCGAGCGGCTCCGCGCCGAGGGGGAGGACCCAGTGGCCATCTCGGCCGACGCGCTCCAGGTGTATCGCGGCCTCGAGGTGCTCACCGGCGTGGCAACGCCGGCCGAGCGGGAACGGCTCGAGCACCGGCTGGTCTCGTTCGTGGAGGTCACGGAGACGTTCTCGGCGGGCCGCTTCGCCGCGCTCGCGCACGACGAGATCGACGCGGCGCTCGCTGCGGGGCGCCGGCCGATCGTCGTCGGTGGCACGGGCCTGTACCTCCAGGCTGCGCTGACCGACCTGGAGCTGCGGCCGCCTCCAGCGCCGGGGGTGCGCGAGCGGATCCTCGCCGAGGTTGACGAGCGCGGCGTGGAGGCGCTCCACGCCGAGCTGGCCGAGCGCTCCCCAAGAGCGGCCGCGGCCATCGAACCGACCGACCGCACGCGCGTTGTGCGCGCTCTCGAGCTGGTCGAGGTGGGGGAGGAGCCGGCACCCGCGGGAGGGGAGTCGCGGCTGTGGACGGCGGCGCTCCGCCGACCCACCGTGCTGGCCGGCCTGACGATGGAGCGCGAGCGTCTCTATGAGCAGATCGACGCGCGCGTGGACGCGATGGTCGCGGCGGGCGCCGAGGACGAGGTGCGCCGGGCCGACGCGGCCGGCGCTTCGCCCACGGCGCGCAAGGCGCTCGGGTTCGAGGAGCTCCTCCGCGGCGACGTGGAGGCCATGAAGCGGCGCACCCGGAACTACGCGAAACGGCAGCTCACGTGGATGCGGCGGCTCGAGCGCGCCAACCTGCTTGACGCGGGAGCCGACGCGCCGGATAGGCTTCTCCAGCTCGTCAAGGAAGAAGAGAGGGACTCGTGAAGCGTCTTGCCCTATTGGCCGTGATGGCCTTTTTTGTTGCCGCCCCGCCGGCGTTCGCCGTACGCGATTTCGCCGGCACCGCGCTCGACATCATCCCGTCCGGCCAGTACGGCGCCGTGCCGGTGCCGCCGGAGGCGGACCAGCAGGCGCGCATGTACGACGGACTGACGCCCCTCTTCGACGGCGTCAAGCCGCGCGACCTCACCCGCTACTTCAAGTCCGAGAAGCTCGGCATCAAGGGCCAGGGCAAGATGCGGCGAGAGCGGGTGCCGCATCGCGGCGTGCGCATCTTCCGCGACAGGTTCAACGTGCCGCACATCTACGGCAAGACGGACGACGACGTGACCTGGGGCGCCGGCTGGACCGTGGCCCAGGACCGCGAGCTCCTGCTCGAGCAGGCCCGCTACAACTCGCGCGTCGCCGTCCTCGACGTACCCGGCATGAGCGCAATCGGCCTCGTCGTGGGCCTGAAGAGCTTCAGGCCGAGCGCGCAGACAGAGCGCGAGCTCCGCAAGGAGGTCACGATCCTCAAGCGGCGGTACGGCAAGCCCGGCCGGCGGCTGATCCACGACATGCGGGTGTACGTCAAGGGGATCAACGCCTTCTACCTGAAGGAGCACGGCCGGAACAGCGGGCCCAAGCCCTGGAGCATCCTGGACGTGATCTCCCTGAATGCGATCAAGAGCCAGCTGTTCGGCCAGGGAGGCGGCAAGGAGGTGCAGGCCGCGCAGCTCCTCGACGGGCTCCGGGACTCGCTCGGCGCGGACAAGGGCTACTCGGTCTGGAACGACCTCCGCCAGCGCCGGGACCCGGAGACGACCGTCTCGATCCCGGGCAACTTCCCGTACGCGCCGCTGCCGGCGAAGCGCACCGGAAACGTCGTGCTCGACAACGGCTCGTACCAGCGCGTCCCAGAGCCGGGCGTCACCGCCTCAGCGGCGGACGCCCCCCGCCAGCACATGAGCAACGTGCTGATGGTGGCCGGGAAGCGGTCGAGGTCCGGCCACCCGCTGTTCGTCGGCGGGCCGCAGATCGGCTACTTCTACCCCGGCCTGACGGGCGAGATGGACCTGCACGGACCCGGCTGGAACGCGCGCGGCGCCACCTCCGGGCCGTTCCCCGGCTACATCCTGATCGGACGGCGCGAGGACTTCGTCTGGACGCTCACCTCGGCGGGCGCGGACATCGTCGACCAGTACGTCGAGACGCTCTGTGGCGGCAGCGACACGAAGTACCTCTACCGAGGCCAGTGCCGCGCCATGCAGCACTTCAACGCGGGCACGCTCGACGGCCAGCCGGTGGAGTACAACCGGACCGTGCACGGCCCCGTCACCGGGTACGCCACCGTGGGCGGCCGCCGCGTGGCGGTGTCGCGCAAGCGCTCGAGCTACCTGCTCGACGGCGTGGACCTGCTGCTGTTCCAGCGGCTGACGCGCGGCCGCATCCCGAACGCGCAGACCTTCATCAGGAAGGCCGTCGTGACGCCGCAGACGTTCAACACGTTCTACGCGGACGACAAGCACATCGCCGAGGTCATGACCGGGCGCCTGCCGAAGCGCGCGCCCGGCGTGGACGAGGGCCTGCCGACCGACGGCCAGGGCAACTTCGAGTGGCGCGGCTTCGAGAAGGGGAGCAGGAATCCCCACGCGATCCTGACGAAGGGCGTGCTCAACAACTGGAACAACAAGCCGGCCCGCGGCTTCCCGGCGGCGGACGACAATTGGGGGTACGGCTCGCTCAACCGAGTGAACCTCCTGAACGCCAACACGGCCAAGGTGAAGCGCCACACGCTGGCGACGCTCACCGGCGCCATGAACGCGTCGGCCACCCAGGACGTGCGCGCCATGGAGTTCGTGCCCGTGCTCGCACGGCTCCTCAAGGGAGGAACGTCGCCCAGCGCGCGCGCCAGCCAGATGCTGGCGATCCTCGAGGACTGGCGGGCCAAGGGCGGCAGCCGGCTGGACCGCGACCTCGACGGCAAGATCGACCATCCGGGCGCCGCGATCCTGGACACGGCCTGGAACCGCCTCGCCGACGCCGCGATGACCCCCGTGCTCGGGAAGCCGCTCGCGGACCAGCTGGCGTCCACGCTCTTCAGTCGGTTCGACGCGCCGCCGAGCGGCCAGTTCGACGGCTGGTACCAGTACATGGACAAGGACCTCCGCTCGCTGATGGGCGAGAAGGTGAAGGGCCCGTTCGCGAACCGCTACTGCGGCGCGGGCGACGTCGCGGTGTGCCGGGCGGCGCTATGGGCGGCGCTCGAGGCGGCCGGGGTGGACCTCGAGGCGGCCCAGGGGCCGGACCCGAACGCGTGGCGCGCCGACGCGAACGCGGAGCGGATCAAGTTCCTGCCTGGGCTGCTGCCGTTCACCATGCGCTACACGAACAGGCCGACCGGCATCCAGCAGGTCATCGAGTTCAAGGGACACCGCTAGGGTGGCTCGCCGTGCGCTTCGAGAAGTGGCAGGCGCTCGGCAACGACTACGTCATCGTCGAGCGACGTGAGCTTCCGTTCGAGCTGACCCCGGGGCGGGTGCGGGCTGTCTGCGCTTCGCACACCGGGATCGGCTCGGACGGCGTGCTCCTGATCTCGGAGGCGGACGGGGACGCCGTCGCGGAGGTGCGCATCTTCAACCCGGATGGCTCCGAGGCCGAGCTGTCGGGGAACGGGGTGCGCCAGGCGGTCATGTACCTGCGCCGGAGCGGCTGGACGAGCGACGACTCGTTCACCGTGCGCACCGCGGCCGGTGACGTGCGCCCGCGCATCGACGGGGAGCTCTGCACGATGGACATCGGGCGCGCGCGCCTCCGCGCGGAGAGCGACTACCCGGCGGGGGGCGACGACGGCCGCGGGACGCTCACCTCGGACGGACGCGAGTTCGAGTTCCAGTTCGTCCAGGTGGGGAACCCGCAGGTGTCGATCGAGGCGGGCGACGAGCTGGGCGAGCTCGACCTCCAGCGCTACGGGCCCGGAATCGAGCGCAACGAGCTGTTCCCGAACCGCACGAACGTGTCGTTCTGGCAGCGGGCGGGCGACGCCGAGATCCGGGCGCGCATCTTCGAGCGCGGCGTCGGGGAGACGATGTCGTCCGGCACCGGCGCCACGGGCGCCGCGGTGGCGGCCACGTTGCGGGGCGTGGCGAGCCCTGTCACGGTCGTGCTCGACGGCGGCGAGCTCGTGATCGACGTGGCCGGCGACCTCCGGATCGAGATGACTGGCTGGGCGCGCCCCGTGTACGCCGGAACGCTGAGCGAGGATTTCCTGAAGGAGCTGAATGCGACCGAGTAGCCGCCTCGACCGACTGCCCCCGTACCTGTTCGCCGAGCTGGAGCGGAAGATCAGGGAGAAGAAGGCCGCCGGCGTCGACGTGATCAGCCTAGGCATCGGCGATCCGGACACGCCGACGCCGCAGGTTGTGATCGACGCGCTGGCGAGCGCGGCGAACGACCCCGGCACGCACCAGTACCCGTCCAACCGCGGCCGGCCCGAGCTGCGCGAGGCCTACGCGCGCTTCTACGGGCGCCGCTTCGGTGTGGCGCTCGACCCCGAGACCGAGATCATCCCGGCGCTGGGGGCGAAGGAGTGCGTGTTCAACCTGAACCTCGCGTTCCTGGATCCCGACAGCGTGGCGCTCGCCGCCGACCCCGGCTACCCGGTCTACACGGGCGGTCCGCTCCTGTCGGGCGCCGAGGCCGTGCTGATGCCGCTGGTACCCGAACGCGGCTTCGCTCCGGACCTCGACGCCATCCGCGGTGACGTGGCGAGCCGCGCGCGCCTCCTGTACCTGAACTACCCGAACAACCCGACCGGCGCTGTCGTGCCCGACGGGCTGTTCGAGCGGGCCGTCGAGTTCGGGCGCGAGCACGACGTCCTGATCGTCCACGACGCCTCGTACACGGAGACGACCTTCGACGGGTACGTGGCGCCGAGCTTCCTGGAGACGCCGGGCGCGAAGGAGGTGGGCGTGGAGGTGTTCTCGCTCTCGAAGGGCTGGAACATGACCGGCTGGCGCACCGCGGCGATCGTGGGGAACCCCGAGGCGGTGCGCGCGTACTGGAAGCTCAAGACCAACATCGACTCGGGGGTGTTCGAGGCGGTCCAGCTGGCCACGGTGGCCGCCCTCGACGCCGGCCCGCCGCCCGAGATGCCGGCGATCTACCAGCGCCGCCGCGACCTCGTCTGCGACGCGCTCGCGCAGATCGGCGTGGACGTGACGCCGCCGAAGGGCACGATCTACGTCTGGGCGCCGGTGCCCGAGGGGCACACGTCCGCGTCGTACTGCGAGATGGTCCTCGAGGAGTCCGGCGTGGTGGTCTCGCCGGGCGGCTCGTACGGCACGAACGGCGAGGGCTTCTTCCGGATCTCGCTGACCGTCCCCGACGACCGGCTCGCCGAGGCGGTCGAGCGCCTGCGCGGGAGCCTGGCGGGCTAGTGCACTATTGCGGCGTCGTCCCCATCCAGCGGACGCTTCAGCTGGCTCTGCTCGAAGAGGTGCGCGACCCCGAGCCGCCGGTCCGGCTGAGCGCGCTCTTCTACGAGCCGGGCACGCCGGAGCAGGTTGCAGGCGAGCTGCGCAGGCTCGGCGACGTCGTGGTGGGCTTGGGGCCGGGCGCGGAGGAGGTGGCGCAGCAGCTCGACCTGGGCGTGTTCGGGGCCGACGACGGCGACGCCGTGCCGGACGGCGCCTACACCGACACGCCGCTGTTCCCGACCGACCCTGACCGCGTGTTCTGGGCCCTGCAGGGCCGCCGGCTGCCGGCGAAGCGCCACCCGTACGGGATCCAGCTCAGGATCGATGAGCTCGAGGACGACCACATCGTCGACGAGAGCGGCGACCTGTGGCACCGGCGCATCGAGGAGCTGGACGCCCTGGCGTGCGCCCTCTGCGCCCACCGCTTCGCCGTCGGCCACGCCTCTTGGATGGACGGCGTCGTGCTCCCCGGCACCAGCCTGCCGCACGAGTTCTCGACCCGCGGTGTGATGCCGCCGGTCGAGCGCATCAACCTGCCTGAATCGTCTCCCTGAGGCCGGTGTCGAGGTCGCGCGGGCTGTAGCCGAGCTCGCGGCGCGCCTTGTCGTCCTTCGCCCAGTACGTGACGTTGTGGGCGGCCGAGATCATCTCGCGGAAGTTCGGCGGCAGGTCCATCATGGGTCCGACCCAGCGGCTCACGGGGCTGAGAGCCTTCAGCACCACCGGCGGCACCGTCATGCGCGGCGGCTTCTTGCCGCCGATCGCGGCCGCCTTGTCGATCATGTCGCCCTGGGTCGTGATCTCCCCGCCGAGCACGTATGACTCCCCGACCTTCCCCTTGTCGTAGGCGAGCATGATCCCGTCGGCCACGTCGTCCACGTGCACCATGTTGAGGCCGAGCTCCGGGAACGCCTTGGCGGGCATCTTGCCGGTGCTCGCCTGCTCGATCATCTGGCCGACCAGCGCGTGGTCGCCGGGGCCGTACACGGAGCCGGGCTGCACGATCACGATCGGCGCGCCCTGCGCGGCCCGCTCCTCGGCGATCAGGTGCGCGCGGTACTTGGTCTCGTCATAGGTGGAGACGAAGCCGTCGGCCTCGTTGCGGCGGTACGACTCGTCGACCGTCTGGCCGTTCGTGTTGCCGAAGATGTTGATCGTCGAGACGTACACGATCTTGTCGACCCCGGCGTCGACGGCCGCGTCGAGGACCCGTTCCGTGCCGCCGATGTTGGAATCGCGCATGGAGTCGCGCTTGGACGGGTCCATCCCCACCCGGTAGTCGGCCGCGATGTGGAAGACGGCCTGGCACCCTTCGACGCCGCGGCGGATGGCGTCGGCATCCGAGAGGTCGCCCTGCACCACCTCGGCGTCGAGGGCGGACGCCTTCTCAGGCCGGCGCGCGAGCACCACGACCTCGTCGCCCCGGTCGCGCAGCCGCTGCACCACACGGGACCCGATGAACCCCGTTCCGCCCGTCACGAAAGCTCTCATGGCGCGGGATCGTAGCTCTACACTTGAAGCAGTGGATACAGGTCAAAACGGGTCGACGCGGCGCGCCGCACAGCGCGCGCTGACCATCGGAGTCGGCCCCGGCGAAACCGACCTGTCGGAGCTCCGGGAGCTCCTCAGGACGGCCGGCGTCGCCGTTGTCGGCGAGCTCGTGCAGCGCCGCGACCGCCCCGATCCAGATCGCTACTTCGGCCGAGGCAAGCTCGTCGAGCTGAAGCAGGCCGCGAAGGAAGCGGACGCGACCCTGATCGCGGTGGACGACGAGCTGCTGCCCCGCCAGGAGCGCAACCTGGAGGAGGAGCTCGGGATGCCGGTCATCGACCGCACCGCGATCATCCTCGACATATTCGCCGACCACGCGCGCTCGGCCGAGGGCAAGCTCCAGGTCGAGTTGGCCCAGCTCGAGTACAACCTCGCGCGCATGCGGGGGCTGTGGACCCACCTCGAGCGCCTGGGCGCGGGCCGCATGGACGGCGGCATCGGCACGAGGGGGCCGGGCGAGTCCCAGATCGAGACCGACCGCCGGCTCGCCCGCAACCGGATCTCGGCGCTCCGCGGTCGCCTCAACGAGACGAAGGCCACGCGCGCGACGATGCGCCGCGAGCGCGAGCGCGCCGGGCTTCCAACCGTCGCGCTGGCCGGGTACACGAACGCGGGCAAGTCCACGCTGCTTAACACGATGACCGGCTCGGAGGTGGGCGTGAGGGAGCGCCTCTTCCACACGCTCGACCCGACCACGCGCTCGTTCGAGATCTCGGGCCGGCAATACCTGCTCACGGACACCGTCGGCTTCATCCGCAAGCTTCCGCACCAGCTGGTCGAGGCCTTCTCCGCCACGCTCGAGGAGGCCCTCGGAGCGGACCTGATCGTCCACGTCGTGGACGCCTCGGTGCCCGAGGAGGAGATGCACCAGATGATGGCCGCGGTCGACGACGTGCTCGACGAGATCGGCGCGGGGGACACGCCGCGGCTGCTGGCCCTCAACAAGGTCGATCTGCTCACAGGCGAGCAGCGCCGCGAGCTGTCCTTCAGGTTCCCCGACGCCGTTCAGGTGTCGGGCGAGACCGGGCAGGGCCTCGAGGACCTGCGCGAGGCCATCGAGGCGCGCTTCCTCGCGACGCTCCGCCCGATGGAGCTGCTGGTGCCGTACCGCGACGGCGGCACGCTGTCCGAGCTGCACGAGCTCGCGGGCGAGCTGGAGCGGGAGGACACGCCCGAGGGAGTTCGCGTGCGAGCGCGCGTGCCGGCGTCGGCCGCGCCGCGCTTCGAGCGCTTCTCGGAGAACGGCAGCCCGGGCTAGCGCGTGTCGCCCGAGCCCTGAAGCACCCCGCGCTCCTTGCGCGACAGGAGCTTCGCGATGTTGTCCTCGGCGATCGCGTCGAGGTCGAGACCGGCCTCGGTCGCCAGCTGGGCCATGTACCAGAGCACGTCGCCGAGCTCCGCGGCCAGAGCGGCGCGGCGCTCCTCGGTGAGCGCGCCGCCGTCGTCGCGAATCGCCTTCTTCACCTTCTCGGCGCACTCGCCGGCCTCACCGCACAGGCCCAGCGCCGGGTAGGTCAAATTGTCGCCCGCGTCCGGGTAGACCGCGGTGGCGCGGGAGCGTGTCTGATATTCGGAGAGGTGCACGCACCCGACCGTACCGCGACCGGAAGACGGCGGAACGAATACACTGCCGGGCGCTGTGACTCCGCTTGCCGTGGAGCGGTCGCGAATCGATGGTTACGAGCTACTCACCGTTGAGGGAGAGCTCGACATCGCGACCGCGCCGAGAATGATGGGTGCCCTCAACGAGGCGATCGCCGACATGGCGGCGCCGCTCGTTGTCGACCTCAGCGAGGTGGTGTTCATGGACTCCACCGGCCTCGCGCTGCTGATGAACGCACGCGCGCGCGTGATGCGCCTCGGGCATGGGTTCGCGATCGTCTGCCCGAAGGGCCCGATCGCGCGCGTCTTCGAGATCGCGGACATGGTCGGCAGCCTCCGGGTGTGCCCCGATCACGAGACCGCAAGGGCCGCCGTGACCCAAGCGGCGCGGGCTTGACCTAGGCCGGGTCCCTGCCGATACCAGGGGGGTGGAAGCTGAGGCTGCTTCGCCCTTCCCTGTCGCGGGACTCACACCACCCACCAAACGCACCGGGGTCAAACGGCGCATCGGTGACGTGATCGTGCAACTCGGCTTTGCCGAGCGCGAGCGCGTGGAGCGGGTCTTCGAGCACGGCCGCCGCGATGGCCTGCCGCTTGGCCAGGCCCTGATCGAGGCGGGGGTGGTCAACTCCTCGCAGCTTGCCCAGGTGCTCGCCGAGCGGAACGGGCTCGACTACGTGGACCTGAACGTCTTCGACGTGGACAAGGGCGCCACCGCGATGATCGACAGCACCAAGGCGCGACGGTACCGCAGCATCCCGATCGCCTTCCTGGCCGAGCACACGCTGCTCGTCGCGACCGCCGATCCCGCGAACCTGCTCGCGCTCGACGACATCACGATGGCCACGGGGTACGAGGTTCGCCGCGCGGTCGCCTCGCCGGAGCACATCGACGCCCTGATCGAGCAGCTGGGTACGCTCTCCGGCTCGGTCACCGAGGTCGAGGACGAGACGTTCGAGGCCGAGGTGATCGAGCTGCGCGAGTCCGCCGACGAGGCGCCGATCGTGAAGCTCGTGCACGCCGTGATCGCCGACGCCGTGCGGCGCGGCGTGTCCGACGTCCACTTCGAGCCGAGCGGCCACGACATGCGCGTGCGGTTCCGCGTCGACGGCGTGGTGTTCGACTCGACCACCGTGCCGCGCCACCTGATCTCAGGGCTGGTCTCGCGCATCAAGATCATGGCCGAGCTCGACATCGCCGAGAAGCGCGTGCCGCAGGACGGGCGCATCGGGCTGTCGGTGGACGGCAACTACGTGGACCTGCGTGTGGCGACGCTGCCGACCGTGCGCGGCGAGGCGGTCGTGATGCGCGTGCTCGACTCGCGCGCGATCGTCATGGACGTCGACGGTCTCGGGATGGACGAGGACGACCGAAAGCGCTTCCAGACCGCTCTGCGCGCGACGAACGGCGCGATCCTGGCGACCGGCCCGACCGGCTCCGGCAAGACGACGACGCTGTACGCGGCGCTCGGCGAGCTGAACACGCCGGACAAGACGCTCGTGACGGTCGAGGATCCGGTGGAGTACGAGCTCGAGGGCGTCAAGCAGGTGCAGGTGCACCCGAAGGCGGGGCTCACCTTCGCCACCGGCCTGCGCGCGCTCGTGCGTTCGGACCCGGACGTGGTGATGGTGGGTGAGATCCGCGATGTCGAGACCGCGCAGATCGCCATCGAGTCGGCGCTCACGGGCCATCTGGTGTTGACGACCCTGCACGCCAACGACGCGCCGCTCGCGGCCGCTCGCCTCGTGGAGATGGGGATCGAGCCGTACCTCGTCACCTCGAGCGTGGCGTGTGTGGTGGCGCAGCGGCTCGTGCGGAAGCTGTGCGCTTGCAAGGCGCCGGTGAAGCTGAGCAAGGCGATGCTCGAGGAGAACGGCTTCGAGGTCGCGCGCGGCATATCCGCGTTCGAGCCGGTCGGGTGCGTGAGCTGCGCGCAGACCGGCTTCAAGGGCCGCACCGGGCTGTACGAGGTCATGGCCATGACCGACGAGGTGCGCCGTCTGATCCTCGAGGGCGCCCGCAAGGACGAGCTCACCCGCGTAGCGCGCGAGCAGGGCATGCGCACGCTCCACGAGGCCGGCCTCGCGAGGGTGGCGCAGGGGGTGACCTCCGTGCCGGAGGTCCTGCGCGTGCTGGGCGGCGCGTCGAACCGCTGACGGCGGGCTAGACGCCCGCCGCCCGCCGTGCGGAGGCGTGGGCGGCTTCCTCGAGCGCGTCGCCGGGAAGCGGCTCCAGCTCGATGCCGAGCGCCAGCTCGATGAGGCGGTCCGCGAGCCAGACGTTCTTCGGGAGCAGCGGGCCGTGCAGGTAGGTGCCGATCACGTTGTCGCGGTGCGCGCCCTCGAAGCCGTCGCGCCCGTTGTTGCCATGGCCCGACAGCACGCGGCCCAGCGGGCTCTGGTCCGGCCCGAGGTAAGTGCGCCCGCCGTGGTTCTCGAAGCCCGCGATCACCCGCGGCCCGGTCCCGAGGTCGGCCTCGATGGCGCAGTTCCCGATCAGTCGCGGCCCGGGCTCGCGGACGGTGCGCAGGTCGACGAGCCCGACGCCGGGCAGTTCCTCGCCGCCGAGCTCGTACGAGTGCCCGAGCAGCTGATAGCCGCCGCAGACGGCGAGCACGACGGCGCCTCGGCCGGCCGCCTCGTGCAGCGAGTCGCGCTTTGTCTCCGCCATGTCGTACGCCACGGCCACCTGGTCGCGGTCCTGCCCGCCGCCCATGTAGAAGAGGTCGTGGGCGCCCGGGTCGAACCGGTCGCCGAGGCTCGTGGCGGCGTGCTCGAAGCCGAGCCCGCGCCACTCGCAGCGGGCACGCAGCACCGCGATGTTGCCGCGGTCGGCGTAGATGTTCATCAGCTCGGGATAGAGCGACAGGACCCTCAGCGCCGGCACGTCACCACCACGCTCCCAAAGTGGTCCACGGTGTCCGGTATCGCCCACCGGCCGGCCGGCTCGAGCCCCGCGGCGCGCGCCTCGGCCTCGAGCCTGTCCGGGCTGAGGTAGTCGAACGAGTCTCTCGCCGTGCACGACTCGATCTCCCCACTCGGTGACACCGCCTGGCGGTGGCGCTCCACCACGAGCCCGTCGTCGTCCACGGCCACGGACACCGGTTGGCTCGAGAACACCCAGCCGTCGCGCTCGAGCATGTCGGGGAGGGGCGGCTCAGGCGTCTCGTCGGTGATCACGTCGCGGAGATCGACGAGCGCCGCGGCGAATGTTCCCCCGGGAGTGAGGTGCGCGTGGACGCATCGAAGCATCGCAGCACGGCCATCCGGCCCTCCGAGGATCTGAACGAGCTGCATCGGGGCGATCACGAGCGCAAAGCTGCGGCCGAGCTCGAAGTCGCGAGCGTCCGCCTCTACGGTGGCCAGGCCGGGCGCCCGTTGCTCGATCACGGCCAGCAGCCCGGCGTCCGCGTCGAGCGCCACCACCTCGTGTCCGCGCGCCGCGAGGTCGGCGGAAACGCGGCCGGTGCCGGCGCCGAGGTCCAGTATCTGGCCGTGCGCCGAGTCCGCGAGCTCCCGCCACAGGAACAGGTCGGCGTCATAGGCGCCGTTCTCCGCGTCGTGCCAGGCCACGGAGGCGTTCGTCATTCCGACCACCGCTTCGCCAGGCCGCGCTCCGCCAGGATGTCGCGGAGCTCGAGCAGCGCCGTGTACGTGGGCAGCGCGTACACGCAGTCTCCTGTGGCGCCCGCCACCGCGGCGTCGAGCGACCTCCCGAGGTCGCGGTCCACCTCGGGCTCCGCCTCGACCCCCGCGTACTTCAGGCGCAGCGCCATCTCCTCCGCGCGCGTGCCGCTGCACGTGACGCGCCGGACGCGGCCCGCGAGCACCTCGAAGTCGGCGTCCCAGATCCACGAGATGTCGCGGCCGTCGGCTATCGCGTCGTTGAGCGCGATCCACAGGTCGAGCTGCTCGTCCTCGAGGATCAGGGTACGCAGCACCTCGTTCGCACCGGCCGGGTTCTTGATCAGGAGGATCGAGACCTGGCGGCCGGCCACGGGGATCGTCTCCACGCGCCCGAACGCTCCCCCGAAGCCCTCGAGCGCCTCACCGACGGTCTCCAGCGGCACGCCCAGCTCCAGGGCGGTGGCCGCCGCGGCGACGGCGTTGTAGACGTTGTAGAGGCCGGGCAACGGCAGGTCGAGCTTGAGGTCGCCCTGGGGCGTTCGCATCTCCACGCGCGAGCCGCTCATGCCGTCGAGCACCACGCTGGTCGCCGCAACCTGGGGTTCCGGCCGCGTACGGCCGCAGTTCGGGCACCGGTAGCGGCCCATGTGGCCGAGGTAGATCGCGTCGTACTCGTAGGCGTGGCCGCCGTTGCGGCAGTGCTTCGAGTCGGCGGCGTGCTGCATCCCGGGCAGTGCCTGGGAGTCGTCCTCGACGCCGAAGTAGGTCACACCGCTGCGCTCGCGGCCGAGGTCGGCCACCAGCGGATCGTCGGCGTTCAGCACGAGCCGGGACCGGCCGTCGAGCTCCGCCGTCAGCTCGGCCCAGCGGTCCGCGAGGAGCTCGAGCTCGCCGTAGCGGTCGAGCTGGTCGCGGAACAGGTTCGAGAGCAGCAGCAGTCGCGGGTCGGTGTCGCGCGCCACCGCGGGCAGCCACGCCTCGTCGACCTCGAACAGCCCGATCTGGTCGCGCTCGCGGCCGGCGTCGAGCAGCGCGGTGGCCACGCCCCAGGCCATGTTCGACCCGGCCCGGTTGTGCACGACAGGGCGGCCGGCGCGCTCGAGCGCGGCGGCGATCATCGCGGCGGTGGTGGTCTTCCCGTTGGTGGCGGAGACGAGCACCGATCCGGCGTCAAGCTCGGCCGCCATCCGCCGTAGCGAGCTGGGGGACACCTTCAGCAGCATCCGCCCGGGGGCCGTGGTGCCGCCGGTGCGGCCGACCCGCCGGCTGGCGTCCCGGGCCAGGCGGGCGAGGGTGCGGGCGAGGCGGAACATCAGGA
>JBEVKE010000156.1:0-10187 GCA_040509835.1 Thermoleophilaceae bacterium
CGTAGGTCGTGCCCGCGCCACGCCACGCCGGCACCGACTCCACGGCAGGATCAAACACCCCCGCAACCGCCTCCGCGGTCGACGCGAACCAGTCCTCGTCGCGGAACAGCAGCGCGACGTCCGTACCGGGATCAGGCAGGAGCGCTCTGAGAAGGTCGACGTTCCTCTGCGTAAGTCGGGGCGACTGGATTCGAACCAGCGAACCTCTCGGCCCCAAACCGAGCGCTCTACCAGGCTGAGCTACGCCCCGTTGCCGAGCGAGTGTAACCACTGCTTGTGGACGGCATCCATCCACGCCTGGAGCCGGGCACGGAGCAGTGTGTCGCACGTTCGGACAGTCAGGACGCCATAGCGCGATCGCCAAGTTCGACCGCTGAGCCGGCCGCTGTTCGACTTCCGCTGCGGCCGGATTTCATCTGGCGATACGTACAACAGCCCGCTCCAATACCGCTGCAGCTCGCCGACACGCTGGTCCGCGTGGTACTGCACCGCGTAGTCACCGGGTTCCGTGACAAGAGATCTCGCGCCATCTCCTCGAACTACGCCAAGCGGCTTCCCGAAGCAGCCCGGGTGCTCGTTCTCGCGGCCGTTTTCGGAAGGGCCAGGCGGGCGGCTATCTGATCCAGCGAGAGGTGCTTATCGACTCTGAGTGAGCGCGCCTTTTTTCTCACGTACGCGGACGAAAGGCTCAGACCGCGCCGGCCGCGTAGGCCGAGTACATCAGGACGATCGAGGCTGCTCCCAGGAGGGCCACGCCGGTCACGGGGACGGCCTTCGCGCCCATCGGGCGTGTCTTCTCGTGGATCATCACCGCGGTCAGGAGGGCCATCCAGACGAGGCTCGCCACCCCGGCGGCGAACATGACGAGCATGAGGGCCCAGCAGCAGCCCACGCAGAAGGCGCCGTGCCGGGCGCCCAGCTTGAAGCCGGCGGCCGGCCCGCGTTCGTAGTAGCGGGTGAGGAACTGGGCGGGGTGGCGGCACTTGTCGAGGCAGGCGTCCTTCAGCGACGTGAACTGGAACGCGCCCGCCAGCGCCAGCACAGAGCCGCCGATCCACCAGTCGTGGTGCTCCAGCCAGGAGCTCGAGTTCACGGCGGCGTGGATGCTCGCATCGAAGCAGAACGCGGCCAGCCCGAACGCGCTCCACATCACGGCGTAGCCGCCGATGAACGCGGCCATCGACCGGCCCCGGCGGGGCGCCTGGTCGGTGGCGCGCGAGTAGAGGCGCACCAGCGGCAGGCTCGACGGCAGCATCATGGCCGCGATCATCACCTGCCAGGCGAGCAGGGCGATCAGCGCCGCCACCACGAAGGGCGGCCCGCTGCCGGTGAGGAGCGAGTCGTGGTTCGCCAGCGCGGCAACGCCGGCCACCTGGGCACCGATGGCGGCGGCCCAGGCGGCCGCGATCCCGACCAGGATCGGCCGGGGCAGGCTCGTCACTCGCCGCGGTAGTCGATCTTCCAGTCGGACTGGATCGCGTTCTTGCCCTCCAGCTCCCACTGGCCGATCCCGTCGACGTCGACCTTCTGGTGGTCCGCCCTCGCGACGTACGCCGGCGAGCCCGGGACCGTCGAGAAGATCGAGTTGTTCAGCGTCGTGATGCTGCCATCCGGCCCGCGGTACGGCTGCATCGAGCAGTCGATCTTGCCCTCGACCTTGAGCGTCCCGGCGCCATCCTTGATCGAATGGTCGATCTTCGCGCGCTCGATCGAGACGCGCTCCCCCACGAGGCTCGCGAGGTCGGCGAGCGGACCGCCGAGCGCTCCGCCGAAGCACTGGAGCAGGGCGTCCATCTGCTCGTCGGTGGCGCGGTCGTCTACCAGCACCGCCTGCTTCCAGTTCCCCTCGAGGATGTTCCCGGGGATGTGGACGACGCCGATGAGCGTCAGCCCGCTCACGTCGACACCGGTGATGGTCCCCTTCGTGAGGTTGTATGCGACGACCGACTGGCAGAACCCATTGTCGGGGTCATCGCCGATCCAGCACGGGCAGAGGGTGTCGCAGTTGCATACCTCCAGGAGGCTGCCCTCGAGCTGGTACCCCTGAGTCGTCGCCTCAGGGCTCGCTTCAGTGGTGGCCATTCCCACTCCTTGTAAATCGGGGCGTATGGCCGACTATGACCCCCCGCCCGACCCGATGCAAGCGCGCTAGGGTGGCGCTCCCCGTGGCCGATATCCAGCCGCTCAGGACGCTCCGCTATGACACCTCGGTCGCAGGGCCGCTGGACGACCTGATCGCACCTCCGTACGACGTCATCGACGACGCCACGCGGGCGGAGCTCGCAGCCCGGAACGAGCACAACGTCGTGCAGCTCGACCTGCCCGAGAGCTACGAGGGCGCCGCGCAGATACTTGCGGACTGGCGCGCCGAGGGAGTCCTCGTCCAAGAGGACGAACCGGCCATGTGGGCGCTCCGGCAGGACTACACCGCGCCCGACGGAAGCACCCGCACGCGCACCGGCCTCTTCGCGCGCGTGCGCGTGGAGGACTACGGCGCCGGACGGATCAGGCCGCACGAGCGCACCCACCCCGGGCCGAGGGAGGACCGGCTCCGGCTCACGCGCGCGACGCGCGCCAACCTGTCCCCCATCTTCAGCCTGTTCCCCGACACGAGCGGCGGCGCGCGGGAGACGCTCGCGCAGGTGACGACCGAGCAGCCGTTCGCGGACGTGACCGACGACCAGGGGACGAGGAACGCTCTCTGGCGGCTCGCCGACCCCGACCGGATCGCCGCCCTCCAGGGCGCCCTGGCGGATGCCGAGCTGCTGATCGCCGACGGCCACCACCGCTACGAGACCGCGCGCGTGTACGCGGACGAGATCGGCGGCGAGGGCGACCACCGCTACGTGCTCATGCTGCTCGTGGCGCTCGAGGACCCCGGCCTCCTCATCTTCCCCACCCACCGCCTGCTCACCGGCCTCAAGGAGCACGCCGACAAGCAGATCGCGATTCGCGACGTCGCCCGGCGGGACTTCGACATCGAGGAGCTCGACGATCCACGCAAGCTCGAGCCACCGGCCGGAAACGATCGGGTGACGTTCGGCTACATGGACAGCTTCTTCAAGCGCCCGTTCCGGTTCACCCTCAAGGACCAGTCGATCGCCGACGACGCGCTCGCCGGCATGCCCGAGCCCTACCGCCGGCTGGATACGGCCGTGCTCGAGGCGATCGTCCTGCGCGGCGCCCTCCACATGTCCGAGGACGACATCTCGCATCTGCGCGGCCTCCACTACTCGAAGAGCCTGGATGACGCGATCGAGCGCGTGGAGTCCGGAGCCGCCGACGCCGGGTTCTTCATGCGGCCCACCCCGGTCGATCAGGTCCGCGAGGTGGCGGCCACGGGTGAGTCCATGCCGCCGAAGTCGACCTACTTCTACCCGAAGGTCCCGACCGGCCTCGTGTTCAATCCCCTGGCGTGACCAAGATCTATACGCGCAAGGGCGACGACGGGACCACCGGCCTCTGGTACGGCGGCCGCGTGCCGAAGTTCGCGGGCCGGCCGGAGGCGTACGGCTCGGTGGACGAGGCCGCCTCGGCGCTGGGCGTGGCGCGGGCCGCCGCGGAGCGGGGCGGCGAGCTCTACCTCGACATCCTGCGCCTCCAGAACGAGCTGTTCGTGGCGGGCGCCGAGCTGGCCACCGCACCGGAGGCGGCCGAGCGGCTCCAGCCCGGCGTGTCGAAGGTCACGCCCGAGATGGTCGACCGGCTCGAGTCCGACATCGACCGCTACATGGACCGTGTCGAGCTCCCGCCGAAGTTCGTCATCCCGGGCGGCACCGAGCTGTCGGCGCGCCTCGACGTGGCGCGCGCCGCCGTTCGTCGCGCCGAGCGCCGGGTAGCAGAGCTGAAGGCCGCCGGCGAGCTGGCCGACGACACCGTCCTGACATACCTGAACAGGCTCTCCGACACGGTGTACGCGATGGCCCGCTTCGCCGACGAGCCCGAGCCCGAGCTCTTCGAGGGGAGAGGATGAGAGCAAGCACACGACGCGAGGACGGCAAGCTCCGCCAGGCGATCCAGATCCGCAAGCACACCGTCGAGGCCGACGAGCCGAAGGACCATGGCGGCGAGGACTCGGCCCCGAGCCCTCAGGAGCTGCTCGCGGCGAGCCTCGCCAGCTGTACCGCGATCACGATGGAGATGTACGCGCAGCGGAAGGGCTGGGACATCGGCGACGTGAGCGTCGACGTGGACTACGAGCCCGCCCAGCGCGGCTCGCCCACACGCTTCACGATGACCGTGAACTTCCCCAAGGAGCTGCCGGAGGATCAGCGCGAGCGGCTCATGCAGATCGGCGCCAAGTGCCCCGTGCACCGCGTGCTCGAGGGCGAGGTCATGTTCGAGGAGTCGGTCGAGGTCGTCTGACTCAGTTGCCCGCGGCCCGCTCCCACATCTGGAAGCGGCCGAACGTGCGGAAGCCGGCGCGCTCGTACACCGGGTAGCCGAGCGCCGTGGACACGAGCGTTGAGGTCCGGACGCCGCGCTCGGCGGCGTCGGCGAGCGCGTGCCCGAGGAGGTGTCCAGAGATGCCGCGGCCGCGTGCCTCGGGCACCACCGCCACGCACTCCACGTCCGAGTTGTCGCCGTGGTCGGTCATCAGGAGGCACCCCACGGGCTCGCCGTCGTCGCTGGTCACGTAGACGTGGATCCCGTCGCTCGGCAGGTTCCGCAGCGCGCGCGTGAAGGAGTCGGCCTCGAAGCCGTAGGCGCGGTCGTTCAGCGGGCCCACCACGGCAACGTCGCCCAGGGCGGTCCACTCGGGAAGGGCCTCCGCGGGCGGCCGCTCCACGCCGTTCAGATCGCGCCCCATCGCGACGGGGCGGGCGTCGAGCACGTGCTCGCGCTCCTCCAGGAACCGGCCTGTGGCGTCATCGTCGGGCCACACCCACACCGTCCAGTTGGCGCCGATCGCGTCGTACGCCTCGGCCAGCTCGTCGTACGCCGCCTCGAGCGCGCCGGCGCTCCTGTACGCGACGCCGTTCGCCACCGCACGCTCCGGAGCCGCGGGCACGACGGCCGCCCGCAGCCCGTCATGGTCGATGGTGCGCGCGCCATCCGAGGCCCCTCCGCACACCCCGTAGAAGGCGAACAGACCGTCCAGGACCCGCTCGATCACCGCGCCATTGTGGAGCACTAGACTCGCGGGCGCCATGCGCGCGCTCCCGGTCCCCGCGCACTTCGACCCGGATCGCGTCGGCGAAGTCTGGCGGGTGGACTACGAGCAGCGGGCGCGGGACGCCGCATCCTGGGCGGCGGAGCACGACATCGCGCCCGCGGCCGGCGACTCGCCGCGCGTCTGCCTGCTCGCGGTCGACGTCCAGAACACCTTCTGCATCCCGGGCTTCGAGCTGTTCGTGGGTGGCCGCTCCGGCACCGGCGCCGTGGACGACAGCCGCCGGCTCTGCGAGTTCGTCTACCGGAACCTCGACACGATCACCCAGGTGTTCCCGAGCCTCGACACGCACCACGCGATGCAGGTGTTCCACGCCATCTGGCTGGTCGACGAGCACGGGAACCATCCCGATCCGTACACCCTGGTGTCGCCCGAGGACGTCGAGTCCGGGCGGTGGCGGGTGAACGATCGCGTGGCAGTGGCTCTCGGACTCGACCCCGGCTACGCCGCTCGCCACCTCACCCACTACACCCAGGCGCTCGCCGACGGCGGCAAGTACAACCTCACGATCTGGCCGTACCACGCGATGCTCGGAGGGATCGGGCACGCGCTCGTCTCGGCCGTGGAGGAGGCGCTCTTCTTCCACTCCGTCGCGCGCTACAGCCAGCCCGACTTCCAGGTGAAGGGCGACAACCCGCTCACTGAGCACTACTCGGTGCTCGGGCCCGAGGTCACCGAGGGCCCGGACGGCGACCGCCTCGGTGCCTTCAACACGGAGCTGATCGAAAAGCTCTCCACCTTCGATGCCGTGGTGGTGGCCGGCCAGGCCAAGAGCCACTGCATCGCCTGGACCATCGACGATCTGCTCGAGGAGGAAAGCGGGCTCGCCGAGCGTACGTACCTGCTCGAGGACTGCACGTCGCCGGTGGTCGTGCCGGGCGCCGTGGACTACACGGACGAGGCGAACGCCGCGTTCGAGCGCTACGCCGAGGCCGGCATGCACGTGGTCCAGTCCACCACTCCGATCGAGCAATGGCCGATCTTCGCCGGCTACTCCTGACGCCCGAGGAGGCGGCCGAGATGGACGCGCCCGGGTCGAAGGACGCGGCCGTGCTGGTGCCGCTCACACCAGACCCGTGGACCGTCACCCTCACGGAACGTCGTGATGATCTCCGTCGCCATGCGGGCGAGATCTCATTCCCCGGGGGACGCCAGGACCAGCCCGATGAGGATCTCCGCTCAACCGCTCTGCGCGAGGCCCACGAGGAGATCGGCCTCGATCCCGGCAGCGTCGAGCTCGTGGGCGCTCTGCCGCCGGTCGGCACCTTCGTGACCGGGTACCGCGTCTTCCCTTTCGTGGGAATCGTCCAGCGAGGACAGAGCTGGCGGCCCCAGGCGAGCGAGGTCGCTCAGGTGCTCGAATTCACCCTGGCCGACCTCGTTGCCGGGCATGAGATGCAGCGTCTGCTCCGCAAGGGCGTGCCGATCAAGACTCCCACCTACACCGTCGACGGCCACCTGGTGTGGGGAGCGACCGCCCGGATTCTCGAGTCGCTCCTGGAGCGCCTGACTCCGATCCTTTAGACGTCCTTCTCGATGGGGACGGCGACCATGTTGCCCCACTCGGTCCAGGAGCCGTCGTAGTTCTTCACGTCGTCCTGGCCGAGCAGCTCGTGGAGGACGAACCACGTGTGGGCCGAGCGCTCGCCGATCCGGCAGTAGGCGATGATCGGGTTGCCGTTCACGACGCCCCTGTCCTTGTAGAGCCGGCCCAGCTCGTCGGCGTCCTTGAACGTGCCGTCCTCCTTGACCGCCTGCGCCCACGGCACGGAGGCAGCGCCCGGGATGTGCCCGGCACGCTGGGCGCCCTCCTGCTCGTAGCCGGCCATCGCGATCAGCTCGCCCGAGTACTCCTGCGGCGAGCGCACGTCGACGAGGCTCGTGTTCGAGTCGAGCGCGCTCAGCACCTCGTCGCGATACGCGCGAATCGACTCGTCGCCCTCGCGTGCGGAGAAGGTCTGGCTGTCGTAGGCCGGGATGTCCGTGGTGGTCGGCCGGCCCTCCGAGATCCACTTCTCGCGGGGACCGTTCATCAGCCGGACGTTGTCGTGCCGGTAGTACTTGAGGTACCAGTACGTGTAGGCCGCGAACCAGTTGTTGCGGTCGCCGTAGAGGACGATCGTGTGGTCGTTCGAGATGCCACGGCTGCCGAACAGGTCGCCGAACTCGGCGGGGCCGAGGAAGTCGCGCTTCACCTGGTCCTGAAGGTCCTTCTTCCAGTCGAAGCCGATCGCGCCGGGGATGTGCGCCTCGGCGTACAGGGACGGGTTCTCGTCCACCTCGACGACCCGAATTGATTCGTCTGAGAGGTGGTTCTCGACCCACTGCGTGTCGACCAGGACATCCTTGGCGTATTCGGACATGGCGCGAGGGTAGCCAAGGGGGCCGCCCGCGGGGGTATGCTGCGCGCGCTCATGGAGCACGCTCCGCTTCGACCCGTTCCCGCTCGGCCGCCCGGTCCGGTTGATCCGGCCATGGCGCTCCGCGAGGTGAGGTCATGGCTCCCGGCGCTGGATCCGCCGGCAGCGCGCGCGCTCGCCCTGGCGGTGCTGGCGGAGCGCCCGCGGGCCGAGGTGGCCATTTTGCTGGACATGTCCGAGTACGAGCTCGGCAGAGAGCTTGCCGCCGCCCGCAAGGAGCTCCGCCAGACGCTCGTCACGCTCGGCGGCAGCGGCTGGTGCGAGCGAGCCGAGGGCCTCATCTCCGACCGCCTCGACGGCGTGCTCGCGGACACCGACGTGCGCCGCCTCGACGTCCACCTGCGCAACTGCACCCGCTGCGTGGAGCACGAGCGCCGCCTGGTTCAGGCAACCGACGCTCTGGTGATCGGCCTGGGCGGCCGCCCGGCACCGAGCGCTGGCGCTCCCGCTCCGCTCGTCGAGGCGCCTGCGGACGACCGCGGTGAAGGGGGTGACGCGCACGGTCCTGAGGCTCCGACCGCCGAGGCCGCGACGCCGGCCCCGCCCCCCGACGCTGCGCCGCCGGCTCGGGGTGCGCCCACCGCGGCCGAGATCGCTGCCGCGGCCGAGGTGCTGGTCACCAGGCGGACGCGCGGGCAAGTCGCCGCGGCGGTCGTCTGGAACTCGATGATCGCCATCTCGATCCTGCTGGCGCTCGTGACGATCGCGATCGTGATCGTCGGCATCACGGGCGGCCACCTCTAGAACACAGACATCGTCCGCTCGACAGCCTCCTTCATCGCGACCAGCCACGCATCGTGCTCTGCGGGGTCTGCGCTGACGACGTCGCAACGTATGCGCCAGGTCTCCGAAGCCGTGCGCACGATCTGCGCGCCCTGTTCCAACAGCGGCGCGTCCACCGCCCCCGCCGCCTCATAGACGAAGCCGCGCACCGGCGTGTCCACCAGGTGCTCCATGAGCGTCTGGAGCCGGTCGCCGTGCACACCAGGCGAATCCGTCGCGCTGCCCATCAGCCAGCACACGACCGTCACGCCCGAGATCGCCGGGACGAGCGTCGCGAGCCGGTCGGGGTCCGCCACGACGCCCTCGATGCCGGCCGCCTCGAGCTCCGCTACGCGTTCGCGGGAACGGGTGGTTCCGCGAATCGCATGCTCGGACAGCGCACCGGCAAGCGCCTGCCCCCGGCACCCACATCCGACTAGGAGAACGCGCGCCACGGTCGCGCCGCGCTACCCCTCCCGCGCGCGGCGGCGCAGTTCCTCGCGCCATGCCCGGTCGGCCGCCACCTGGGCGCGGATGTCGGCCTCCGTGACCTCGGGGCGCCCGCTGGCCCGGCGGCGGCGGTTCTGGGCCTCGATCATCTGGTCCACGTCGTCGATCTCGAGCTCGGCCTCGACCTCGGGCGACCGGGTGGGTCGCCAGTCCACCTGCTCAGCGCCCGAGCCGGGATACCAGCGCCCGATCGCGAGAAAGATCCCGATCAGGACCAGCCCGCCGAGCGTGACGAATGCCGCGAACTCGTCCACGCGGGCCGAGTGTACGCTCCCCGCCCATGCCCGACGCCGTCATCGTCGACGCGCTCCGCACGCCCATCGGCCGCTACGCCGGGGTGCTCGCGCCGGTCAGACCGGACGACCTCGCCGCCCGCGCGATCGCCGCCGCGGTCGAGCGGAACGGGATCGACCCGGCGACAGTGGACGAGGTCTACATGGGGTGCGCCAACCAGGCGGGCGAGGACAACCGCAACGTGGCGCGGATGGCATCGCTGATCGCCGGGCTCCCCCAGGAGGTGCCGGGCGTGACCGTGAACCGCCTCTGCGCGTCGGGCCTCGAGGCGGTGGTGCAGGGCGCCCGGCAGGTCCGCCTGGGCGAGGCGGACCTCGTGCTGGCCGGTGGCGTCGAGTCGATGTCGCGGGCTCCGCTCGCGATGCTGAAGCCCGAGCGCGGCTTTCCGCGCGGCGACGTCGAGTTGGTGGACACGACGATCGGCTGGCGGTTCGTGAACCTGCGGCTCGCCGAGCGCTACTCCACCGAGTCGATGGGCGAGACGGCCGAGAACGTGGCGGAGCGCCACGGCGTCTCGCGCGAGGACCAAGACGCGTTCGCGCTCGAGTCCCACCGCCGCGCCGTCGCGGCCGCCGAAGCGGGGCGCTTCGACGACGAGATCGTCACGGTCGACGCTCCCCAGCCCAAGGGCGAGCCCGTCACGATCCACGCCGACGAGGGCCCGCGCCCCGACACCACGCTCGAGCGGCTCGCCAAGCTGAGGCCCATCTTCCGCGACGGCGGCACCGTCACCGCGGGCAATTCCTCCCAGATCAACGACGGCGCGGCGTGCGTCGTGGTTGCGAGCGAGGACCGCGCTCGCGAGCTCGGTCGAGAGCCGCTCGCGCGGATCGTGAGCAGCGCGTCGGCCGGCGTGGACCCCGCGGTGATGGGCATCGGCCCGGTGCCGTCCACGCGGAAGGCGCTGGAGCGCGCCGGCCTCGAGCCGAAGGACATCGACCTCGTGGAGCTGAACGAGGCGTTCGCCTCCCAGGTGCTCGCCTCGATGCGCGAGCTCGGGTTCGACCACGACCGCCTCAACGTCAACG
>JBEVKE010000157.1:0-4960 GCA_040509835.1 Thermoleophilaceae bacterium
CTGGTGGGCGCGAGCCACCTGGCCTCGCGGGCGGACGGGGAGGAGCTGGGAACGACTTTGGCGCGGTCCGTGACCCAGGTGCACCAGCAGGCACATCGCCCCATGAAGTCTCATCTCGACTCCCCGCCCCGGCGCCAGGTGCTCGCGGGGGAGCTCGGCCCGCTTCGCCGGGCGGCGCCCGGGGTGCTTCGGCGGGCTGGCCGCGGGGCGGGGGCGCTCTGGCGGAGGGCGTGGTTCGCCTGTCTCGTCTACGAGCGGACCCGGTACTCGCTGCGCCACCCAGAGAGCCGGCTGCCCGGCTACACGCTCCCGTACGGCGTCGCCCTGCGGATGATCAACAACTGCGTCAGCCCGGTGGACCTGCTGCGCGACCTCCCCGCGCTCGATCCCGGTCCGTGAGCGACGACGGCGGGCAGGCCGGTGTCGAGTTCGTCGCACTCATGCTGATGTGCTGTCTCGCCCTCGGCGCGCTGCTCGCGCTGAGGGGCGGGTTCGACGGACGCGATGTCGGCGGGTTCCTGTCGCGCCATCTGGTGTGCGCGGTCACGGGCCGCTGCGATCGCGACCAGGCGCGGCTGGTGGCCGCCTACGGAGAGAGCGGCGCGGCGGCCGTGCGTGCACTCGCTCCGAACCTCGTGTACGAGCGGGGCGAGCGCGAGCTTCCGGTCGACTGGCGCCACTGCCGCCGAGCGAGCTGCTCGGTGGCGCCGGACGACCCCGGACTGGACGCCCACGTGCCGGCCGGCCGCGGGCGCTCGCGTGCGAGCGCCTTCACGCACGTCGTCCGGCGCGGCGGACGCCTCTACATCCAGTACTGGCTCTACTACCCCGACTCCAACACCACGCTCGCCGGATCCGACCGGCTGTGGGCGCGCCTCCTGAGCGGCCTCGCCGGCTACCCCGGCTTCCACAGGGATGACTGGGAGGGAGCGTTCGTCCGCCTGGACCCCGACGGGAGCGTCTGGCTCCGGGCCAGCTCGCACGGGCACTTCCAGAGCTGCAAATGGGCCTCATGCCTCGGCGAGTGGGCGCGGCACACCGGCTGGGTGCGGGTCTCGCGCGGCAGCCATTCCGGACACGTGCCGTTCGAGCGGGAGCCGCGCTGGCGCGCGCCGAGCCCGCGGCCGTCGGCGCCCCGCTACGGGCCTCGGCCCGCCCGGCCACGGCTCACTCCGCAGCGGCCGGGGCGCGGCGGGCTCCGTGAGCGGAGCACCACCGGCGAGGGCCTTCGGCTCGTCCCGCTCGAGTCGATCGACCCGCGGATGTACCCGCCACACGATCCCGGTGTCCTCCCTCCGTGGGACAAGGACGCGTACCGCGACCCGCAGGCCGGACACTCGTGAGGCGCGAGAACGGCCGCTTCGGGCTAGGGTGGAATACGTGGATCTGTGCGGGCCCCCGTTTGCGCGGGGAGCTTCGAGGGGAAGCGCGACTCGGTGAAGGTGGGGTTGGTGCTCGGCGCTGGAGGCGTGCTCGGCGGCGCGTGGCTGGTCGGCGGACTGAGCGCGCTCGCGCGCGAGACGGACTGGGATCCCGGTAGCGCCGACTTCGTCGTCGGCACGTCGGCCGGGTCGATGATCGGCGCGCTCGTGGCCGGCGGCAGTCCGCCGTGGTTCATGGTCGCCCACTCGCGCGGAGAGGTGTTCGAGGGCCTCGTCGGGGCCGACGGCCGGCCGGCGGCCGAAGCCGACCGCTCCGCGGGCGCGAGCTTCCGGCTCCACACCGGCATCCCCGCCATCGGGCCCGGGTCGCTCCGCATGGCGTTCACGTCGATGTCGCAGCCGCTGAGGCACACGCCGCTCCAGATGGTCGCCGGCTGGATCCCCTCGGGGTTCATCTCGACCGACTCGCTCAGGGACACCGTCGCCCGCGCCGTGCCGGGCAACTGGGTCGAGCATCGGAACTACTGGGCCGTCGCCTGTGACTACGAGAGCGGCCGCCGCACGCCGTTCGGCCGGCTCGGCTCCCCGCGCGCGCACATCGGCGACGCCGTCGCGGCCTCGTGCGCGATCCCCGGCTTCTACCGCCCGGTCAAGATCGGCCGCCGCCGCTACGTGGACGGCGGCGTGTGCTCCGTCTCGAACCTCGACCTCGTGGCGGGCCGAGGGCTCGACCTCGTGATCTGCCTCAACCCGCTGACCAGCTCCGAGGAGGGGCGGCGCTCCGGCGGCGGGCTCCGCGGCGCGGCCGCGGGCGCGCTCAACGGGGCGATCGACTTCATCCCGTCGCTCACGAGGCGCGCCTCGCGCGCCCGGCTCGAGCGCGAGGAGCGCAAGGTGCGCCGCTTCGGGACGGAGGTCGTTGTAGTCGAGCCCACCGCCGAGGATCACGCCGCGATGGGCCGGAACTGGATGAGCACTGAGCGGCGCCAGGACGTGATCGACGTGGCCGAGGAGACGGTCGCGAAGCAGCTGAACCGCCCCGAGATACGCGCGCTGCTCGACGGCCTTCCGAAGGGCGAGCCGCACAAGCTCCGGCGGCCCGGCGGCCCGCCGTCAACCTGGCCCGAGCTGCTCTCGTCGACGCGACGCGCCGCGTGAGGCCCGCGCGGTGAGCACGTCTACCGCGCACGGATCGACGAATGGCGGGGCGCCCGGGAGCACGGCCCACGGGCCCGGCTCGCTCGTCCAGATGGCCGCTCGGCTGATCGGCGCCATCGCGGAGGAGGCGCAGCGGCGCGTACCCACCGCGGACCTCGACGAGCGCGACCCCGACTACATCCGCGAGACCCTGCCGGGCCTCTGGATGCTCGCGAGCCTGTACTTCCGCGCCGAGGTCCGCGGGCTCCAGAACATTCCGGAGGAGGGTCCCGTGCTGCTGGTGGGCAACCACTCGGGCGGCAACCTGACCCCGGACACGCACGTGTTCACGCTCGCGTTCAGCACGTACTTCGGCGTCGAGCGGCGCTTCCATCAGCTCGCCCACAACCTCGTGCTCTCGATGCCCGGCCTCGGCCGCCTGCGCAAGTACGGCACGGTCGCCGCCACACCCGAGAACGCCCAGCGCGCGCTCGACGTGGGCGCCGCGCTGCTCGTCTATCCCGGAGGCGACTACGAGGTCCACCGCCCGAGCTGGGAGTCGGGCAGGGTCGACTTCGGAGGACGAAAGGGTTTCATCCGGCTCGCGAAGGAGCGCAAGGTGCCGCTCGTGCCGGTGGTGGCCATCGGCGGCCAGGAGACCGCGCTGTTCCTCTCGCGCGGCGAGCGGGTCGCAAAGCTCCTCGGGCTCGACCGGATGCTCCGCCTCAAGGTGCTCCCGATCTCGCTGGCGCTGCCGTGGGGGCTGAACGTCGGCGACATGCTCGGCCACATCCCGCTCCCCGCGAAGATCACGATCCAGGTGCTGGAGCCGATCGACGTGTCGCGCATGGACGTCGACAGGGCGTACGAGCGCGTGACCACGGAGATGCAGACGGCGCTCACCGGCCTCGCCGAGGAGCGCTCGCTGCCGGTGCTGGGCTGATGCGGGTAGAGCGCGAGATCGCGATCGACGCGCCCCCCGAGCGGATCTGGGAGCTCGTCTCCAATCCCGACAACTACGACGGCTTCTGGCACGGGATCACGCGGCTCCAGCGCCGGAACAAGCAGGACGGGCTCGGGGCGAGGTTCACGATCCGCATGCGGATCGGGTCCGCCGACATCGGCGGGCTGGTCGAGATCGTCGAGTGTGACGAGCCCGCGGACATGGCGTGGACCAGCATCACCGGCATAGACCACCGCGTTCGCTGGCGCCTGCGTGAGGCCGACGACGGGCGCACGAGGGTGGTGCTGCGGCTGTCGTGGGACTCGCCCGGCGGCCTGCTCGGCAACGTGGCGGACCGGCTCGGCGCGCCGATGGTCGCGACGACGCTCGAGGAAACCCTGAAGAATCTTGCGCTCGAGCTCGACGACGAGGAGGTCAGGGAAGACGTGGCGGACCAGGACGGGAAGAGCCTGCCGGGACGTGTCGTCCACCAGCTCGGAAGCGCGAAGGTGCTGATCGAGGCGGGCGTGATCCGGCCGATGCGGCCGGACCGGCTGTGGGGCGTGCTGAGGACTCTCCAGAAGTGGGGCCGCAGCCCCGCGGCCGGCGCCATCTCACTGGCCGAGCGCTACCCCGAGGAGACGATGATCGTCGACGAGCTCGGGCAGCTCACCTACAGCGAGGTCGACACGCGCACGAATGCGCTCGCGCACGCGCTCTCCGACCAGGGCATCCTCGAGGGCGACGGCGTGGGCGTGATGTGCCGCAACCACCGCGGCTTCGTCGAGGCGACGATCGCGCTGTCGAAGCTCGGCGCCGACGCGCTCTACCTGAACACCGCCTTCGCGGGGCCGCAGCTTGTCGAGGTGGTCCACCGGGAGAAGCCCAAGGCGCTCATCTTCGACGAGGAGTTCTACGGGCTGCTCGAGGAGGCCGGCCACCGCCGCAAGCGGTTCGTGGCCTGGCACGACGAGCCCACCTGCCACGACCCGACGCTCGACCAGCTGATGGCGGAGGGCGACCCGAGCTCGGTGGTGCCGCCGGCGCGCGAGGGCCGGGCGATCATTCTCACCTCCGGCACGACCGGCACCCCGAAGGGCGCCTCGCGCGGGAATCCCGAGACGATCGACCCGGTGGTGGCCTACCTGTCGAAGATCCCGATGAAGAGCCGCTACACGATCCACGTCGCGGCGCCGCTGTTCCACTCGTGGGGCTTCGCGCACTTCTCGCTCGGGCTGATCCTCGGCATGACGTACGTGCTGCGCAGGAAGTTCGATCCCGAGACCTGCCTCGGGGAGGTGGCCCGCACCCGCGCGGACGCGCTCGCCGTGGTCCCCGTGATGATGCAGCGAATCCTCGAGCTGCCCGAGGAGACGATCGCGAAGTACGACACCTCCTCGCTGAAGGTGGTGGCCGCGAGCGGCTCCGCGCTCCCGGGCGACCTCGCCACCCGCTGGATGGACCACTTCGGCGACACGCTCTACAACCTGTACGGCTC
>JBEVKE010000158.1:0-10223 GCA_040509835.1 Thermoleophilaceae bacterium
CGCGGCGCCGGCGCCCGCGGCCGGTCGGCACCTTCGACTCCGTCATGAGGAAGTCGGAGATGTCCGAGATGCCCTTCTGAATCGTCTCCGGCGTGATGCCGTGCTCCTCGTTGTAGGCGACCTGGATGGCGCGGCGCCGGTTCGTCTCGTCGATCGCCGTGCGCATCGCCGCGGTCTCCTTGTCGGCGTACATGATCACCTTGCCGCGGATGTTCCGCGCCGCGCGCCCGATCGTCTGGATCAGCGACGTCTCGCCACGGAGGAAGCCCTCCTTGTCGGCGTCCAGGATCGCCACGAGCGAGACCTCCGGGAGGTCGAGGCCCTCCCTCAGCAGGTTCACGCCCACCAGCACGTCGTACTCGCCGAGGCGCAGCTCGCGGATGATCTGGATCCGCTCGAGCGTGTCGATCTCCGAGTGGAGGTAGCGGACCTTGAAGCCGTACTCGAGCAGGTAGTCGGTCAGGTCCTCCGACATCTTCTTCGTGAGCGTGGTCACGAGCGTGCGCTCCTCGACCTCGACGCGCTGGCGGATCTCCTCCATGAGATCGTCGATCTGGTTCTTCGTCTCGCGCACGTCGACCTCGGGGTCCACGACCCCGGTCGGGCGCACGATCTGCTCGACGATCTTCGATGAGTGGTTGCGCTCGAAGTCGCCCGGCGTGGCAGAGACGAAGACCATCTGCGGCGTGTGCTGGAGGAACTCGTCGAACGTCTGCGGGCGGTTGTCGAGGGCGCTCGGCAGCCGGAACCCGTATTCGACCAGGGTCGTCTTACGCGACCGGTCGCCCTCGTACATGCCGCCGATCTGCGGCACGGTCTGGTGCGACTCGTCGATGAAGCAGACGAAGTCGTCCGGGAAGAAGTCGAGCAGGCAGAAGGGGCGCTCGCCGGGCTGGCGGCCGTCCAGGATGCGCGAGTAGTTCTCGATGCCGTTGCAGAAGCCCAGCTCGCGCATCATCTCCATGTCGAACTGGGTGCGCTGCCGAAGCCGGTGTGACTCGAGCAGCTTGCCCTGCGCCTCGAGCTCGGCGCAGCGGGCCTCCATCTCGTCGCGGATCTCGACGACCGCGCGCTCGATCGTGGGACGGTCGGTGGCGTAGTGCGTGGCCGGCCAGATGCCGGCGTGCTCCAGCTCGTCGAAGACCTCGCCGGTGAGCGGGTCGAAGTGCTGGATCGTCTCGATCTCATCGCCGAAGAAGACGGCCCGGTAGGCGGTCTCGGCGTAGGCCGGGAACACCTCGAGCGTCTCGCCGCGCACGCGGAAGGTGCCGCGGCCGAGCGCCTGGTCGTTCCGCGTGTACATGTTGTCCACGAGCTTGCGGAGCACCTCGTCGCGGTCCACCATCTCGCCCTTCTTCAGGAGCGTCACCTGGGCGTTGTACTTCTGCGGCGAGCCAAGGCCGTAGATGCATGACACCGAGGCCACGACGACCACGTCGCGGCGGGCGAACAGCGCGCTCGTGGCCGAGTGCCGCAGCCGGTCGATCTCCTCGTTGATCGACGAGTCCTTCTCGATGTACAGGTCCTGGGCCGGGACGTACGCCTCGGGCTGGTAGTAGTCGTAGTACGAGACGAAGTACTCGACCGAGTTCTTCGGGAAGAACTCACGGAACTCGTTGCAGAGCTGCGCGGCGAGCGTCTTGTTGTGGGCGATCACGAGCGCCGGCCGCTGGACCTGCTCGATGGCGAACGCCATCGTCGCCGTCTTGCCCGAGCCGGTGACGCCGAGCAGCGTCTGGAACCGGTCGCCCTCCTCGATCCCCTGGGCCAACCCCGCCACGGCGGCGGGCTGGTCGGCGACCGGCTTGTAGGCGGAGTTGAGCTCGAACTTCGGCACGACCTCTAGACGTTAGCGAGGCGTCGCTTGTCGCCGGGCGTCATGCGCTTGATGCGGACCTCTTCCCGCATCGCCTCCGAGCGCGACCCGAACTCGCACGTGTAGACGAGCTCGACGGGCCGGCGGGCGCGCGTGTAGCGGCTCGCCGTGCCCGCCTGGTGCTGGCGCAGGCGCCGCTCGGGGTCGGTGGACCAGCCGCAATAGAGCGTGCCGTCGGCGCAGCGCAGCAGATACACGAATGCGGCCAAGACTGAGAGCTAACCGCACCACCAGGACGCCTGGTGGCCCCAGCGAAACCGGCGCGCTCCGATGCGACGGTTCCCCAATCGCAAATTCAACGCATCGGAGGAACTCGAAATGAAGAAGTCACGTATCGCCCTCATCGTCGCCGGCTCCCTCGCCAGCCTGGTTGCACTCGGCCTCCTGGCCATCAGCGCACTCGCGTTCGTGGGCGAATCACAGAAGGACGGCGACGGATACCTGTCGACCCACACGCACCAGTTCGAGGGCGGAACGCGTGCACTCGCGACCGAGAACCTCGACGTGGACCTGGACGCCGGCAACTTCGTCCTGGACTCAGAGGATCTCGGCAAGGTGAGACTCGAGGTCGAGTCGCGCAACGACAAGCCAATGTTCGTGGGCATCGCTCGCACGAGCGACGTGGCCAGCTACCTGGCTGGCGTTTCGCACACGACGATCACGGACGTCGACACGTCGCCCTTCGACGCTGACTACAGCGACCACGCCGGCGATCGCCGCTCGGTCGCGCCGGCCGACTCCCACATCTGGGCCGCCTCCGAGCATGGCTCGGGCAAGCAGACCCTGCACTGGGACATCGAGGACGGCGACTACTCGGTCGTGGTGATGAACGCTGACGGCTCCCGCGGAGTCGACGCCGACGTCAGCGCCGGCGCGAACATCCCATTCCTGGACGAGATCGGATGGAGCGCGCTCGGAAGCGGCGGATTCGTCCTGGTGATCGGAATTGCCCTTCTGGTGATGGGCATCCGGCGCCCGGGCAACCCGACCGGAACGGCGCCGATCACGGACGCCGCCCCCGCAGCGGCCTAGAACGTAAGCGAAGCGGCCGCCCCGGAAGGTTCGGGGCGGCCGCTTTTTTTTCAGCGAACAGCGGGCTTCGCGCTGAAATGTGTCACGCCCAGGCAGCCGTAGATCACGAACGTGCCGGGTGGGTACTTGGGGACGAGGAACTGGAACTGCTGCCCGAGCGTCCCGCGAATCGTGCCGTTCCGGAGCTTCCGCGTGGAGAACTCGTAGTTCTTCGTCACGTGGTTGTAGTAGAAGCCGGTGTTGGCCTGCTCGTCCTTCCACTTCAGGTTGTTCTGGTTGACCGGGAAGGAGATCGGCGGATCGTCCCGGCCCTGTAGAGGTCGAAGGTGACCTTGTGGCCGCCCGTGGTCTTGCCGACGTAATGATCCGCCCCGCGGGGCGCAGGCACATTGGGGCGATCCCCAAACCTGCGCCCCTGAACTTGCCCCTGAACCCTTAGGTCGTCCCCGGCGCGCCTACCTGCGCGGCTTGGCGCTGAGGTCGCCTCGCCCAGGCCGCTGTAGATCGAGAAGGTTCCGATCGGGTACTTGGGGATCAGGAACTCGTACTGCCAGCGAGGTGGCCCTTGATGGTGCCGTTACGGAGCTTCTTCGTTGTGAAGCGGAAGTTCGCGGTCACCTCGTTGTAGTAGAAGGCCGGCTTGATCTTGGACTGGAACTCGACCGTGCGGTTGATCTGGAAGTGGTAGACGAGCGGCTCCGCGCCGACGAAGTTCTGTCCGCCGCCCTGAATCGGGATGCACGTGACGGGCGCGCCGGTCACGAAGTCGACCGCCTGCTTGCCGCCGACGAGCTTGAACGTGACCTTGTGGCCGCTGCTCGTCTTCCCGGCGTACTTGACCGGCTTCGCGGCGGCCCCCGCGGGGACGGCTAGCGCACATACGACCGCGACTGGGAGGACTGCTGTCGTGAGCTTCTTCATGCGGCGCAGCATGCATCGTTGCGCGCCCCTGACGCGCGAATTTCACGCCCAGCCGCCTGGCTTTAGCCTTGAACGCCGCAATGGCCGTTGTAATCGCAAGCGCTCTCGACAAGGACATGGCGGGCTCCCCGCTGTTCCGTGGCGTGTCGTTCAAGCTCGAGCGCGGGGACCGGATGACGCTCGCCGGCCGCAACGGCGCCGGGAAGACCACCCTGCTCCGCATGGTCGCCGGCGCGACGGGGATAGACGGCGGCGAGCTCGTGTTCGAGAAGGGCACGCGCGTCGCGCTGCACGACCAGCGGCCGCCGCGCGAGCGCGACCTGACGCTGCGCGA
This sequence comes from Thermoleophilaceae bacterium, assembly GCA_040509835.1. Lineage (GTDB taxonomy): Bacteria > Actinomycetota > Thermoleophilia > Solirubrobacterales > Thermoleophilaceae > JACVRW01. The sequence goes on from JBEVKE010000158.1 coordinate 4,164, forward strand.
GTACGTCCTCTCGGGGTGCAGGTACCTGGTGTCGCTGGAGGAGGAGCTGCGCCGGGTCGAGACGCAGATGGCCGAGCGCCCCGACGACGCGACGCTGCTCGACCGCTACTCGCGTGCCCAGGGCCGGCTCGAGCACGCCGGCGGGTGGGACTGGCGCGCGCGGGCTCTTGGCCCGCTGCACGGCCTCGGCTTCGCGGACGCGCAGCTCGATCGCCGGCTGTCCACGTTCTCCGGCGGCGAGCTCACGCGCGCGTCGCTGGCGCGGGCGCTCGCCGGCGATCCCGACCTGCTCCTGCTCGACGAGCCCACCAACCACCTCGACATCGCCTCGCTCGAGTGGCTCGAGGACTACCTCACCGGGCTCGACGCGGCTGTGATCCTGGTCGCCCATGACCGCTGGTTCCTGGAGGCGGTGGGCACGTCCGTGCTGGAGCTGGAGGCCGGCCGCGCGCGCTTCTTCCCGGGCACCTGGCACGCATGGCGGCGCGAGGCGGCCGCGCGCGACATCCAGCTCGGCAAGCAGATCGAGAAGCAGCAGGCCGAGATAGCCCGGATGGAGCGCTTCATCGAGCGGTTCCGCTACAAGGCGACAAAGGCGCGCCAGGCTCAGTCCCGCGTCAAGAAGCTCGAGAAGATGGACCGGATCGAGCGCGATCCCGGCGACAACCGCTCGCTCGGGTTCAACTTCGGCGGCGCCGAGCGCACCGGGCGCGTCGTGCTCGAGCTCACGGACGGCCGGGTCGAGGTGCCCGGCCGCACCCTCCTCGACGACGGCGAGCTGTGGCTCGAGCGCGGCGAGCACGTGTCGCTGGTGGGCCCGAACGGCGCCGGCAAGACGACGCTGATCGAAGCCCTCGCCGGCCGCCGCGAACTCGACGGCGGCAGGCTCCGCACCGGTCACAACGTGCAGATCGGCTACCTGTCGCAGCATGCCGAGGAGCTCGGCTCCAGCGGGACCGCGCTCGACGCGGCGCAGCGCGCCACGAAGCTCACGCCGAACAAGGCGCGCGCCCTGCTCGGCCGCTTCCTGTTCAGCGGCGACGAGGCGGAGAAGCCGCTCGACGGCCTGTCGGGAGGCGAGCGCCGGCGCCTGTCGCTCGCGATCCTGGTGGCGTCGGGGGCGAACGTGCTGGTCCTCGACGAGCCCACCAACCACCTGGACATCGACGCTCGCGAGGCCCTCGAGGACGCTCTGAGCGGGTTCGAGGGCAGCGTCCTCCTGGTCTCGCACGACCGCGCCCTCCTGGACGCGGTGGGCACGCGCACGTTCGCGATCGAGGACGGCACGATCCGGAGCTACCTGGGCGGCTGGGCGGAGTACTCGCGCGTCCGCCAGGAGCGCAAGGAGGCGCGGGCCGCAGCGAAGCGCTCGCGCCCGGCCGGCCCCTCGGCGACGGCCACCGCCAAGCCCAGGCCGGCGAAGGGCAACGGGCGCCCGAAGCCCGCCGGGCCGTCGAAGAACGCGATCCGACGTGCGGCGGAGCTCGAGCGCGAGGTCGAGAAGGCGGAGGCCGCCCTGCGCGCGATCGAGGAGGAGCTGGCGGACCCGAAGGCGTGGGCGAGCCCCACCAGCAGCGAGCGCGCGACGAAGCGGCACGCGGACGCGAAGAGGGCCGTCGAGGAGGCGTACGCGCGCTGGGAGGCGGCAACCGCGTGACACGCTGAGGTGAGAGACTCGGCCCATGGCCGAGAACAGCCTCAGCATCCTCAAGCCGAGCGTCAACAACCTCACTGCCAGGATCTTCGTCCGCGCCGCCGGGCTCGACTTCGACGAGGTCGATGTCTGGGGGCAGACGTCGACGCCGGAGTTCCTCGCCAAGGACCCGGCCCATCTGACGCCGCTGCTCGAGCAGGACGGCCTCCCGCGCGGCTCGCTGTGGGAGAGCTGCGCGATCATGCAGTTCCTGTGCAACAAGCACGGGCTGGACCGCCTCTACCCCACCGACCCGGGCGAGCGCGCGATGACGGACAGCGCGATGTTCTACCTGATCGGCACCTTCTATCCGCTCGTGGCGCGGGCGACCTACCCGGTGCTCGGCTTCCCGCAGTACGCCGGTGAGGCGGCCACGTCCGCCGCGAGCGACGAGATCAAGGCCCAGGCCCGGCAGGACGCCGAGGCGGCGCTCGCTGAGCCGCTCGAGGCGTTCCGCTTCTTCATGGAGGGGAGGCAGTTCATCGGCGGCGACCATCCATCGATCGCGGACATCCGGCTCGCCGCGACGCTCGAGTTCCTGAAGGCGATCGACTACGACTTCCCCGCCTGGACCAGGGACTACATGGCGGCCGTGGAGGGCGCGCTCGGCGACGCGTACAGCGAGCCGGCTGCCGACGTCCGCGGGTTCGTGGACGGCGCCAGGGCGCAGGCGTAGCACCGCATCCGGGCAGTCGAGCTTGTCGGCTAGTCCTCCGCTCCCGGGCGCGCGAGCAGCTCGTCGAGCCGCTCGTACGACTCGCCCAGACCGGCCTCCATGCCCGAGGCGAGCATCCCGTCGCGGTCCTCAGTGGTGTCAAAGCGCGAGCGCGTGGTCACCTTCGTCCGCCCGTCGCCGAGGTCTTCGAACGTCGCGATCTCAACGACTACGTGGCCGGGAAGGCCCTCCCACTCGAACGTCTGCTCGATCAGCCCCGACGGTTGAATGGACCGATACGTGCCCCGGAACGCGTTCGCGCCGTCCGGCCCGTCGGTCAGGAAGCGCCAGTCTCCCCCCTCGCGGACGTCCATCCTGTCCACGGTCGTCGTGTCGTCGCGGCGACCCCACCACCTCGGGATGAGCTCGGGGTCCACGAACGCCTGAAACACCCTCTCGCGCGGCGCGTCGAACACCCGCTCGGTGACCACCTCGCGCTCGCCCTCGGCGGCGACCGTCAGGGCACCCGTCTGCTGGTTCGTCATTGCTCCTGTCCTTTCATTCCCTCGAGCAGCTCCTCGAGGCGATCGAGACGTTCATCCAGCATCAGGCGATAGCCGGCGATCCACCGCTGCACCTCGTCGAGGTTCTGCGATCCCAGGGCGCACCAGCGTGTGCGACCGACCTTCTCGGTCCGCACGAGCTCTGCGTCCTCGAGCACCCGGACGTGCTTCTTGATTCCGGTCAGCGAGATGCCGAACGGCTCGGCCAGCTCGCTGATGGTCGCCCGACCGCGCCCCAGGCGCTCGAGGATGCCCCTTCTGGTGGGGTCAGAGAGCGCCGCGAAGGTACGGTCGAGCTTGGCCTGATACTGAACCACTTGGTTCAGTATTGCACAACCAGGCTCACGGTGGGCACGGATTGGCGCTGAAGCAGTTCGGCTCCTGGGACATGTTCGGGCCCTCCCAGGCGAGCACTTCGCCCTTCTCCTCGTCGGGCGGGTCCGGCTCGTTGCCGTCGAACGAGTCCCTGCCGACGCCGCCGAGCATGGTGTGCCCGGTGCCGGCGATGCCCACCAGCACGATCACGCGCACCAGGCGCCCCATCGGGGGACCTACAGACCGAGATCGTGCGCGTAGTTCTGCCGGTAGTCGCGGCGGCGGTTCATGACGTTCTCAACATACGCCCGCGTCTCCGGAAATGGAATGTGTTCCGCGGTACTGAAATTGTCTGGTCCGCCGGCGTCGGCCACCCACCGGTCGACGTTGCCCATACCGGCGTTGTACGCCGCGATCGCCAGCGTCTCGTTGCCGCCGTAGTGGTCGATCAGCAGGCGTAGGTAGTAGGCGCCGTACGAGATGTTGATCTGCGGGTCGGCGAGATCCTCCTGCTTGAAGCGGACGCCGCCGGAGTGCTTTGCGATCGCGTCGGCCGTCTCGGGCGTGATCTGCATCAGTCCGCGAGCGCCCGCGTGCGAGGTCTGGTCGCGGAAGCGCGACTCCTCGTAGATGACCGCCGCGATCAGCGCCGGATCGAGGTGCTTGTCGTTCGCCTGCTGGCGGATGATGTCGTCGTGGTGGAGCGGGAGCGTGAGCTCGCGGGCCACATCCGGGCCGAGTTGCGACACCAGCGCGGCCAGGCCCACCCCTAGAACCACTGCAACCGCGAGCATGCTGAGTCGTCTGCGCCTGATGCGGGCGCGGGACGGGCGGCGGGCAGCTCTGCGGGAGGCGGCGTGAGAGCTCATGGGGGCACTGGGTCGAGTCTCGCAAGTACGCGGGACAGGTTCTCTCTCAACTCATCGAGACTACCGTCGTTGCGGATCGTGTAGTCCGCTTTCTGCGCTTTTTCCTGCTGCGCGAGCTGGCGGCCGGCGCGCTCCTCGACAGATGCGTGGCCGCGGGCACCGGCGCGCTCAGCGCGAACGTCCTCGTCGGCGATCACGGCGATCGTCGAGTCGAAGACCGGTTCCATGCCCGACTCGAACAGGAGCGGCACCTCGACCACGGCCGCGGGCGGCGACGGGTCGAGCGTGTCCACCTCCTGCCTCCACTCGGCCACCCGCTGCCCGACGCGCGGCCACAACTCGCCCTCGAGCCAGCCACGCGCCTCGTCGTCGCCGAACACGCGCTCGGCCATCAGCGAGCGGTCGAGGGCGCCGTCGGGCGCTACCTCCTCCCCCAGCCGGGCCACCACGATGTCGCGCAGCTCGTCACTCGCGAGCAGCTCGTGGACGACGGCGTCCGTCGAAAGCGTGGCTGCACCCAGCTCACCCAGCACGCGGAGCGCCTCCGACTTCCCCGAGCCGAGACCGCCCGTGAGCCCCACGAACGGGACCCCGGCCACTACTCCTCCGTGGTCTCGGCCTCGTTCTCGTCCGGTGCGGCGGGCCCGGCCTCGCCCGGCGTGTCCGCCGTATCGGTCTCCGGAGCCTCCTGGGCCGGCTGCGGGTCGACCGCGCCCGGTGCGGGCTCGGCCTCCGGCATCTCGGCGGAGGCCTCCTCAACGGGAGCCTCCTCGGCAGCAGAAGCTTCCTCGACGGGCGGAGCCTCGTCGGCAGCGGGAGCCTCCGCGGCGGCCGCGTCCTCGTCGGCCGCGGGCTCCTGCGGCGGCAGCGCCGCCCTCAGGGCGTCCGCGCCGCTGATGGACGGGCCGGCGAAGACGTCCTCGGACAGGCCGAGGTCGGGCACGTCGCCAATGTCCTGGCCGGCGCCGGCCTCCGCGGCCGCGGCCGCTCCGGCCTCGGCGGCGGAGCGAATGTGGGCGAGCTGCTCCTCCACGCGCTTCACGCTGAGTGAAAGGCGGCGGCGCTCGGAGTCGATCTCGAGGATCTTCACGCGCACGTCCTGGCCCGGTTCGACGATCTCACGCGGGTTCTCCACGTGGTGATGGGCGAGCTCGGAGATGTGCACGAGCCCCTCGACGCCGTCCATGATCTCCACGAACGCACCGAAGGTGACCACCTTGGTGACCTTGCCCTCCAGCTCGTCGCCGATCCGGTAGGTGTCGATCACGCGCTGCCACGGGTCCTCCTGGGTCTGCTTGAGACCGAGGGAGATGCGCTGGCGGTCGCGGTCGATGTCGAGCACCTTCACCGGCACGACGTCGCCGATGGAGAGGATCTCCGACGGGTGGTTCACGTGGCTCCAGGAGAGCTCGGAGATGTGGATCAGGCCGTCGATGCCGTCCAGGTCCACGAACGCACCGAAGTCGACGATGTTCGAGATCGCGCCCTCCACGACCATCCCCGGCTGGAGCCGGTCCAGGATCTGCTGGCGGACCTCCTTGCGCTCCTCCTCGAGGACCGCGCGGCGGCTGAGCACCACGTTGTTGCGCGAGCGGTTCAGCTCGATGACCTTGCACTCGATCTTCGTACCGAGGAACTCGTCGAGGTTCTGCACTCGCCTGATGTCCACGAGCGAGGCGGGCAGGAAGCCGCGTACGCCGAGGTCGATGATCAGGCCGCCCTTGACGACCTCGATCACGGTGCCCTCGACGGGCTCGCCGGACTCGGCGGCGGCCTCGATCTTGCGCCAGGCCTTCTCGAAGCGGGCGCGCTTCTTGGACAGCACGAGCCGGCCGTCCTGGTCCTCCTTGGTGAGGACGAGCGCGTCGACCTCCTCCCCCAGCTCGACCTCGTCGTGCGGGTCGACCGACTTCCGGATCGAGAGCTCATTCATCGGAATGACGCCCTCGCTCTTGTAGCCGATGT
>JBEVKE010000159.1:0-8420 GCA_040509835.1 Thermoleophilaceae bacterium
ACCGCCTCGACCACGACCGAGCGCAGCACCTGGCGCCGGGTCGCCCCGAGCGCCCGCATCAGCGCGAGCTCACGCGAGCGCTGCGCGACCGTGATCGAGAGCGTGTTGTAGATCGTGAACGCGCCCACGAAAACGGCGATTCCTCCAAACACGAGGAGGAGAATCTTCAGGAACTTGACGAACGTCTTCAGGCCGTCGAGCGTGAACCGGTCGTTCGCCGCGGCGGTCTGCACCTGGAGCGAATCGCCCAGTGACGCCGAGAGCTGCTTGCGGACCGAGTCGGGCCCGCCGACGAGGACCTCGGTGTAGCTGTCGCTCTTGTGGAACAGCTGCTGCGCCGCGTGCAGGTCGAACAGCGCGAAGGTCGCGGTTCCGATCGAGTCGACATCGCCGAACGTGCCGATGCCGGTGACCCGCATCTTCTGCTGCGGCCCGCGCGTCTGGACCGCGATGGTGTCGCCAAGTGAGTAGTTCTCGCGGTCGGCCGTGCCGGCGTCGATGACCACCTGGCCCGGACCGGTGGCGAAGCGGCCCTCCTTCAACTTGAAGGGCGAGAGCTTCCCGGCGTGGCTGTCGAGCCCCACCCCGAAGTACGGGCCGGTGCCGACCACGTCGCCGTCCTTGCCGACGATGCGCGCCTCGTCCGTGATGCTGCCCACCGCCTGCTCCACTCCCGGTACCGCTCGAACCCGGTCGAGCGTGCCCTGTGGAATGGCGGGGCGGACGGGGTTGTCCGAGTCCACCTTGACCACGGTCTTGGCGGAGACGACGGCTGCCGTCCCGTCGTACGCCGAGCTCGACAGCGAGTCGGCGGCACCGCGCATGGTGTCGGTGAGCGTGTACGCACCGCTCACCATGGCCACCCCGAGCACGATGGCCAGGGCCGTGAGCACCGTCCTCAGACGGCGCGTCGTGATTCCTCTGAGGCCTACGCGAATCATGCGATCTCCTCCACACGGCCATCGGCGAGGTGGATGACGCGGTCGGCGGCCTCGGCGGCCACCGCGTCGTGAGTGACCATCACGATCGTCTGGCCGTAGACGCTCGACGCCTCGCTCAGCAGGTCGATCACCTCCGCGCTCGACCTCGAATCGAGGTTGCCGGTCGGCTCGTCGGCGAACAGCACCGTCGGCTCGGACACGAGCGCACGGGCCACGGCGACGCGCTGCTGCTGGCCACCCGACATCTCGGCCGGGCGGTGCGAGCGGCGCTCGTCGAGCCCCACGCGCGTGATCACCGAGTCCACGAAGTCGCGGTCGATCTTCCGGCCGGCGATCGACAGCGGCAGGGTGATGTTCTCCTCGGCGTTCAGCGTCGGGACCAGGTTGAACGCCTGGAAAACGAAGCCGATGTGCCTGCGGCGGAGCAGCGTGAGCTGCTTGTCACCCATCGTGGTGATGTCCTGTCCGGCGATCTCGACGATGCCCTCGGAGGGGCGGTCGAGACCGGCGAGCAGGTGCATCAGCGTGGACTTGCCGGAGCCGCTCGGGCCCATGATCGCGGTGAACTCACCGGACGGGATCTCGAGCGACACGTCGCGCACGGCCTCGACTACGGAATCGCCGTGGCCGTAGCGTCGGGTGAGCTCGTGTGCCGCCACGGCGGCACTGGGAGGTGCGAGCGGAGCGGCTGATAGCAGGCCTGCGCGCCGGTCTACGCCCGGCGCTTGGCGAACGGCTGCAGTGTCGTTGAACATGGTGGGGGTCTCCTTGATTGGTTGCAGGTCAGGCCGCCAGCGCGAATGCCGGCTGGCGCTCGGCGGCACGGGCGATGCGGCCCGCGGCGCCGTCGAGAACGCCGGTGGACAGCAGCGCGGCGGTCGCGTTGGCCACGAGCCGGCCGGTGAGGCCGCCGCCGCGGCGGAGCGAGACGGACGCGTGGACCTCGGAGCCCGTGTCGGCGGGCGCCAGCTCGTAGCGAACGTCGATGCCGATCGGACCGTCGGCGGAGAGCTCGAGCAGCTCCTCGTCCGCCGAGTGAACCTCCACGTCGAAGCCCACGCGCACGCCGGCGACCTTGCCGGTCACCCGGGCACGGGTGCCGGCGGCCAGGCGCACGTCGTCGAGCTCGGCGAGGTCGAAGTCGATCGGCGACCAGCGCCGGATCTCGTCCGGGTGCGTGAGCACCTCGAGGATCTGGTCGGGGGTCGCCGTGGTGGTGGTTGTCGCGGTCCAGTTGGCCATGCGACAAGGCTCCCGTGACAGCCCTCTGAGCGCGTCGGCCTGAACGCCGATCTTGCGTCGCCGTACAGGACGATCCGCGACCCGGTCGGTCTCCTCCTAATGGATGACTCCCGATCGTCGGCGCGGACGATGCCCATCCCAGCGCGCGCGGTTACCTTGGGAGACGTGCAGATCGTGGAATCGGTGCGGGCGCGCGTGGGCGCGATGGACTCCTTCAGGGTGGACATGGCGATAGCCGCCGCGTTTGCGGTCGTGTCCGTGGTCGAGCTGCTGAACCTCGACGGCGAGGGGCACAGCCGCCCGGTGACGGTGGTCGCCGCCGTAATTGCCATGTCGAGCCTCGCCTTCCGCCGCCGCGACGCGGTGATCGCGGCGATCGTCTTCAGCGTCCCGACCGTCCTCCAGGCGTTTTTCGACGGCTACCTGACGAAGAACAGCACCACGCCGTTCGTCGGCGCGCTGCTGCTCCTGTATTCGATCGGCCGCTACTCCGATGCTCGCCGCCTCCGCGACGCGCTTCTGGTGATGTTCGTCGGTCTGGCTGTGAGCCTCGGGGTCGAGGTCGGGTTCGAGGGGCCGGGCGACTTCGTCTGGATCGTGTTCCTCCTCGGGCTGCCGGTGCTTGCCGGCCGCGGCGTGCGGAGCCGCGCCCTGCTCCAGGCCGAGCTGCGCGAGAAGGCCGAGCAGGCCGAGCGCGACCGCGTCGAGCGCTCGCATGCGGCGGTCGAGGACGAGCGCGTGCGGATCGCGAGCGAGCTTCAGGAGCTGGTGGCGAACGGCCTCAGCACGATGGTGGTCCAGGCGCAGGCCGTGCCGCGCGCCGTCGAGGCCGGCGAGCGCGAGCGGGCGGCGGTGGCGCTCGCCGCCGTCGAGACCACAGGCCGCGAGGCGCTCACCGAGATGCGCACCCTGCTCGGCGTGCTCCGGCGCGAGAACGATGGCGTCACGCTCGCGCCGCAGCCGGGCCTCGCGCGCCTCGAGGCGCTCACGGAGCGGACGCGCGATCGCGGCGTCGCCGTGACCCTCGACCTGCACGGATGGCGGCGTGCTCTGCCGGCGGGAGTCGACCTGACCGCGTATCGCGTCGTGGAGGACGCGCTCGAGGCCGCCGTCGAGCAGGGCGCGGGCAGCGCCGAGGTGCGCGTGCGCTACCGGCCGCGAGAGCTGCAGCTTCAGGTCACCGACGACCGGGCGACCGGCGATTCCGGGCAGCTGGCGGGGCTCCGCGATCGCGTCGGCCTCTACGGCGGCCACCTGCGCGCGGAGCGAACCGGTGAGGGCTTCCGCGTGCGGGGCTCCCTGCCCCTGGAGGAGGAGTCGTGAGGAAGCGCCTCCGCGGCCTCAGCGAGCGCGACTGGCGCACGCTCGACAGGGTGTTCGTCGCCGGCCTGGTCGTGATCGAGACGATCGACCTGGCCACGACATCGGAGCTCGAGGGGCCGCTTGTCCTGAACCTGGTCGTGATGACGGGCATCGCGCTGTCGTTCCTCTGGCGGCGCTCGCAGCCGATCGTGACGGCGCTGGTCACGCTCGTCGGTCTCGTCGTCATGGCGGTCTTCCTGACGCAGCCGCCGAACCTGGTCTCCGCCGTGCTGATGCTCATCGCGACCGGCTACGCAGTCGGGCGGCACATGGGCGGGCGCCCGAGCGCGATCTTCGTCACGTTTGGGGCTGCGGTGATCGTGACGCTGTCGATCCTCTATGACCCGAACGACATCCTGTTCCCGGTCACGTTCTTCTGGATCGTTCCGTGGCTCGCCGGGCGCACGATCCGCAACCAGACGCGGCTCGCGCGGGAGCTGTCGGAGAAGGCGGAGCGCGCGCAGCACGCGCGCGAGGAGGACGAGCGGCGCGCCATCGCGCTCGAGCGCAGCCGGATCGCGCGCGAGCTGCATGACGTGCTCGCGCACAACCTGAGCGTCATGGTGGTCCAGGCCGCGGGAGCGCGGCAGGTGCTCGAGAAGAACCCGGAGCGTGCGGTCGAGGCCGCGTCGCTGATCGAGCGCACGGGCCGGGAGGCGCTCGCCGAGATCCGGCAGCTGTTCGGGCCGGTTCGGCGCGGCGGCGGAGCGGAGCCGCTGTCGGGCGCCCAGAGCATCGCGCGCGTGGACGACCTCGCACGCCGCGCCCGCGAGGCGGGCCTGCGCGTCGAGCTGCGCGTGACCGGCGACGCTGTCGAGCTCCCAGCCGGCATCGACCTGGCCGCGTACCGGATCGTGCAGGAGGCGCTCACCAACACGCTCAAGCACTCGCCGGGCGCGCGCGCCCGCGTCACGGTCGCCTACGAGCCGAACGAGATCGTGCTGAGCGTCGAGGACGACGGCGAGGGCCCGCGCGACGACTACGAGCTGGGCGGCGCCGGCGGCGGCCACGGGCTGGTGGGCATGCGCGAGCGCGCCGCGGTGTACGGAGGCGTCGTGCAGGCCGGGCGCGGCCCGGACGGCGGCTTCGCGGTGCGGGCGCGGCTCCCCACCCGACCGCTCGTGCCGGGCGGCGAGCTGTCGCCCACGACCACCCAGGAGGTCCCGGCGTGAGCATCCGCGTGCTTCTGGTGGACGACCAGGCGCTGATCCGCGCCGGCTTCCGGATGATCCTCGACGCCGAGGACGACATGGAGGTCGTGGGCGAGTGCGCGGACGGCACGCAGGCGGTCGACAGCGCACGTCGCCTCGAGCCCCACGTTGTCCTCATGGACATCCGCATGCCGGAGATGGACGGCATCGAGGCCACGCGGCTGATCGCGGCGCGCGAGGGCGAGGCGGGGCCGCGCGTCCTGATGCTCACCACCTTCGACCTCGACGAGTACGTCTACGACGCCCTGCGCGCCGGCGCGAGCGGCTTCCTGCTCAAGGACGTGCCGGCCGAGGAGCTCGTCGCCGGCATTCGCGTGGTGGCTCAGGGGGAAGCCCTGCTCGCGCCATCGGTCACGAAGCGCCTGATCGTGGAGTTCTCGCGCGGCTCGGTCGCCCAGCAGAGCGCGCCCCCCGAGCTGGAGGACCTGACGCCGCGCGAGCTCGAGGTGTTCGGGCTGATCGCGCGCGGGATGTCCAACGCCGAGATCGCGGCGGAGCTCGTGGTGTCGGAGACGACCGTCAAGACTCACGTGGCGCGGGTCCTGATGAAGCTGGGCGTGCGCGACCGCGTCCAGGCTGTGGTGCTCGCCTACGAGTCGGGCGTCGTAGCGCCCGGCTCGACCGTGAGCGAGTAGTCGAGCCAGCGGTCGTCGCGAGTGGCGCCGACGCGGTCGTAAACGGCCTGCGCGCGCAGGTTCGTGCGGGCGGTCTGCCACGCCAGGTCGGTCGCCCCGCGCTCCCGGCAGCGCGCGGCGCACTCCGCGATCAGCGCGTCCGCGTGCCCGCCTCCACGGGCGTCCTCGGCCACGAACAGGTCGTTCATCACGCCGAGCCGGGACGCGCTCAGCGTCTGCCAGGTCCAGAAGACGGTCGCGAAGCCGACCGCGGTGCCGTCGCCGTCGCGCGCGATCAGCTGCACCCCCTCCAACTCAGGGTCGGCGATCAGCCGGCGCGACATCGCGAGCAGGGCGTCGTCGGACGGTGCGACCTCGTAGAACTCGCAGTACCCGCGCATCAGCGGAAGCAGCTCGTCGAGGTCCGCCTCGGTCACGGTCGCGATCACGACGCCGACCCTAACGGCCTAGCATCACGGCCGGTGAGCGAGGCGACCGACAAGATGCGCAGCGAGGGACTGCCGGAGATCGCGATCGACACGTTCGCGCACTACGAGCGGCTCCTGGACGAGGGCGACGAGGGCACGCTCCCCGAGTCCGAGCTCGAGCCGCTCGAGGACGTGAGGGGGTCGGACAACCTGCCCGAGGGCGACCCGGCCGATCTCGAGCGGGCCGTGGTCCTGAAGCTCAACGGCGGGCTCGGGACGAGCATGGGCATGACGCGCGCGAAGTCGCTCATCGAGGTCAAGGACGGGCACACCTTCCTCGACGTGATCGTCCACCAGGTGCTCCACCTGCGCGAGCGTCACGGCGCGCAGATCCCGCTGCTGCTGATGAACAGCTTCGCCACCCGCGACGACACGCTCGAGGCGCTCGAGCGCTACCCGGACCTCGAGCTCGGCGATCTTCCGCTCGACTTCATGCAGGGCAAGGTGCCGAAGCTCCTGGCGGACGGGTTCGCCCCGGTGTCGTGGGACGCCGACCCGTCGCTCGAGTGGGCGCCCCCCGGCCACGGCGACGTGTTCACCTCCCTCGCCTCGTCGGGCATGCTCGACACGCTCCTGGAACGCGGCTACGAGTACCTGTTCCTGTCGAACTCGGACAACCTCGGCGCCGTGCTGGAGCCGCGCATCCTCAGCTGGTTCGCGCGTGAGGAGCTGCCGTTCCTGTCCGAGGTCGTGGACCGCACCGAGGCGGACCGGAAGGGCGGCCACCTGGCGCGCCGCGCCTCCGACGGCAGTCTCGTGCTCCGCGAGACGGCCCAGGTGCCGGAGAAGGACCAGAAGGCGTTCGAGGATACGAACCGCCATCGCTTCTTCAACGCGAACAACATCTGGGTCAACCTGCGCGCGCTCAAGCGGACCCTGGACGAGCGGGACGGTGTGCTCGGCCTCCCGATGATCGTCAACCGCAAGACCGTGGACCCGAGCGACTCGTCCTCGCCCGCGGTGCTCCAGCTCGAGACCGCGATGGGGGCCGCGATCGGCGTCTTCGAGGGCGCCGCGGCGCTGCACGTGCCGCGCGCGCGGTTCGCGCCGGTCAAGACGACCAACAACCTGCTCGTCGTACGGTCGGACGCCTACCGGCTGGCCGACGACTGGACCGTCCAGCTCGACCCCGGGCGCGACGCCGCGCCGATCGTCGAGCTATCCGACGAGTTCAAGCTCTTGCGCGACTTCGAGGAGCGCTTCGCCGCCGGACCGCCCTCGCTGATCGAGGCCGAACGCCTCGAGGTCGATGGCGACGTCCACTTCGGCCGCGATGTGAAGGTCCGCGGCCGCGTGCACATCGACGGCCCCGCCGACATCCCCGACGGCGCCGTGCTCGAGGGCTGACTAGGCGTCCAGGGCGCTTCGGATCGCGACGAGGAGGGTCTGCGCGTCGAACGGCTTCTGCACCAGGCGGACGCCGTCCATGCCGTGGCGGGAGATCACGTCGTCGGTGTAGCCGGACATGAACACGGGCTCGATGCCAAGCCGTTCGGCCAGGTCCTTGCCGCTCATGTACGGGATCGTCACCCAGGCAGGCGGCACCGTCGACCACGGGGCTCATCCCGGAGGCCCACCGAGGCCACCACCTCGCCGACCTGGAACAGCACCGCCAGATCCGCGCTGAGTGCCTCCGCGGCGCACTCGACGGCCACGCGGCTCGCGGTGCGTTCGTCCTCGGCGGACGAGACCATCGCCAGGAAGCCGGTGAGCTGCTGAACCGACCAGTTGCCCGACGCGCCGGACGCGGGAGGGGCGGGGACCTCGGATGAGGCTGGATGTGAGTGCACGCCGATAGGGGCCCGTGGCCCCTCGGAAAGTCAGGGCCCGGTGCTGATCACATCGACGTTCGACGCGGGAACTTGAGCCTCCTCCAGGCGCTCGCGCCTGAGCTCGTCCTCCTCGGAGCGAGTCAGCATTCGCACGAACACCCAGACGAGGACGAGCACGAGCGTCATCGACTGCTCGACCATCATGATCGCGCCGGCCACGTTCTGATCCTCCACGGCGGTCAGGTTCCAGATGCGCGGGACGTCCTCGTAGAACGGATAGAACGCGGTGGAGCTCCATGCGAGCACGAGCCCGAGCGCGGCCAGGCTGCCCGTCGCGGTTGCGATGTAGGCGAGCGGCTGGAGGCCGGTGAGGGAGCGCCGCATCGGGATCGGCTGGACAAGCGGCCACCACAGGGCGAGCCCGGCGGCGAAGAACGAGAAGTGTTCGAGCACGTGGACGAGCGGGTGCTGGAGGGCGGCGTCGTACAGCGCGGGGATGTGCCAGAGGTACATCGTCCCGAGCCAGATGACGATCGCTGTGACAGGACTCGCGAGCGGTCCGAGCGCGCGCTCGATCCCCATGAGCCGGCGCGTGACCGGCCGCAGCATCACGCGCGAGAGCGAGAGCAGCAGGAGCAGCGGCGCGATGTCGCCGAGCAGCACGTGCTGAAGCATGTGCGCGGAGAAGAGGTACTCCTCACCGAGCGCGTCGATGGGGGAGACGAGCGCGGCGAGCAACGCGAGGATCGCCCCGGAAAAGGCGAGCGCGTGCACCCACGTCGCGCCCCTG
>JBEVKE010000160.1:0-9622 GCA_040509835.1 Thermoleophilaceae bacterium
GGCGCCCGCAAGGGCCTCGCGGACACCGCGCTCCGCACCGCGGACTCGGGCTACCTGACCAGGCGGCTCGTGGACGTGGCGCAGGACGTGATCGTGCGCGAGGAGGACTGCGGCACCAAGGAGCACATCGAGATGCCGGTCCTCGGCGACGATGGGCGCGCGAACGACCAGCTCGAGGGCCGCTTCGCGGCGGTCGAGATCAAGACCAAGCGGGGCCGCTCGGTCGTGCCGAAGGGTGAGCTGATCACGCAGGCCTACGTCGACGAGATCGTCGAGGCCTTCGGCGACGAGGATGACGCGGCCGTGCCGGTTCGCTCCGTCCTCAAGTGCCAGGCCGAGGGGATCTGCCAGCAGTGCTACGGGCGGGCTCCGGCCACCGGCAAGGTGGTCGCGATCGGCGACGCGGTGGGCATCATCGCCGCCCAGTCGATCGGCGAGCCGGGCACGCAGCTCACGCTGCGGACCTTCCACACCGGCGGTGTGGCCGGCGCGGACATCACGCACGGCCTCCCGCGTGTCGTGGAGCTGTTCGAGGCCCGGAAGCCGAAGGGACAGGCGGAGCTCGCGACCGTCGAGGGCACCGCGTCGGTCGAGGAGACCGACAAGGGCATGAAGGTCACGATCACCGACGCCGGCGGCGAGGAGCACGCGTACGCGTTCCCGCGCCGTACGCGCCTGCTGGTGTCGAAGAACCAGAAGGTCAAGCCGGGCGATCAGCTGAACGAGGGCTCGATCTACCCGCACGACCTGCTCGCCTACGGCGGAGCGGACCAGCCTGAGCGGCGGACCGCGACCGAGGTGTACCTCGTCAAGGAGGTACAGAAGGTCTACAAGTCGCAGGGCGTCGACATCAACGACAAGCACATCGAGGTCATCGTCCGGCAGATGATGAAGAAGGTCAGGATCGACCAGAAGGGCGATACGACCTACCTGCCGGGCCAGTTCGTGGATCGCAACGAGCTGCTCCAGGTGAACGCCGACCTCAAGAAGGCGAAGGAGGAGCAGGCCCAGTACGAGGAGATCATCCTCGGTATCACGAAGGCCTCGCTCGCGACCGACTCCTTCCTGTCGGCCGCCTCCTTCCAGGAGACGACCAAGGTGCTGACGGACGCCGCCCTCGAGGGCAAGACGGACAGGCTGCTCGGCCTGAAGGAGAACGTGATCATCGGGAAGCTGATCCCGGCGGCCACGGGCCTCCGCCGCTACCGCCGGCTCGAGATCGAGCCGACGGAGCCGATCCGCCGGGCGGCCCCCGAGGAGCTCACGATGCTCGAGGAGTCCGAGCTGCTCGGCCTCTCCGACTCGGGCGAGATCGAGGGCTTCGGCTTCGGAGGCAACGGCGACGACGGCGAGGGCGCCTTCGGCGACCTGGCCGACCTGCCGGCGCCGAAGGACGGCGACGAGTCCTAAGGGACCCAGTTTCGAAGATCAGGGGCCGGTGTCGGGAAAACCCGCCACCGGCCCCTCTTCGTTTATCCGGCGTTGGCGCAGATGACCCTGACGCCGACGGCCCACGCGCCACCGGTCGGGACCAGCTCGGCAGCCTGTGCTTCCCAGGCGGCGTTGCCGACGGGCTCGGAGCGATCGAGCGCGACGTGTCCGGTGAAGTCGCCCAGGAGGAAGGCACCTCCGCCGACCGCCACCTTGCCGGCTGGGCACTGGGCGATCCGGAACTTGTTGTCGCTGGTCGCCGGCGATGTTGACTCGACGATCTCGTAGCCTGAGACGCCCGGGGCGCCGGGCTCACCCTTAAGCCCCTGCGGGCCGAGCTCGCCCTTGTCGCCCTTTGGCCCCTGTGGGCCGCCCGGCAGCTGGCCGGGCTTGAAGTCCTGCGCCAGGAGCGACGCGTTCCGGACGTCCTTTCCGGTGAGAGACGAGTTGTGGACGTCCTTCCCGGTGAGGGAGCCGTCCCGTACCTGTGCGCCCGTCACGGCTATGGCCGCGTAGGAGCTGCCGCCGAGGGCCGCGAAGAGGGCCAGGGTGGCGACGACGTTCGCGTAGGAGAGCCTGATCCGTCGATTCGTCTTCATGGGGCTCAGGGTGCCCGCTGTGCATCGCCCGAGCTGTAGGGCGATCCGCCAACCGACTGTCGGTTGCCCGCCAACCTCTGTAGCTTCGGGCAATGGCGGACGCCGCCATCGATGCCTTCATGGAGACCGCGCAGCGGGTGTGTACTGCTCGCTCGCCACGGTGGACCGTCGAGGGCGGCCTCGCTCGCGGCTCGTACACGCCGTCTGGGAGCGCGACGGGGACCGGATGGTCGGTTGGGTGGGTAGCCGCCCGACGCCGCTCAGGCGCGCTCACATAGGGCGCACGTCGTACGTCTCGTGCTTCTACTGGGACCCGGCGCACGACGTGGCGGTCGCGGAGTGCGAGGTCACCTGGATCAATGACGACGATGGCCGGCGCGACGCGTGGGAGCGGCTGTCCGCGGCTCCCGAGCCGATGGGCTACGACCCGTCGGCGATCTGGCCGGACGGGCCGACCGGTGAGGGGTTCGTGGCGCTGCGGCTCGATCCGTGACGTGTGCAGGCAAAAAGTGCCGCCGCGATGGCGGCCGGCGAGCCCTACCTGGTCTGGACGACGCCTACCTGATCCAGCCCTCGAGCTGGTCCGCCCAGCGGAGCAGCTCTGACACGTGATCGTCGGTCAGGCCCTTGGACGGCGAGGTCTCGACGAGCAGTGTCGGCGCGCTTCGTCCCTCCGCCCAGGCGGTGCAGGTCTCGTCGAGGTTGTCGTCGACCCAGGCGGCCGGGCGGTCGCCCGCGTACTCGTCGATCGTGTCGACCTTCCAGTGGGCCGAGCCGAACACCGCGCGGCCGTCGAAGCTGAGGTACGGCAGGTCGCGGAACGGCAGCTTCAGGATGTAGGGCAAGTGCTCATTCGCACGTTCCTCCCACCCGGTTGCCCAGACGAGGTCGAACCTTTCGGCTAGGGTCAGGAGCCTTGCCCCGACGTCCTCGGGGATGCAGTGGGCGACTCCGTCGATCCAGTGCAGGGGGCCGGGGAGCTGGCCATCGCCAGGGGTGAACCCGAAGAGGCTGATCACCCCGTCGACGTCCACGAACAGGATCGGTCTTTGTTGCTGTGTGGGTTCCAAGGTTTGGGTATCCGGTGACGGAGGAAGCCATAGGTTGACGGACTGTCGTCTTAGCCGAGATGACGTATTCCAGCATCGAGGCGTAAAGGCGGGAGGCTTGGCAGCCGATAGCTCGAACTAGCGGTGGGGGACAGTGCTTATGCGCTGGGCCTGTTTTTTCAACTTCTTAGCTCATCTTCAATTCCTTAGATCACTTTGCTTCTAATCGGAATCCTTCTAGCTCTCTTTTGCGCGTTCGCCACGAACGTCGGCTTCTTGCTGAAGCACCGGGGCGCATGCGCCGCTCCTGACGTCAGCCTGAAGCACCCCGTGGCCAGCGCCGTCGGCCTGTTCCGGTCGAAGTGGTTCGCCATCGGGATGCTCGTGGCGCTCGGCGCGTGGGTCTTCCACGTGGCCGCGCTCGCGCTGGCCCCGCTGTCGATCGTCCAGGCGGTAATCGCCGGCGGTCTCGTCTTCCTCACCGTGCTCGCGGAGCGCTGGTTCGGCTACTCAGTCGGAACGCGCCAGTGGGCCGGCGTCGGCCTCACCGCGCTCGGCCTGGTGCTCCTGGCCGTGACGCTGCCCACCCACGGCGGCCACTCGAGCTACTCCCTCGCGGCGATGATCGCTTTCGAGTCGGGGCTGCTCGCGCTCGGCACCTTCCTCGTGTTGTCGAAGAAGCTCGACAACCACGAGCACCACGGCGTGATGCTCGGCACCGCGGCCGGAATTCTCTTCGGGGTCTCCGACGTCGCGATCAAGGCGCTCACGACCGCAGGCGGCACCGACGGGCTCGAGGGCGTGCTGCTCTCCCCGTGGCTCCTCACCTGTATCGCCGCCTCGGTGATCGCCTTCTACGCATCGGCCCGCGGGCTCCAGAAGGGCGAGGCCGTGCCGGTCATCACCCTCACCAGCGCCGCCGCGAACGTGACCGCCATCAGCGGCGGGATCCTCGTGTTCGGCGATCCGATGCCGAACTACACGCTCGGCATCGTCATCCAGAGCTTCGCCTTCGTGCTGGTGATCGTGGCGGCTGTGCTGACGCCGGCACCGCTGCGCGCGGCGCGCAGCGTGGCGTAGCTCGCCCGCGCTCCCTCCGCGGCCGTTTCCCCGCTGCCGGCGAACGGCAGCATCTAGGGCGTCGATTCGGTGGGTTGGTCGAGTTTTGCCCCCAGGTGGGGGCATAACGCGCCCCACCCCTGTCGAGAAGCGGCGCTTTCGTTCGACGTCCTGTTAGACACAGGCATTCGAACGAAGAAGGAGAGACCCGATGGGGAAGATCGTTGTCACGGAATTCGTCTCGCTCGACGGTGTGATGGAGGATCCGGGCGGCTCGGAGGACTTCAAGCACGGCGGCTGGACGTTCCAGATCGAGCGCGGCTCGGAGGGCGACCAGTTCAAGGTCGACGAGACCATGAACAGCGATGCCCTGCTGCTCGGCCGGAAGACGTACGAGGGGTTCGCCGAGGCGTGGCCGCAGCGTGACGGCGAGTTCGCCGACAGGTTCAACAACATGCCGAAGTACGTGGTGTCCTCGACGCTGAAGGACCCGGACTGGACCAACACCACCGTGCTCGACGGCGACCTGGCTGAGTCCGTCGGGAGGCTGCGTCACGAGCTCGACGGTGAGATCGTCGTCCACGGCAGCGCTCAGCTCGTCCAGGGCCTGATCGACAACGGCCTCGTGGACGAGCTGCGGCTGATGGTCTTCCCGGTGGTCCTGGGGAGCGGCAAGCGGCTCTTCGGCGACACGCGCGACAAGCACTCGCTCAAGCTGACCGACTCGAAGATCGTCGGCGACGGCGTGGCGATCCTGACCTACGTGCCGGCTGCGGCCGCCTGAGTGGCCGGGCGCGCCCGCGGGCGGTCGAGCGCGAAGTCCGTGATCGCCTCGGCCAGCTCCTCGGGCGCGTCCGACATCGGCGTGTGGCCGATGCCGCGGATGTAGCGGAGCTCCGCGCCGGGGATCAGCCGCTCGAAGCGGCGGCCCTGGCGCGGGAGCAGGATCACGTCGAGTGTGCCCCACAGGATCAGCACCGGCACGTCGAGCGTCGTGAGACCGCGCGGTTGGGCGTACATGACGTGCGGCAGGGTGGCGTCGAAGCCGGGGTTACTCGCGAACAGCTCGGTCTCCTCGGCCAGGAGCTCCGGATCCTTCTTCCATGCGCGCATGTACGAGGGCCCGGCGGCGAGGACGCGGCCAACCGGGCTCCGGCCGAGGAAGGCCGGCGGCGGGGCGTTTCGCGACACCCACCGCATGGTCCGGAGGATGGACACGCCCCAGTCCCACTCCCGTCTGTTCTGGAGCCCGGCAGGCGAGATCGCCGTGACGGTCTCCGCGCGGCCGCGCCGCGCCAGCTCGAGCGCGACCCACCCGCCGAGCGAGTTGCCGGCGATGTGCGCCCGGTCGAAGCCGGCTCGCCCCATCTCGTCCTCGACCGCGTCGGCGAGCGCCTCCGGGGTAGAGTCCACCCCGGGCGGGAAGGGCTCGGAGTGACCGAAGCCCGGGAGGTCGACCGCCAGGACGTCGAAGCGTTCCTCGAGCAGCGGGAGCATCGGCTTCCACCCTCGCCAGGTGTGGGCGATGCCGTGAATGAGCACGAGCGGCGCGCCGGAGCCGCCGCGATGGACGTCGAGACCCATGGGCGGAGACTATGCCGCTGCTACCATCCCGCGCCGCATGCCCAGCATCAACCAGCTCGTTCGCAAGGGCCGTACGAAGCCCCGCAAGAAGGTCTCGACCCCAGGTCTGAAGTCCGGTCAGGGTCGCAAGAAGCGCATCGCCGCCCCGCAGCGGCGCGGCGTTTGCACGCGCGTCTACACCGTCACCCCGAAGAAGCCGAACTCGGCGCTTCGCAAGGTGGCCCGCGTGCGGCTCACGAACGGGATGGAGGTCACCTCCTACATCCCGGGTGAGGGCCACAACCTTCAGGAGCACTCGGTGGTGCTGGTGCGCGGTGGGCGAGTCAAGGACCTGCCGGGTGTGCGCTACAAGGTCGTGCGCGGGACGCTCGACGCGGCCGGCGTGTCCGACCGCAAGAAGGCGCGCTCGCAGTACGGGGCGAAGGCCAAGTAGCGATGCCTCGCCGCGCCTCTCCAGGACAGCGCCCGGTCGAGCCCGACCCGATGTACGGGTCGAAGCTCGTCCAGCAGGTGATCAACAAGGTGATGGTGGACGGCAAGAAGTCCACCGCCGAGGCGATCGTCTACGAGGCGCTCGAGATCCTCGCCAAGCGCACGAGCTCGGACCCCGTCCCGGCGCTCGAGGAGTCGATCAAGCAGATCACCCCGGTGCTCGAGGTGCGCTCCCGCCGCGTCGGCGGCGCCACCTACCAGGTGCCCGTCGAGGTGCCGCAGCGCCGCGCCCGCACCCTTGCGGTGCGCTGGCTGATCGAGTTCGCCCGCGCCCGCCGCGAGAAGTCGATGGCGGAGCGCCTGGCAGGCGAGCTGGCTGACGCGCAGTCGCAGCAGGGCGGCGCGTACAAGCGGAAGGACGACATCTTCCGCATGGCGAAGGCGAACCAGGCCTTCGCGCACTACCGCTGGTAGCTAGCGCGGGCGATGATGTCGTCTTTTGCCGCGCATTGCGCGGTTAAGGTCGACACCGTGCCGATTTACGAGTTCGAATGCCGGAAGTGCGGGGCGCGATTCGAGGAGCTCGTCCCCGCGGGGCAGGCGGCACCCTGCCCTCAGTGCAAGTCGTCAGAAGTACAGCGGCGGTGGTCCCCGATCGGCGAGGGGCGCGTACCGGTCGGCCTCACCGGCAAGGCCGCGGCCGAGTCGAACGCCCGGCGCAAGGACCGCGAGGATCGCCGCAGGGCGAAATTCGCCGAGGACCGCAAGGAGCGGCGCGGCGGCTAGCCGGTGGGACCGGTCGGGTCCGGCTCCGGCTCGGGTGCCGGCAGCGGCGGCGCCAGGGGGTCCGTGACAGGAGTCGGAGGCACCGGCCTGAAGCGGGCGAGCGACAGGCCGTCGAGGAGCTCGTAGTAGCCGAGCCGCTCCCTGCCGTCGCGTGAGATCAGACCGGAGTCCCAGCGCTTGTTGCCGTCGAAGCGCCAGTTGTAGAGGTACAGCCGCTCGATCCGGGGCAGCCGGTTCGTGAGCTTGAAGACGTGCCGGATAACCCGCGCGGCCCGGTCCTCGTTGTACTCCCAGGCGTTGTGCTGCACGATCCCGCCGGTCTCCGTGATCCACACGCGCGCATGCGGCATCCGCCGCAGGAACGAGCGCGTGACCTGGCTGCGGAGCCGCGTCACCTCCGGGTAGTTGTGGACGCCGAAGATGTGCGGGCCGCGGCCGGCGCGGGCCCGGAAGGCCCGCAGCCAGGCCCAGGTCCTCCAGTTGCCGGTGAGCAGCAGGTCGGTCGCGACAACCGTGCAGGCCCGGCACTGACGCTTGAGGGCGAGGTAGAAGTCGGCCGTTCGGCGCGGGTGCTTGCCGGTGGGCTGCGCGCTCGCCAGGTTCGCCTCGTTCCAGGTGGAGTACTCGCGCACCCACGGGTAGCGCGCCCGGAACTCGGCCACGCGGTGCGAGTACTCGCGGACCGTCGGCAGGTGGAACTGGTGCCGCTTGCCCCACGCCGCCGTGAAGGTCACGAGCGGCTCGATGCCCTCGCGACGCGCCGCGTCGAGCCAGACGTCGGCGACGGCGAGCGGCCAGCCCTTCGCCTTGACCACGTTGTACGGCAGGATCAGCCGCGCGTGCCGAATGCCGGTGTCGAGGAACCGCGCGTCGTCGAACATGCCGGGGTTCTGCTCGCCCATCCCCATGATCACGGGCGGGAGCTCCGCCGCGGCGGGCGGCGCGAGCGCGGCCGGGGCCGCCAGCGCCGCCGCGGCGAGTGTGATCGAGAGTCCCCTCAGCATCAGTCGTCCGGTCGTATAACCCGTAACAACCCGGCTAATACCGCCAGCGCCCCTCCCACAACCTCGAACCAGAGCCCGATGCCCGCCGACGCGTGCGCCTGGGCGTAGTCCTGGCCGATCACGCCGGTGTCGTCGCTTGCCGGCAGGTCGAGGGCCAGCGCCAGCCCGAGCACCACGACACCGATCGCGATCAGGGCGATGGCGGCCGGCCGCGAGCGCCCGAAGGCGGCGCCCGAGCCCATCACGAAGGTGAGCAGCCCGAGCAGGAGCAGCGCCGCGGAATGACGCTCGAACCCGACCTGCGAGCAGTCGTCCGCCAGGCTCGGATTCGTGTCGTAGATGCCCTCGCAGCTCGTGGTCTTCAGGTCCACCGATATGACTGTCGTCACCTCGGCGAGGAGCATGAGCACCCCGCCGATCAGCGCAGCTGTCGCAACCGCGATCGCGTAGGGCGAAATGCCGGTGGGAAGCGCCAAACGCCTGCTACCATCGTTCGTCGCTCTACGGGCGGTTCCCCGCTGCTCGTTGCCTCGCTCAGCCACGCGAGGGCGGTCGGTAGCTCACGTCGATGGAGTCCTCTACGACATAGATTTCTTCCGGGCAAGCTCCGCACGCAGTACCGGGCCCGGATTGGGCCTTTTTTCTGCTCGGAAACGAACTTCGACAACGGATAGTCATGGCACGCACAGTCACACTCGACAAGACGCGGAACATCGGGATCATGGCGCACATCGACGCCGGTAAGACGACGACGACTGAGCGCATCCTGTTCTACACCGGTCGTACCCACAAGATGGGCGAGGTCCACGAGGGCGCCGCCGTGATGGACTGGATGGAGCAGGAGCAGGAGCGCGGCATCACGATCACCTCCGCCGCGACCA
Source organism: Thermoleophilaceae bacterium (assembly GCA_040509835.1). GTDB lineage: Bacteria > Actinomycetota > Thermoleophilia > Solirubrobacterales > Thermoleophilaceae > JACVRW01. Next base: position 8,826 of record JBEVKE010000160.1, read on the forward strand.
CCGCCTTCTGGCGCGACCACCGCATCAACATCATCGATACGCCGGGCCACGTGGACTTCACCGTCGAGGTGGAGCGCTCGCTGCGCGTGCTCGACGGAGCCGTGGCCGTGTTCGACTCGGTCGCCGGCGTCGAGCCGCAGTCCGAGACCGTCTGGCGCCAGGCCGACAAGTACCGCGTCCCGCGGATCGCGTTCATCAACAAGATGGACCGGATCGGCGCCAACTTCGAGGGCTCGGTCCAGACCATGATCGACCGCCTCGGCGCGCACCCAGTTCCCGTGCAGCTGCCGATCGGCGCGGAGTCCGAGTTCACGGGGGTCATCGACCTCGTGAACATGAAGGCGATCGTCTACAAGGACGACCTCGGGCAGGACTGGGAGGTCACCGACATCCCCGAGAGCTTCGCCGACGCCGCCCACCAGGCGCGCACGGAGCTGATCGAGGCCGTCGCCGAGTACGACGAGAAGCTGATGGAGGACTACCTCGAGGAGAAGCCGATCGAGCCCGATCGCCTGATCGAGGACATCCGCAAGGCCACGCTCGACATCTCGATGACCCCGGTGCTGTGCGGCTCCGCCTTCAAGAACAAGGGCGTGCAGCCGCTGCTCGACGCCGTCATCGACTACCTGCCGAGCCCGCTCGACGTGCCCTCGATCGAGGGCATGGACGCCGAGGAGACCCCGGTCAGGCGCGAGGCCTCCGACGACGAGCCGTTCGCGGCGCTCGCCTTCAAGGTCATGGCCGACCCGTACGTCGGCAAGCTCACCTACTTCCGCGTGTACTCGGGCAAGCTCTCC
>JBEVKE010000161.1:0-6308 GCA_040509835.1 Thermoleophilaceae bacterium
GATGGGGCCCGCGAGCGTGCGCGTTCTTCCGTCCACGCGCAGCTCCACGCCCGACTCGCGCAGCTCGGAGAGCGCGCGCGGCAGGAACTCCGCGGCCACGTCGGTGTGCACCAAGAGCGTCTCGATGGCGTTGCACACCGAGGGCCGCTGCACCTTCGCGTTTACCGCGATCCGCACGGCGTCGTCGAGGTCGGCCGACGCGTCCACCAGCACGTGGCACACGCCCGCCGACGCGTACAGCACCGGCACCGTCGCGTGCTCCTTCAAGGCGTTCTTCAGCCCCTCGCCCCCGCGCGGGATGATCAGGTCCACCACGCCGTCCTGCGTGGCGAGCTGCCGCAGCTCGTCGCGGTCGCCGCCGGTCACGATCGAGATCGCGCCCTCCGGGATGCCGGCCCACTGGACGGCTCCCGCGGCCACCTGCGCCAGGACGGAGTTCGAGTGCGCCGCGGTGGACGACCCCCGCAGCACGATCGCGTTCCCCGACTTCAGGCACAGGGCGGAGCAGTCCACAGTCACGTTCGGCCGGGCCTCGTACACCACCGCCACGACTCCCAGCGGCACCCGCACGCGCCTCACGTCCAGCCCGTTCTCGAGCCGGTGACCTTCGATGGTCTCGCCCACCGGATCCGGCAGCGCCGCGATCTTGCGTACGTCCCCTGCGATGCCCGCGAGCCGCTCCTCCGTCAGCTTCAGCCTGTCGAGCAGCCCGGCCGGGAGCCCGGCGTCCTCGCCCGCGTCCATGTCGCGCGCGTTCGCCTCGAGGATCTCGTGGGAGCGCTGCTCGAGCGCCTCGGCCATTGCCCCGAGGGCCGCGTTCTTCGCGGCAGTGTCGAGGGTCGCGAGCTCGCGCGACGCGGCCTTCGCCTGCGCGCAGACCTCAGCTACCGACTGAGCCGTGGTGGCCATGCAGACAGGGTATCGGGCGAGGTCGGGACCACCTCAAGCGCGCGGAGCGCCCACGAGCGCCCAGCGGCGGCTCCGAAAGCGCCACGCGCACGTGGCGAGCCGCACCGCGATCAGACCCACGAGCCCGATCCAGACGGCCACGATCCCCCAGTCGAATGCGAGCGCGAAGAGCGTCACCGGCACGTAGAACCCGAACGACGCCGCGAGCATCGCGTACATGAGGAAGCGCGTGTCGCCGGCCCCGATCAGGATCCCGTCGAGCGCGAACACCGCTCCGTTCGCCGGCTGCATCAGCGCGAACAGCGGCCAGATCTCCTGGGCGCGGTCGATCACGTCGGGGTCGCTGGTGAACGCCCGCGGGATCACGTCGATCAGGGCGAGCATCACGAGCCCGAACGCGGCGCCCGCCACCACCGCCCATTCGATCATCCGCCGCGCTGCGGCGTACGCGGCCTCGGCGTCGCCCGCGCCGAGCGTCCGCCCGACGATCACCTGCCCCGCGATCGCGATCGCGTCGAGCACGAGCGCCAGGAACACGAACAGCTGGAACGCGATCTGGTGGGCCGCGAGCGAGTCGTCCCCGACTCGAGCGAGCACCGCGCTCGCCACGAGGAAGGACGCGTACAGGGCGGTCGTGCGGACGAAGATCTCGGTCCCGATCCGCGCGAGCGGGCGCATGCGCTCGAGCGAGGGCCGGCGCGAGTCGGCCGGTGCGGCGAGAAGTGCGCGCACGAACGCCGCCCCCATCCCCGCCTGCGCCACCACCGTCGCGGCGGCCGAGCCGCTCAGGCCCCAGTCGAGGCCGTAGATGAACACGACGTTCAGCATCACGTTCGCCGCGTTCGCCACCACCACGATCACGAGCGGCGTGCGGAGATCGGCCACCCCGCGCAGATAGCCCTGGCCCGCCAGGGCGATCAGCGCGAACGGCAGGCCGAACGAGCCGATCCGCAGGTAGTCCACCGCCAGGTCGCCGACGCGGCCGTCGCCGCCCATCAGGTCCACGAGCGGCACCGCGAACCCGGCGAGCAGGGCGGTCAGCCCGATCCCGATGCCCGCCGACAGCCACAGGGCCTGCGCGGCGATCCGGCCGGCCGCCACGTCCTCGCCCGCCCCGGCGTAGCGCGCCACCTGCGCCGTCGTGCCGTAGGTGAGGAAGTTGAACAGCGTGAAGGTGCCGGCCAGCAGCGTCGCGGCGATCGCGAGCGCCGCCAGCTCCTCGGTGCCGAGGTGGCCGACCATCGCGGTGTCGGCGAGCAGGTAGAGCGGCTCGGCCGCGAGCGCGCCCAGCGCCGGCACGGCGAGGTGCAGGATCTCCCTGTCGTACCGCGAGCTGAACTTCACTCCAGCACGAAGTAGTCCCTGTGGACGGCCTCCTCAGTGGCGCGCGGCAGGACCTCGCGCACCGCCTCCGTCTTCATTCCCTTGATCCGGCGGAGCTCCTCGGCCCCATAGTTCACGATCCCCTTCCCCACAGCCCGGCCGTCGCAGCGCACCTCAACGGCGTCGCCCGCCTCGAACTCCCCCTCCACCTCCACGACGCCCACGGGCAGCAGGCTCGTGCCGCGCTCCCGGAGGGCGAGCTCGGCCCCCTCGTCTATCACGAGCCGCCCGTGGGTCGGCTTCGCGTACTTCAGCCACAGCTTGAAGCTCGACACCCGCCCCTCCTGCGGGTGGAACAAGGTGCCCGTGGACTCGCCGGCCAGCGCCGCTGCGATCGCCACGCGCTCCACCCCGCTCGCGATCGTCACCGGGATCCCGGCGGCGGTCGCCATCTCGGCGGCCACGACCTTCGAGCGCATCCCGCCGGACCCGATCGGCGAGCTCGACAGCCCGATCTCGTACCCCTCGAGCTCCTCCACCGCCCCCACCCTCTCCACGAGCTGCGCCTCGGGATGGTGGCGCGGGTCCGCGCTGTAGAGGCCGCCGGTGTCCGTCAGCAGCACCAGCCGGTCGGCGCCGATCAGGATCGCCACCTGCGCCGCGAGAAAGTCGTTGTCGCCGAACGAGATCTCGTCGGTGGTGGTCGTGTCGTTCTCGTTGATGACCGGCAGCACGCGCCAGCGGAGCAGCGTCTGGAGCGTGTGGCGCGCGTTCAGGTAGTGCGTGCGCGCCGACATGTCGAAGAAGGTGAGCAGCACCTGGGCGGAGGGAACGCCGCGCTCCTGGAGCAGCTCGTCGTACACCCGGTAGAGCTTGCCCTGGCCTACCGCCGACGCGGCCTGGAGCTCCTCCATGGCGGTCGGCCGCATCGGGAGCTCCATCAGGCGCATGCCCGCAGCGATCGCGCCCGAGGTCACGATCACCACCTGGTCACCGGCCTTATGGCGGGCGGCCACCTCGTCGAGCAGCGCGCCCAGCACGTCCGCGCGCAGCTCGCCTGCGTCGTCGGCCACGATGCTCGAGCCGAGCTTGACGACCACCGTGGCCATTAGCCCCCGGTCCCGCCCGCGATCTTCCAGTTGCCGTCGTCCTTGTTGAGCTGGATCTGCTGCCGCGTCACCGACCCTGCTCGTCCGATCATGACGGTCATCGTCGCGCTGTCGCCGTCGACCTTCGTGCTGACGATCTTGTCGAGGCGCAGGTGGAGACCCCTGATCGCGTTGAACTCGCGCTTACAGCTCTCGCTCGCCCTGTCCCCGGTCGCGAAGGTGGTCTTGTCGCGGAATTCCTTCGTGATCAGGTCGTTGCAGTACGTATCGCCGTCATGTGTGTTCACGGCCTTCACGAAGTCGCGGACGGTCTGCTCGGCCTGGGTCTTGTCGTCGCCGCCCCCGCCGCCGCAGCCCGCGAGCAGCGCCAGCAGGCAGATGGGTACGGCGAGACGGACCATGGACTGACTTGTATCAGCCGGGATCGAGCTCGAAGACGACCCCGCCGATCTCCACGTCGTCGCCGGGCTCGAAGCCCGCGGACTCGAGCGCCCTGATCACTCCGAGCGCGCGCAGGCGCTCCTCGACGTAGCGGAGCGCCTCGTCGTTGTCCACGTCGTGCCGCGCGATCAGCCGCTCGATCCGCTCGCCCTCCACGCGGAAAGCGCCCGGTCCGGTGCGCTCGACGCTGTACGACTCGCCGCGGCCGGGCCGGTAGACGCGGTGCGCCGCGGGAGTCTCCGCTTCGCGCTCGCCCGTGTGCTCCTCCGGCGCAACGTGCCGAAAGATGGCGTCCGCCAGCTCCCTCAGTCCCTCGCCGGTCGCCGCCGAGGTGGCGAACACCTCTATCCCGAGCCGCTCGCGCCACCGCTCGACGGCCGCCTGCGCATCCTCCGGCGGCACCAGGTCGGCCTTGGACAGCGCCATCAGGCGCGGCAGGCGGGCGAGGCCGTGCCCGTGTTCGCGCAGCTCGGCCTCGACCGTCTCGTAGTTCTGCTCGGGGTCCGAGCCGTCGAGCGGCTTCAGGTCCAGCACGTGGACGAGCAGGCGACAGCGCTCGACGTGCGCGAGGAACTCGTGCCCGAGCCCCGCGCCGGCGCTCGCCCCCTCGATCAGGCCGGGGATGTCCGCGACCACGAGCTGCCGGTCGTCGCGCTCCAGCGTGCCCAGCACGGGCTCGATCGTGGTGAACGGGTAGTCCGCGACCTTCGGCTGCGCTCGCGTGAGGCGCGCGAGCAGCGACGACTTGCCCGCGTTCGGGAGCCCCACGAGGCCGGCGTCGGCCTTCAGCCGCAGGCGCAGCTCCAGCGTCCGTTCCTCGCCGGGCAGCCCGCGCTCCGCGAAGCGGGGGGTCTGGCGGGTCGCGGTGGCGAACTGCCGGTTGCCCCGGCCGCCGCCGCCGCCGCGCGCCACCACGGCGCGCCCGCCGGCGTTCAGCATCTCCCAGCGGTCGCCGCTCTCCGCGTCCTCGACGACGGTGCCCGGCGGCACGCGGATCTCGAGCGTGTCGGGGGTCGCGCCGTGGCGGTTTGCGCCCTCTCCGTGCCCGCCGCGCTTGGCCTTGAAGTGGGCGCCGCGCCGGAAGCCCGACAGGTCGCGCAGCGACGGGTCCGCCACGATGGCGATGTCGCCGCCGCGGCCGCCGTCCCCGCCGTCGGGGCCGCCCTTCGGCACGTGCGCCTCGCGCCGGAATGAAACGACACCGTTCCCCCCCGCGCCGGCCTGCACGTTGATACGCGCCCTGTCGTGGAACATGTCCTACAGGTGCTGCTCGGGTTCCCAGGTGGCCCGGGTGCCGGTCAGCCGGCCGATCAGCTCCGGGTCGTCCGGGATGATCCCCGCCTCGGGAAGCCGCTTGAGCAGCTCGACCCAGCCGGAGTGCGCCTGGAAGGGCGCCCGCATCACCCGCACCGCCTCCTCCTCGCGACCGTTGCCGGCTAGCGCGAGGCCGTACCAGAAGGCCAGCTCGAGGTTGTCGGGCTGCGCGAGGTGCGCTGCCTCGTACTCGGCGAGCGCGGCCTTGAGGTCGCCGGCGCCGGCGAGATCGTCGCCCGCGCTCGCGCGGGTGTAGGCGCGGCGGAGCCCAAGCAGCCGCCGCAGCTCCGGCACCGGATCCGCATGGTCCTCCACGCGCAGGTCGACCGGCCGGTCCTCGCTCAGGGTCCCCGTCGCGCGACCGGCGACGACCACGATGGCCGCCGACTGGCGCCCGCGGATGTCGCCGCCCTGACCCTCGGCGGCGTCGAGCGCCGCGACCAGCCGCTCGGCGAGCGGCTCCCCCCTCGCCTCCGTGTAGGCGCGGATCATCGCCGAGGGCACCGTGTCGCGCTCCATCATGTTCGCCTGAGCGCTCACCTGCTCGCCCAGCGCGTGCCCGGCGTGCGGGATGCAGCGGAGACCGGTGTGCACCGCCACGCGCCCGCCGCGGTCTACGAGGGCCACCTGCCGGACGGCCTCACCCGGGTCATCCGAGATCAGCTGCTGGAGCGCCGCGGGGGCGCTCTGGCCGTCGCGCATCAGCTCGAGCCCGCGCGGCCCGAACGACGCCTCGGCGATCGACTGCGTGGCCACCGCGCCCACGCCCGGCTCCGCCCAGCTGACTATCGAGCCCACGCTGAAGAAATGCGACTGGACCGCCACGCCGAGCTCCCCGCTCGACGGGTCTCTTGCGACGATGGAGTAGGTCAGAGCCGGGAGGCTACTCCGCGGAAGGTTCCACGGAGATAACGCGCCCGCGCCGGCCTTCGGCGAACTGGACGGTGCCGGGCCGGGTGGCGAAGATGGTGTCATCCCTGCCGATGCCCACCCCGTCGCCGGGCTTGAAGCGGGTGCCGCGCTGGCGCACGATGATCTCGCCGCCGGTGACCGCCTGGCCGGCGAACACCTTCACGCCGAGGCGCTTCGCGTTGGAGTCGCGGCCGTTTCGGCTCGATCCGAGTCCCTTCTTATGAGCCATCCGCTTCCTCCTTCTTCGCCGCGGCCTTGCGTGCTCCCGCCTTGATGGAGCTGATCTCGAGCCGCGTCAGA
>JBEVKE010000162.1:0-13929 GCA_040509835.1 Thermoleophilaceae bacterium
TCGCCGTGCTGATGTTCGCCTGCATCGCGGTCTCGGCGCTCGGGAGTGGCATCACGCTCCGCCGCTTCCTGCGCGTTTAACTCCCCTGAAACAGGCCAACTAGCCTCCACCGGAATGTCGAGAGGCGTCCTCGGACTCGTAAGCGCGGTCATCGCGCTCGCCGTCGGGCTGTGGCTCGGCGGCCACCCGGCCGACCTACCCGGCCCGATCCGCGACACCTTCGTGCAGGAGGACCGCGCGCTCCGCGCCGAGGTCATCGACTCGGTCGAGGAGAACTTCTACAAGCCGGTCAAGGAGAGCAAGCTGGATGATGCCTCGCTGAAGGGCATCGTGGAGTCGCTCGACGACCCCTACTCCAGCTACCTGACCGCGAAGGAAGCGCGTCAGTTCGACGAGGACGTGAGCGGGCAGTTCGAGGGCGTCGGGATGAACGTGGAGCAGGACCGCCGTGGTCTGAAGGTGCTGCGGGTATTCGACGGATCACCCGCGAAGGACGCACACATCCATGCCGGCGACTTCATCCTGGCCGTGGACGGCCGGCCGATAGCGGGCGTGAACAGCGAGGTCTCCACCAACCGCATCAAGGGGCCGGCCGGGACGAGCGTTCAGCTGCGCGTGTTCACGCCCGGCGAGTCCTCCGACCGCACCGTGAAGGTCAAGCGCGCACGCATCGAGGTGCCGCTCACGCGCGCCCGGCTGAAGGAGCGTGACGGCAAGAAGATCGGCGTCGTCGAGCTGATGGCGTTCAGCGACGGGGCGCACGCGGCGCTGGCGCGCGACATCAAGCGCTTGCGCGGTCAGGGCGCGCAGGCGATCGTGCTCGACCTGCGCGGCAACCCCGGCGGGCTGCTGGTCGAGGGGGTGGCCGTGTCGAGCCTCTTCATCGAGGACGGCAGGATCGTCTCGGTGCGCGGGCGCCATCGCGCCGAGCGCCTGCACAACGCCGAGGGCGACGCCATCGTGCCGAAGGACGTGCCGGTCGCGGTGCTGGTGGACGGCGGGAGCGCGAGCGCGTCCGAGATCGTGACCGGCGCGCTGCGCGACCGCCACCGCGCCACGGTTGTCGGCACGCACACGTTCGGGAAGGGGCTCGTGCAGGAGGTCGAGCACCTCTCGAACGGAGGCGAGCTGAAGCTCACGACGGCGCACTACTACCTGCCCGACGGCGAGACGATCATCACGGGGAAGGGCATCAAGCCGCAGGTCCGGGCCAAGGACGACCCGAAGACGGACCGGGACGAGGCGCTCCCGGTCGCGCTCGACACGGTCGCTCGCGAGCTCAGATGAGCGCAGCGGTCAGGGGTCGCCGCCCGGGGCGGCGGCTCGACGAGCCGATGGTTGCGGTGCTGGAGAAGCAGGGCCGCTTCCTGGTGGCCGAGCCGATCTTCGGGCCGGGCCCGCGCACCGCGGTGGAGCGGGGCGGAGCGGGCGCGGGCGATCTCGTGCTGGTGGGCGGCGGCAAGCGCGGCGCGCGCGTGCTGCGCCGGATCGGGCGGCCGGACCGCGCGCGCGACGTGGTCGAGGGACTGATGCTCGACCGCGGCCTCCACCGGAGCTACTCGCGCGCCGCGACCGCCGAGGCGGAGGCGCGGCTGCATGAGCCATACGCTGCGGAGGCGCGCCTGGACCTGCGCGACCTGCCCACGTTCACCATCGACCCGGACGACGCGAGGGACTTCGACGACGCCATCTCGGCGCGCCGCGAGGGCGATCGCGTGCGCGTGTGGGTGCACATCGCCGACGTGACGGCGTACGTGCGGCCCGGCGGGCGGCTCGAGCGCGAGGCCTTCAGGCGCGGGACGAGCGTGTATGTGCCGGGCGCGGTTGAGCCGATGCTGCCGGAGGTGCTGTCGAACAGCGCGTGCTCGCTGCGGCCGGGCGAGGACAAGTTCGCCGTGACGGTCGAGATGGTCATGAGCGGCGCGGACGTGGCGAGCGTGGCGTTCCACCGGTCGATCGTGCGCAGCGACAGGCGGCTCACGTACGGCGAGGTCGATGAGCTGTTCGCCGGCCGGGCGCGTGCGGAGGAGCCCTGGGGCGAGCCGCTGACGCTCGCCCGGGAGATCGCGGAGGCGCTGCGCGAGCGGCGCGATTCGCTCGAGATCGGCTCGTTCGAGCCCACGTTCGAGTTCGACTCGGACGGTCACGTGACCGGCGTGCGCTACGAGCAGCAGACGGAGTCGCACCGCCTGATCGAGATGCTGATGATTCTCGCGAACGAGCAGGTGGCCGGGTACCTGGCCGACAAGCGGCTGCCCACGCTCTACCGCGTGCACGAGCGGCCCGACCCGCAGTCGGTCGTCTTCCTGGTCGAGCAGCTGGCGAGCCTCGACATCCCGACCCCGCCGCTTCCGAAGCAGATGACCCCCCAGCAGGCGGCCGACGCGGTGACCGAGATCTCGCGCATCGTCGCGCGCGAGTCCAAGGGGAAGCGGGCCCACGGCGTGCTCGTGTTGCGCGCGCTGAAGCAGGCCTACTACTCGCCTCGCAACCTCGGGCACGCGGGGCTCGGGAGCCCGCGCTACCTCCACTTCACGTCGCCGATCAGGCGCTACCCGGACATCGTGGCTCACCGGGCGCTGCTCCAGGGCCTCGGGATCGACGAGGCCGCGACGCCCGCGCACGAGCTGGACGAGGCGGCCGTGATGAGCTCCTCGACCGAGCGGGAGGCGATGCAGGTGGAGCGCGACGCCGACGATGTGTGCCTGTCGTTCCTGCTCGAGCGCGCGCTGTCCGAGGCGAACCAGGACGAGCCGCCCAGCTTCGAGGGCGAGGTGGTCGGCCTGATCGAGAAGGGGGCGTTCGTGGAGTTCGGCGAGGAGCGATTCGAGGGCTTCCTGCCTGTCCGGCGGATGCGCGGGTGGTGGACGCTGAACGAGGTGGGGACGGCGCTCGAGGCCGAGGGGTCGGGCCGCCGGCTGCGGCTCGGAGACAGCATCGAGGTCGAGGTGGACCGGGTCGACGCACCACGGGGCCGCGTCGATCTCAGTGCATACTCAATGCGCGATGGCTAAGAAGAAGCGCAGGGCCGCGCCGGGCGACATTGCGACGAACCGCCAGGCGGCCTTCAGGTACAACCTGCTCGAGACGTTCGAGGCGGGGATCGTGCTCCAGGGGTCGGAGGTGAAGTCGCTCCGCGACGGTGGCGTGCAGCTGAAGGACGCCTACGCCGACGTCAAGGACGGCGAGGTGTGGCTGCGCAACATGCACATCGCCCCGTACAAGCCCGCACGCGAGAACCACGATCCGGAGCGCCCGCGCAAGCTGTTGCTCCACCGGCGCGAGATCGCGCGCCTGATCGGCGCCACCTCCGAGAAGGGGCTCACGATCGTGCCGACCCGGCTCTACTGGAACGGGCCGCGCGCGAAGGTCGAGCTGGCCGTGGCGAAGGGCAAGGACCTGTACGACAAGCGCCGCTCGATCAAGGACCGCGACACCAAGCGCGAGATCCAGCGCGCGATGTCCGAGCGCTACTAGAGGTCCAGGCCGCGCTCGGCCGCCCAGCGGGTCAGCTCGTGGCGGCTCGACAGCTGCAGCTTGCGGAGCACGGATGAGACGTGTGCCTCCACCGTCTTCGGCGAGATATCGAGGCGGAGCGCGATCTCCTTGTACATGTAGCCGCGCGCGAGGTGCTGGAGCACCTCGCGCTCGCGAGCGGTGAGCGCGTCGAGCTCCGACTCCGGCTGAGGCGCCGGGCCGGCGAACGCGTCGAGCACGAACCCCGCCAGCCGCGGGGAGAAGACGGCGTCGCCGTCGTGCACCCGACGCGCGGCGTCGGCCAGCTCCTCGCCCGAGATGTTCTTCGTAACGTAGCCGCGGGCGCCGGCACGGATTACGGCGATCACGTCCTCCGCCGCGTCGGAGACCGACAGCGCCAGGAAGCAGGGCGGGCTCGCGTCAAGCGCGGCCGCCCGCCGGATCACCTCGACGCCGCCGCCGTCCGGCATGTGCACGTCGAGCAGGACCACATCCGGCGCCTGCGCCTCGATCGCCTCGACCGCCTCGTCCACGGAGCCGGCCTCGCCGGTGATCTCCAGCAGCGGCTCGAGCTCGGCGCGGACGCCCGCGCGGAAGAGCTCGTGATCGTCGACGATCAGGACGCTCGGCTCCGTCATCCGCGCTCCTCGAGCACGATCTCGACCTCCGTGCCGGACCCGGGCGAGCTCGTCACGCGGGCGCGGCCCCCGTGGCGCTCCATCCGGCCCATGATCGACTCCCGCAGTCCGCGCCGGTCCTCCGGCACCGCGTCCGGATCGAAGCCGGGGCCGCGGTCGCGCACGAACACCTGCGTGCGCGAGCCGCCCGCCTCGGCGTACACGTCCACCGGCGACCCGCCGCCGAACTTCGCCGCGTTCGTCATCGCCTCGCGGGCCGCAGCCACCACGGCGTCGTGTGCCTGGTCCAGATCCCGGTCACCCACCACAACCACCTCGACCGGCACGCCGTGCTGCTCCTCCACCTCGGCGGCGGCCGCCTCCAGCGTGCTCGCCAAGCGGCCGCCCTGGCCGGGTGCGGGCCGCCCGCCGAGCCACGCGCGCAGCTCCCGCTCCTGGCGCCGTGCGAGTGCGGCCACCTCGCCGGGGTCGCCCGCGCGGCGCTGCACCATGGCGAGCGTCTGGAGCACCGAGTCGTGAAGGTGCGCCGCCACCTCGGCCCGCTCCTGCGAGCGAATCCGCTCGGTGCGCTCCTCGGTGAGCGACCGGACGAGCCGCGCGACCCACGGCGCGAAGATCACTCCGAGCACCACGACCACGGCCACGACACCCAGCAGCACGTCGCGCGCGGCCCCGAGCGCGCCGGTGGCCTGAAGGAACACGAACCCCGCCGCGATCACCAGCGCGATCCCGACACCGGTCCTGGACATCGCCGCCGCCGCGCGGCGGCTCTCGTCGGCAGCCGTGCGGACACCCGTTCCGGCTCGGGCGGCCCGTGCGTGCGGAGCGGGCGTCGCGACGGTCTCGTGCTCGGGCGCCTCGCTCGGCGCGCCCATCGACTGCCGCCAGATCAGCGCCCCGCCCGCGGCGATAAGCACGAGCGGCCACACCACCGCGTCGGAGAACCACAGCCCGAGCTCGCGGAAGGCGAGCAGGACCGCCACGAGCAGCAGACCCGTGCCGAGCGCGACCTCCACGGCCGCACGACCGGTGCGGATCCGCACGCGTGCCGGCCCGGAGTCGCCCGGAGGGATCAGGAGCCACCCGAGCGCGTAGGCCGCGATGCCCACGCCACCGGCCGCGGTCGCTACCACGAATGCAAGGCGGACGAGCGAGACGTCGATCCCAAAGCGCCGGGCGATGCCGGCGGCCACTCCTCCCAGCCAGCCCTCGTCGCGGTCGCGCCGGAGCACGCCGGGGGAAGCGTCCGAGATGGTCACACGGAGATCATCGCGGGCGGCTCATGCCCGACGCCAGCAGGATCGCGCCGAGCGCCGCGCATGCCGCCGGCCCGAACACCCCGAACCGGAGGTCGAGCGTCCCGACCGCGTCGAGCAGCAGGAGCACGCCAAGCGCGACCACGGCCGCGCCGGCGACGACCGAGGTCAGATCGGCTTTACGCGACACAGCCGGAGTTCTGGTCGAGGCCTTGGGGCACCGGGCCGAAGTCGAAGTTCGCGTCGGCGAAGTCCAGGTCGGCGTTCGAGTGGCCGACCCGGAGAGCGCCGATGCCCACATCGGCGTTCAGGAGCAGCCGCGTCCTCGCCGGCGGCGCGTCGGGACGGTCCTCGACGTCGACGTCGATGCCCCCGTTGTGCCGGCCGAACGTGCGCACCTCGCCGATGCCCACCTGAGCGTCTGTTGCGACACACACGTTCTTCGGCACCAGGATGCGGGTCTCGCCGATGCCGAGGCGGACCTTGAGCGGCACGTCGCCGCGCGGCAGGTCCGTCTGGCGAAGGTCGACCACCAGCTCGCCCACCCCGAGCTGGAATTCGTCCTGGAGCTCCGCTGCCGAGGCCGGCCGGTAGTCGCGGTCGCCCACTCCGCCATGGAGGTCGAGCCCGGCGGCGGACACGATGCCCGCTGCGAGCGCCAGCGATACCGCCGGGAGGATGAGCCACCGCATCGGCGCGACGAATGCGCCCACGACGATGGCGGCACCCGCGGCGATCACGACGATCGCCACGACCGTCTCGCCACCGGCCGCGGCCGCCCACGCACCGCCGATCGCGATCAGTCCACAGACGAAGAGGATGAGCAGGCCGAGTGCCGCGCGCTTCGCCACGTCGCCGGCGTCCCCGGCGGGTCCTTCGCCTGAGACGAACCACCAGACCAGGACACCGGCCATGACGAGAATGGCGAGGGGTACGACGAGCCCCGCGACGACGAGGCCGCCGCCGAGCAGAAAGGGCCAGCTCACGCACAGGAGCAGGACCACGCCGGCGATCACGAGCCAGCGGTTGCGTCCCTCCGCCGGCTCCCCCGTCGAGTCCTCCGCGGGGATCAGCAGCCACGCCGCGAGGTACGCGACGAGCCCCGCGCCGCCCACCAGCACGAGCACGATCGCGCCGATCCTGAAGATGAGCGGATCGAGGGCGAAGTAGCGGCCGAGGCCCGCGCACACACCGCCGAGGACCCGGCCCTCGCGAACGCGGACCAGGCGGCGCGGCTCGGGCGGCGGATTTTCTTGAGTCGTCGTCTCGTTCACTGCCGGTCAGATTGCCTTCGTCGAGCGGTTTTTCCCATTGGGAATGGCCCCTAGGGGAGGTCACCGAGCCCGTTCGCCGCTACCCTTGGAGGGCAGGTGCAAGGGGGCGAACCAGCTTCGACGTGGAGCTGCTCGTTCCGGTGTAGCGAGACGAGGACTCCGGATTGGCCTCGTTAAAAAATTCCGGAAAACCATAAGTGCGGACTCTCATCGAGTTCAGCCCCTCGCCGCTTAGGCCGTGAGGGAGTCGCCCCGGGTATGCCCGCGACCCGGCAAGCGGCTTCAAGCAGCGGGCTCACCGTGACGGTCCGACCCTCGGCCGCCACGGGACAGCTTCGAGGGTATGGCGCCGGGGACGTACCCCGCGGACCGACCGAACCGGACGCCGAGATCAGACTCCGCCGGGAACGCTCGTAGCAAGCATCGGAATGGTGTTCCGCGGACGCCGGGGCAGTGCCGGCCGCCTCCACCTTGCGACAAGACGCCCCGCAGGCCGCGGGGCGTCTTGCGTTGAGGGTCAGACCCTTGACAGTGTTGTGTGGTCTGACCCGTCCGTGACAAGGACGAGATCCGCGGCACGTATGGACGCCCACGACGGAGCTGGGCGAGTGCTCGAGCATGTCGACGCCCACTGGCTGGACGACGAGCCCTACCTCTGCGACAAGGAGCCGGGCTGCCCGCCCCGCCGCTCAGGCGTCGAGGTAGACCGGCTCCTGCCGGGGCGCGCCGGCCTCGCCGTGGCCGGCGTCGTGCGGCGCGGCCTCCGCCATGCCCGGCATCGGCTGCTCGCGCAGGACGGTCACCGCCGCGACGATCGCCACCACGGCACACAGCGCGCCGATCAAGAACGCGACGTGGAAGCCGCCCGTCAGGGCCGCCGCGGTGGAGTCGCCATCGTCGAGCAACGACTTGGTGCGCTCCGTCGAGATCGTCGCGAGCAGAGCGAGCCCGATCGCGCCGCCGACCTGACCGGTCGTGTTCACGAGACCGGAGGCCAGTCCGGCGTCGCTCGGCGTCGCGCCCGACATCGCGAGCATCATCAGAGCCGGGAACGCGACACCTGCGCCCGCGCCGAAGATGAGCATCGTCGGGAGGACGTCGACCAGGTAGTTGCCGTCCACCGGCACGCGGGCGAACAACAGCATCGCGACCAGGAGGAGGCTGAGGCCGGTGATCAGCACTCGCCGCGCGCCGAAGCGCATGTTCAGCTTGTCGGTGAAGCCCAGCGACAGCAGACCCATCAGCAGTGACCCCGGCAGGAAGGCGAGCCCGACCTCGAGCGGGGAATAGCCGAGCACGAGCTGCAGGTAGAGCGCGCCGAGGAAGAACAGCCCGAACATGCCGACGACGAGAAGGACCATCACGATGTTCGCGCCCGAGACGTTGCGCGACTTGAACAGCCGCAGCGGCATCAGCGGCTTCTCGATGCGCGCCTGCCGGAACACGAACGCAGCGACGAGGCCGATCGAGACCGCCGCGAGGATGAGCGTCTGCGCAGAGGTCCAGCCGTGCTCCTCGACGCCGAGGATGGTGTACACGGCCAGCATCAGTCCGGCGGTCACGAGCACGGCGCCGGGCACGTCCGCGCCCTCGTGGATGCCGATTCCCGGCCGGTCCGCGACGAGTCGCGTCGCGAGCACCGCTGTGCCGATGCCGATCGGCACGTTCACGAAGAAGATCCAGTGCCAGTTGATGAGGTCGGTGAGGAGACCGCCCGCGAGCAGGCCGATCGAGCCACCGGCCGACGCCACGAACCCGTATACGCCGATCGCCTTCGCCTGCTCGCGCGGCTCCGGGAACATCGTCACGATCATCCCGAGCGTGACCGCGGAGGCCATCGCCCCGCCCGCACCCTGCACGAACCGGGCGCCGATGAGCATCTCCTGGCTCTGCGCCAGGCCGCACACGAGCGAGGCGGCCGTGAATACGCCGAGACCGCACAGGAACACGCGCCGGTGCCCGACCAGGTCGCCGATGCGCCCGGAGAGAAGCAGCAGGCCCCCGAATGCGATCAGGTAGGCGTTCACCACCCAGGCGAGGTTGTTCTGGGTGAAGTTCAGGTCGTCCTTGATGGACGGCAGCGCGACGTTCACGACGGTCGCGTCCAGCACGATCATCAGGACGCCCGCGCAGAGGACGTAGAGGGCAATCCAGCGGTTTGTGTCGGTGGTCTCAGTGCTCATATGGATTGAGACCACGTTACTCACGCAAACTCATCGCTCACGTTGCCATCCCGCTAAGTCGCTTCGCGAGCCGCTCCATGCCCCGCTCGTGCGCCGCGGCGGCCGCGCCGGCGTAGTCCGTCGGGGTGTCCGGCGGCAGCTCCACGTCCACGTCCTGGAGCGTCGCGATCTCCTTGAAGGCGCGCAGCTCGTCCGCCTGCGTGCAGAGCGCGGCGCGCACGGTCTTCTTGGTCTCGCGCACGCCGTTGTCGATCGCGGTCTCGAGCGACCCGTGGCGCTGGAGGAGCTCGGCCGCCCCCTTCTCGCCGATGCCCTTGGCGCCCGGGATGCCGTCCGAGGGGTCGCCGCGCAGGGCGATGAAGTCCGGCACGAGCTCGGGCGGAACGCCGTAGCGGCGCTTCACCTCGGCGGCGTCCACGAGCTCGCCGCCCTGCTTGCCGCCGGTGCGGACGTAGAGGACCTGGACGCTGTCGTTGGCCGTCTGGAACATGTCCCGGTCGCCCGTCATGACGAGTGTGCGGCCGCCCGCCTCCGTCTCGCGCGTGGCGTACGAGCCCAGGAGGTCGTCGGCCTCGAGGTTGTCGCTCACCGCCACCGTCCACCCGAACGACTCGAAGAAGTCCTTCGATGCCGCGAACTGCGGCGCGAGCGTGTCGGGCACCTCGGGGCGCTGGGCGTGGTAGCCGTCGAACAGCTCCACCCGGTAGTCCGCCGCGTCTGGGCCGAAGCAGAGCACCACCGCCCGCGGCTCGTGCTCCTCGACCTCGCGCAGGATCAGGTTCGCCGTGCCGAGCAGCGCGTTCACGGGCTGCCCGTCCGCGCCCTTGATCGTGTCCGGCAGCGCGTAGAAGGCGCGGAACAGCATCGAGGGGGCATCGACGACGAGTAGGGGACCTGGCACGCGGGCAAACCTAGCCTGTGGCGGACGAGGACAAGGGCGACGCCACTCCCTACCTGCCGGAGCGGCTGTCGCTGAAGGCCCTCACGGAGGCGGCCGCCGAATGTCGCGGGTGCCACCTGTGGCGGCCCGCGACCCAGACGGTGTTCGGCGAGGGGAGGAAGTCGTCGCGGCTGATGCTGGTCGGCGAGCAGCCCGGCGACAAGGAGGACCAGCGGGGCAGGCCGTTCGTCGGGCCCGCCAGCCGCGAGCTCGACCGCGGTCTCGAGGCCGCCGGCATCGAGCGCGCTGACGCCTACCTCACGAACGTGGTCAAGCACTTCAAGTTCGAGGAACGCGGGCGGCGCCGGATCCACCAGACGCCCAAGCGGTTCGAGATCGAGGCCTGCAAGCCGTGGCTGGATGCTGAGCTGACCGTCGTGAAGCCCGACGTGCTCGTCCTCCTGGGAGCGATCGCCGCGAAGGCGCTGCTCGGCAGCTCGTTCAAGGTCACCGAGCGCCGGGGCGAGCTGCTCGACTCGGATCTCGCTCCCGTGGTCATGGTGACCGTCCACCCCTCGTCGATCCTGCGCCAGCCCGACGAGGCCAGGCGGGTGGCGGAGCGGGAGGCCTTCGCCGACGACCTGCGCGTGGTCGCCAAGACACTGCGCGAGCCGTAACCGGTTCGGGCCGACGGGTTATCAACCGTCGGTCAACAAGGAGGAAGACGATGGAGACGCGGGAGAAGACGTTCTTGCTGGCGGGGCCGGAAGGTCGGGTCCTCGAATGGATCGCGAAGCGCATTCCGGGCAGGATCAAGCCGGATCACCTCACGGCCCTCGGGGTGTTCGCCTCGATCGGCATCGCGGCGGCCTACGTGCTCTCGAACGGCGACCGGATGTGGCTGTGGGCCGCGTCGGCGCTGCTCGTGGTCCACTGGCTGGGCGACTCGCTCGACGGCACGCTCGCCAGGGTCCGGCGCTCCGAGCGCCCGCGCTATGGCTACTACCTGGACCACCTCGTGGACGCCTTCGCCACCGCGGCGATCGGCATCGGCCTCGGGCTCTCGCCGTACATGCTGCTGGCGGTGGGCCTGGCGATCGTGGTGACCTACCTGATCCTCTCGATCAACACCTACCTCGAGACCCACGCCTTCGGCGTCTTCACGCTGGGCTACGGCCGCTTCGGACCGACGGAGGCGCGCCTGATGCTGATCGCGGTGAACACGGCGCTGGCGATCGGCCTCGTCGGCGACGGCCTGCTCGACGTGCTGGGCATCGGCCTGGCCGCCGCGATGATCGCCACGCTGATCGGACGCGCCGGTCGCAACCTGAAGCGACTCTCGGAGCTGGAGCCCGCGGCCTAGCCGGCGCGCAGCGCGCGGGAGCGGTCGGCGACCGGCTGGAGGAAGTCGGGGAGCGGGCGGACCAGGCCGCGGCCGGTCTCCCGCTCCCAGATCTGCTCGAGCTGGGCGAGGTGCTCGTCCATCACCTCGTCGATCAGCGGGAAGTCGGCGGCGCGGATCGCCGTGAGGGTGCGCTCGTGGATCGAGATCACCCAGTCCGGCACGAGCGGCGCGTGCACGGCCATGTCGCGGGCGATCTCGAGCCGGCGGAACAGACTCCGCATCAGCTGGACGACGGTCGAGTTGCGCGTCGCGCGCGCCATCGCCAGGTGGAACTTCAGGTCGAGCTGGAGGAACAGGTCCTCGTTCTCGAGGAAGTCGTCGGCCGCCGCGAGCGTTCGCTTGCGCTCGATCAGCGCCGCCATCGCCGCGAAGTCGTCCTCGCTCGCGTGCACGGCCGCCAGCTGTGCCACCCGCGGCTCCAGCAGGCGGCGCGCCTCGAGCACGCCGGCCACCTCGCTCACGCGGATGGCCTGGCGGCTCCGCACGAGGTCGCGGGGGATCAGCTCTGAGGCGACGAAGATGCCGCCGGACTGCCCGCGGCGGACCTCGAGCACACCCGCCTCGACGAGCGTCCTGACGGCCTCTCGCAGCGTCGGGCGGCTGATCCGCATGATCGCGGCGAGCTCGCGCTCGGAGGGCAGGCGGTCGCCCACGTGCAGGTCACCCGACTTGATCCGCTCCGCGATCTGCTCGACGGCCTCCTCGAAGGTACGGCGCGACGAAACGGGCTCGAACGAGCTCTCCAAACCAGCCTGAGGATATCCGGCGCCAGTGGTCACGCCGCTACTTTCCGCGCGCAGCCTCCACGCGCTCCAGTGCCTGCCGCTCGGCCACTTCGATGGGGGTGATGCCGTCGGCCGCGGCGGTCTCGAGCGCGCAGTCGAGCCGCTCCATCGCGCCCGCGATCAGGTTCTCCTCGCTGCGGCCCTCGCGTCCGTACCACTCGAGCGACACGTGGATCAGGCCCCCGCAGTTGGCGAGGAAGTCCGGCACGTACACGATGTCGCGCTGCATCAGCGTGCGCGCCACCGCCCGGTCCGTGAGCGGATTGTTCGCAGCGCCCGCGACCACGCGGCAGTCGATCGAGCGCGCCAGCGCTTCGTCGATCAGCCCGCCCGCGGCACACGGCGCCAGCACGTCCAACTCGCTCGCGAGGATCGCCTCCGCCGACGGCGCGACGGCGAGCCCATGCTCGTCGGCCAGCCTCTGGGCGCGCTCGGCGTCCAGGTCGCAGCCGATCACGTGCGCCCCCGCCCGTGCCAGCTTCGCGGCCAGGGCCGAGCCGACCTTGCCCAGCCCGACCACGCCTACGCGGCGCCCGTCGAAGTCGCCCGATCCCGTGGCGGCAGCCAGGCCTCGGCGCATGCCCTGGAAGACCGTCTCGGCCGTGACCGGCGAGGGATCGCCGCCGCCGCCGTTCGACTCCGAGCGGCCGACGGCATAGCGCGTGAAGCCGGCCATGTGGTCCATGTCTGCGGTGGTGGTGCCGATGTCCTCGGCCGTGATGTAGGCGCCGTCGAGGCCATCGATGACGCGCGCCGCGGCTTCGAGCCGCGCCTGGCGCAGCTCCGGCCTGCCGTCGTCGATCATCACCGACTTCCCGCCGCCCAGGTCGAGACCGGCCGCCGAGGCCTTCAGCGTCATCGTGCGGGCGAGTCCCATGACGTCCTCGAGCGCCTCGCGCAGGCCGCCCGGGTAGCGCTTCAGGCGCATTCCGCCCAGGGCCGGCCCCAGCACCGTGGAGTGCACCGCGACGATGAAGCGAAGCCCCGTCTCCCTGTCCTGGCGGACGACGATCTGCTCGTGGTCGTCGTCGGCCATGGGAAGGCCAGCGCGCGGTACGTGACGAGTGGCAATGGTCATGCTTCTTTACCTTATACCCGATATATCGGCTATACGCGCACTTTCGCGACTGGATTCCGTCTGCCACCAATGGTAAGTTGTGTTTCCCAATTGCGGGACGAGGGAAGGATCAGTCTGGATGTCCATAGCCGTTCGCAAGCGAGCCGGATCCGGCGGGGACGCAGATAGCGCGCGCTTCCGCCGCCTCGCCGACGACGGCGGCAGCCGCCGCGGCTCGCTGCGGGAGGTGTCGCTGGAGGACAAGTACGTCCTCGAGGAGGGCCGCATCTTCCTGACCGGCCTCCAGGGCCTGGTCCGCCTCCCGCTCGACCAGCACCGCGCCGATCTTCGCCGCGGCCTCCTCACCGGGACCATGATCTCGGGTTATCAGGGCTCGCCGCTCGGCGGGCTCGACCAGGAGCTCGCCCGCAACCGCGAGCTGGTCGAGGGCCACCACGTCCGGCATGTGCCCGGCCTCAACGAGGAGCTCGGCGCGACGTCGGCGTGGGGCAGCCAGCTGGCCGGCCAGCTCCCCGGCTCGAAGTACGACGGCGTGCTGGCCATGTGGTACGGCACGGCGCCCGGCCTCGACCGGGCGGCCGACTCGCTCCGTCACGGAAACTTCGTCGGCGTGCCGCGCACCGGCGGCGCGCTCGCCGTCGCGGGCGACGACCCGGGCTGCAAGTCCTCGACGATCCCGAGCGCCTCGGAGGCGCTGCTCCAGAGCCTCCACATGCCGGTCTTCTATCCCGGCAACGTGCAGGAGGTGCTCGACCTCGGCCTGCACGCGCTCGCGTGCTCGCGCGCGTCGGGGCTGTGGGCCGGCTTCAAGATCGTCACGAGCGTGGCCGACGCGGTGGGTACGGCCACGGTCGCGCGCGACCGCGTCATGCCGGTGATGCCGACGGTCGAGTGGAACGGCAGGCCCTACGAGCACGTGCCGGACGGCAAGCTGCTCGCGCCCGCGTCGCTCG
>JBEVKE010000163.1:0-8867 GCA_040509835.1 Thermoleophilaceae bacterium
GTCGAGCAGCTCGAACAGGAAGCCGAACCCGCAGCGCTTGCAGCCCTTGGCGCGGCTCTGAAAGCCGGCGGTGCGCTCTGAGGATTCACTGCGGTTCCCACAGTTCGGGCAGATGAAGATCGGCATGGGAAGTTCAAGGGTAGGCAGTCGCCTAAAGCTGAGGTTAGAAGAGGCGCTGGCCGCCGCCACGAGGCGGTTCCAGGCCGAGATGTGCGAACGCCAGATCGGTCGCCGTCCGGCCTCGCGGGGTGCGCATCAGGAAGCCCTGCTGGAGCAGATAGGGCTCGTACACGTCCTCGATCGTGTCGGCCTCCTCGCCCACCGCCACCGCGAGCGTGCTGAGCCCCACCGGGCCGCCGCCGAACTTCACACAGATGGCGCGCAGGATCTCGCGGTCCAGCCGGTCGAGGCCGGCGGCGTCGACCTCGAGCATGTCGAGTGCCTCGGCCGCCACGCGGCCATCGATGTGGCCGGAGCCCCTGACCTCGGCGAAGTCGCGCACGCGCTTGAGGAGGCGGTTGGCCACGCGGGGGGTGCCGCGCGCGCGGCGCGCGATGGCCTCGGCGCCGGCGTCGTCGATCTCCACCTCGAGGATGCCCGCCGAGCGGAGCACGATGCGGGCGAGGTCGGCCGGCTCGTACAGCCCCAGGCGATGTGTGACGCCGAAGCGGTCGCGCAGCGGCGTCGTGAGCAAGCCGGTGCGCGTGGTGGCGCCGATCAGCGTGAAGGCGGGCAGGTCGAGCGACACCACGGCCGCACCGGGTCCCTGTCCCACCGTGATCGGCAGCGTGCGGTCCTCCATGGCGGGATAGAAGGTCTCCTCGAGGGCGCGCGGCAGCCGGTGGATCTCGTCTACGAAGAACACGCTGCGCGGCTCGAGGGCGGTGAGGTAGCTCGCCACGTCCCCCTTGCGCTCGAGCGCCGGGCCGGCGGTGGCCACGAACCGCGCCCCCAGCTCGTTGGCCACGATCTGCGCGAGCGAGGTCTTGCCGAGCCCGGGCGGGCCGGCGAGCAGCACGTGGTCGAGCGCCTCGTCGCGTGCTCTGGCGGCCTCGATGAAGATCGCGAGCTGCTCCTTGACGCGCTCCTGGCCCACGAAGTCCGCGAGCCGCTTGGGGCGGAGCGAGCGATCGAGCTCCTCGTCGGGGGTGAGTGGGGACGGGTCCTGGATCCGCTCGACGCCCGGGGTCCTGATCCCGCTCATCGCGCCGCCCTGAGCGCGCCGGCGATCAGCTCCTCCGGCGAGTCGCCGCCGGCCTCGGCGAGCAGGCCGTCGGCCTCCTGCGGCGTGAAGCCGAGGCCGAGAAGGCCCTCGCGGGCGAGCGTGCGCGGGTCGTCGGACGCGGTGCGGCGGACGACGATGTCGTCCGTGGCCTTCCCGGCCACCTTCTCGCGGAGCTCGACGATGATCCGCTCGGCGGTCCGCTTGCCGATGCCGGGCACGGCCTGGAAGCGAGCGATGTCGCCGGTGGCGATCGCGTTCAGGAGCTCGCGCGGCTGGCCGCCCGACAGCACGGCCAGCGCGACCTTCGGCCCCACGCCCTGCACGCCAATCAGCATGAGGAACAGCTCCCGCTCGCCCTGGCTTGCGAAGCCGTAGAGGTGCATGCCGTCGTCGCGCAGGATCAGATGGGTGAGCAGCGTGGCCTCTTCACCCGCGCGCGGAAGGGAGGCGAGCGTCTCCGTGGAGACGTTCAGCCGGTAGCCCACCCCCGCCGCCTCGATGACCACGTCACCGGGCAGGCGCGTGACGACCGGACCCCGTATCGAGGCGATCATGCGAAGACCCGTCGCCGCAGATGTAGCGGGAGCCTTCTGCGATGGCGGCGGCGGCGCCACCTCATGCCAGCGCCGCCTTCAGCCGCGCGCCGTTCGCGTGGCAGATGGCCACCGCCAGGGCGTCCGCCGCATGGTCGGGTGAGGGCGGCTCGGGCAGCGACAGCAGTGCGCCCACCATCCGCTGCACCTGGTCCTTGGCGGCCGAGCCGCTCCCACACACCGCCTGCTTCACGGCCTGCGGCGTGTACGAGAAGCACGGAATGCCGGCCATGCCGGCAGAAAGAAGC
Source organism: Thermoleophilaceae bacterium (assembly GCA_040509835.1). Taxonomy (GTDB): domain Bacteria; phylum Actinomycetota; class Thermoleophilia; order Solirubrobacterales; family Thermoleophilaceae; genus JACVRW01. The sequence goes on from JBEVKE010000163.1 coordinate 2,067, forward strand.
ACGACCCCGCGCGCCTGGCCGACCGCGAAGGCGCTGTGGGCGTTCCGCCCGAAGTACAGGTCCTCGACCGCCAGCGCCGCCGGGGAGTGCTCCCGGATCAGGTCGCACACGCGCGCGTGGATATGGGCGAGCCGGCGCTCCAGCGGAACCCCGGGCCGCGTGTCGATCACGCCACCGTCGAGCGCGGCCATGCGCCCGTTGTGCGTGAGCACGACCCCGTACCCGGTATTGGCCGTGCCCGGGTCTATGCCGAGGACGATCACTGATAGGGAGGATTCTGCGGCGAGGGGCGGACGCCTCCCTTGCCTCGTTTCGTTTTGCACAAGCCGGGTTTCCGTGGGCTACTGAGAAGTCGCAGGACATTGGCGCTTCTCGCTTCCGTTCAATGACTCGTCCAGCGGCGACCTGACCAACTGCCGCGGCCGTGAACCTCGAAGGCGCCGTGATCGACAAACGGGCTAGCGCGTACCGCGCCAGGTCAGCAGCCCGAAGATCCCTTGCAACGGCAGTCGCGCCCACAGCGCGGCTGCCGGGATCTTCGGGAACCGCTCCGCATGGAGCGCCATGTGGATGTTCGCCGGGTAGACCGCGGCGAGCGTCACCAGGAGCCACCAGCGGGCGCCGCGGCGGGTGGCGTCCGGCAGGATCGCGAGCCCGCCGGCGATCTCGGCGATGCCGCTCGCCACCACCACCTCCTTCTTCCAGCGGTCGAGCGACGGAGGCACGATCGCCTCGTACTGCCGCGGGATCAGGAAATGCATCGTGCCGGCGACCAGCCAGAAGGCCGCCGCGCCCAACCGGGCTGCCATCAGGCGGCGGCCACCCGTTCCAACACCTCGGCGTCAACGTCGAAGTTCGCGTGCACGCCCTGTACGTCGTCGTTCTCCTCGAGCGCGTCGATCAGGCGCATCAGCTGACCGACTCGGTCCTCCTCGACCGGAGTGCGCGTGGTGGGGCGCTGCACCAGCTCGGCCGAGTCGATCCCGACGCCGGCGTCCTCGAGCGCCTTCCGGACCGCGGTCAGCTCGGACGGGCCGGTGACCACCTCCCACACGTCACCGTCCAGCGCAACGTCCTCGGCGCCGGCGTCGATCGCCGGGAGCAGGTCGTCCTCCGAGTAGCGCGACCCGTCCACCACGATCTCGCCCTTCTTCTCGAACGTCCACGCCACCGAGCCCGGCTCGCCCAGGTTGCCGCCGTTCTTGGTGAAGATGTGCCGGACCTCCGAGCTCGTCCGGTTGCGGTTGTCCGTGAGCGCCTCCACGAGCACGGCCACGCCGCCCGGCCCGTAGCCCTCGTAGAGGACCGCCTCGAACGCGTCGGCGTCCGAGTCCGCTCCGGTGCCCTTGGCGATCGCCCGCTCGATGTTGTCCTTCGGCATCGAGGCGTCCCTCGCCTTCTGGATGGCGAGCGCCAGCGACGGGTTCCCCTCCGGGTCTCCCCCGCCCTCACGCGCCGCGACGGTGATCGCGCGCGTGAGCTTGGTGAAGAGGGCGCCGCGCTTCGCGTCGACGGCCTTCTTCCGGTGCTTGATCGATGCCCATTTGGAGTGACCGGCCATGTCGGTCAAGTCTATTTCCCAAATGCCGATGCACCCGGCAGGGATGCGTGCCCTGAGGGACAGCTTGAGCCGCGAGCTGCACGCTGACGGGAACCCGTGGGACGACGGGCCGCTGCCCGACCTCACCTCGGGGGTCATGTGGACGTCCACGGGCCTCCTCGGCCTTGCGGCGCTCCTCCCCGAATCCAACCAGGAGCACATCGCGATCGCGATCGTGATGGCCGCTTTCGCAGTCGGCTGGGGACTCTTCTCCCTGTGTATGGCATCGCGCGGGCGCGGCATGACCGTGGGCTTTCGCGCGCTCGTGACCGCGATGACGATGCCAATCGTGGCCCTGTCCCTGTGGGCCACCGGCGGCGCCACGAGCTTCATCCAGCCGGTGATGATCTTCACGGCGCTGTTCATCTCGTACTTCTTCCCGCCGCGCCTGGCCTGGCCGCTGAACTGCCTCTTCGTGCTGGCCTTTGCCACCCCGCTGTTCTACGACGACCGGATCCTAGAGGTGGGCTATCCGGCGCGGCTCGTGATGTTCGCGCTCGCCGTGGCGGGCGCGACGATCGCGATCCACTACCTGAAGGGCCGCCTGGTGCGCGCCGAGATCTACCAGCGCACGATGGCCGAGCGCGACTCGCTCACCGGTGTGAGCAACCGGCGCGCGTTCGACGCCGCGCTCGAGCGCGCCGCCCGCACGCGCGATCCCTACGCGCTGATCCTGATCGACCTCGACGACTTCAAGCGGATCAACGACGAGCTGGGGCACCCCGCCGGGGACAACGTGCTGCGCGAGGTGGCGGCCGCCGCGGCCGGAGTTGCCCGGAAGGGCGACTGCCTGGCCCGCATCGGCGGCGACGAGTTCGCCCTGCTCGCGCCGGGCGCGGGAGCCTCGGGCGTGCTGCGCCTCCTCCGCGACCTCGGCATGGTGCCGGACGACGCGCTGACGCCGGAGGAGCTCGTGGCACACGCGGACGCCCGCCTGCTGGCGCAGAAGCGCGACGGCAAGTCGCGCCAGCCGATTTTGTCTGTGCGCGGCGTCGCGTAGCGCCAGCGGTTCCGGCGACGCCAACGAACGACGGGCATTGAGGGTGGGGACCTTGACGGATTAGCCGTGTATTACGCGGCTAAGGCGGCAAGCCCCCCGGCGGCGCCCGACTTGCGGGCTACGCTCGAGCTCAGTGAGGCGCTTGTGCACCTTCATTGCCGTCGTTTGCGCGCTTTGCGCCGCGCAAGGCGCCCAGGCCGCCATCCACCCCATCGGCGACGGCGGCTGGTCCTGGTTCGGCGACCCGCGGGCCGTGACGTACACCGGCGCTCACACGCGTACCTACGTCGGCTGGGTCGACCTCGAGGGCGACATCAAGGTCAGCTCGTACGACCACACGACGGGCGACCGCGTGACCGCGACGCTCCAAGCGCGGCTCAACCGGGACGATCACGCGAACCCGTCGATTCAGGTCCGGCCCGACGGGCGGCTCGTCGTCTACTACTCGCGCCACGTCGGGCCTGCGATGCACTACCGGATCTCGTCGACCCCCGAGGACATCGCATCCTGGGGGGCGCCTCAGACCGTGCCGACCAACACGCCGGGCATCCGCGGCTACACCTACCCCAACCCGATCCGGCTCGCCGCCGAGGGCGCCACCTACCTCTTCTGGCGCGGCGGCAACTACAACCCCACCTTCTCGGTCCAGCAGGACGGCTCGACCGCTTGGTCGCCGGCTCGCACCCTCATCACCATGCCGGGCGAGCGGCCGTACGTGAAGTACGACTCGAGCGGCGGCGACACCATCCACGTGGCGTACACGAACGCCCACCCGAACGAGTTCGAGGACGTGAACATCTACTACGCGCGGATTCGCGCGGGGAAGATCGAACGCGTGGACGGAACGCAGATCGGGTCGCTCGACGACCCGATCGCGCCGGGTGAAGGCGACCACGTCTACGATCCGGCCGAGCCCACCTGGGTGCATGACGTGGCCGCCGACTCTTCGGGACGGCCGGTGATCCTGTTCGCCACCTTCCCGACGGCGGCGGACCACCGTTACTTCTACGCCCGTTGGACCGGCTCGGCCTGGGACATTCACCAGATCACGCCGGCGGGCGGGTCGATCCGCGAGGACGGCGGCTCGCCGTACTACTCGGGCGGGCTGACGCTCGACCACGAGGATCCGTCGCGGGTATACCTGTCGAGGCAGATCGGGGGCTCGTGGCAGGTGGAGACGTGGACGACCTCGAACGGAGGCACGAGCTGGTCCACCTCGGCGGTCACGACCGCGGCCGGTAAGAACGTGCGCCCGGTCTCCCCACGCGGCATGAGCGCCACCGGCGGCGACATGAGCGTGATCTGGATGAACGGGAGCTATCCGAGCTGGGTGGGATACCTGACCCAGGTCCACGCGCTGATGTCGAGCCCGGGCAACGTGGCTCCAGTCGCCGACGCCGAGCCGGCCGTGCGCGCCGGCCGCGCGCCGCTCGAGGTGCGCTTCGACGCCGGCGCGTCCCGCGACCCGGATGGCTCGATCGCGGACTACTCGTGGGACTTCGGGGACGGCGCCTCCGCGGGCGCCACGGGCGTCGAGGCCACCCATACCTACACCGCGGGCGGCCGGTACTTCCCGACACTGACCGTCACCGACGATGACGGCGCATCGGCCAAACTGGTCGAGGAGGTCCTCGTTGATCTGCCGTCCGCGCCAACCGTCCACTCCGGCGGCGCCAGTGGCACCACGGCCCATGGCGCCATCGTTCCGGAGAACCAGAGCACCAACTGGTTCGTCGAGTACGGACCCACCAGCGAATACGGCGCGGTCACCTCATCGCCGTCCCTGAGCGCCGACTCGGACCTGCACCAGGTGAGCATCGGGCTCCCGGGACTCGAGGCGGGCCGGCTCTACCACTACCGGCTCGTGGCCAGCAACGCGTCCGGCAGCACGTCGGGCGACGACCGCGTGATGGTGGCGGGAAGCACGCCCGGCTCCGACCCGTACCGCGACGCGATCCTAGGCACGGGTGGGCTGGCGAGCTACTGGCGGCTGGGCGAGTTGGCGGGCAGCGCGTCGAGCGACGAGACATCCTCCACGACCGGGACCTTCCAGGGCCGCTATGTGCTGGGCCAGCCGGGCGTGCTTGGGCAGCTGCGGAACACGTCCACGAGTTTCGACGGCGCGAGCGGTGAGCTCTCGATCGCCGGCAGCTCGCTCGGGGCGAACGCGACCATGGAGGGCTGGTTCCGCTGGCGCGCCGGAACCACCGTGTTGCGCGACAGCACCTCGACAGGGGGCACGGGCTGGATGCCCGCCTTCGCAACCAACGGCAATCTCGCCTACCGCCTCGGCGGCCAGGGCTTCAACACCGGCCTCCCGATCGGCACCGTGCGCGACGGCCAGTGGCATCACGTCGCGGCGACGAAGAACGGGGCGGCGGGCGCCCTCTACGTGGACGGCCAGCTCGTGCACTCGTCGCCGACCGGCGCGGGCTCGCAGGCCGCCATCGGGCCGTGGCATGTGATGCGGAACGGCACCAACACGGTGTTCTCCGAAGGCGGGGCCGACGAGGTGGCGCTCTACACCCGCGCCCTGAGCGGGAGCGAGATCCAGAACCACTTCACCCTCGCCCACGACCTCGCCGACGATCCGCTGCCCGCCCCGCCCATGGGCCCGTCCGCCGAGCCGCCGCTGAGCGGCACGGGCCCCGGTGGCGGAGTGCTCGGCGACAACCCGCTGCCCTCCCCGCGTCGCTCGGCCGGCACCGTGCGGATCCGCCGCGGAACTCTGAGCGCCCGGGGCGCACCGGGCGTGCGCAACGACCTTGTCGCCCGCAGGCGCGGCCGCAACTGGATCGTCCGCGACCGGCTCGCCCGCCTACGAGCGGGCCGCGGCTGCACGCAGCTCAGCTCGCGTGCGGTGAGCTGCCTCGCCCGCCGCGTGAAGCGAATCGCCCTCTACGGCGGCGCCGGCAACGACCGCCTCACCGTGATCGGCCGGATCCCGGCCCGCCTCGTCGGCGGCCCCGGCCGTGACATCCGGCTCCACCGTCGGGCCTAGGCCGCTAGACCAGGAAGCGGCCGTCGCGCTGCAGCTCTTCGCCGTCCACGGTGATCGAGCCGCCGCGGCGGAGGTCGCAGACCATGTCCCAGTGGACCGCCGAGCTGTTCTGGCCGCCGGTCTCGGGGTAGCTCATCCCCACCGCCATGTGCACGGTCCCGCCGATCTTCTCGTCGAGCAGGATCTCCTTCGTGCCGGTGGCGATCCCGAAGTTCGTGCCGATGCCGAGCTCACCGAGGCGGCGTGCGCCGTCGTCCGCGTCGAGCATCTCGTGGAGGAAGTCCTCACCCTGCTCGGCGGTGGCCTCCACGACCTTGCCGTCCTCGAAGCGCAGGCACACCCCGGACACGGTGCGGCCGCCGTAGCTGGCGGGGAACGAGAAGCGGATCTTTCCGTTCACGGAGTCCTCGACGGGACCGGTGAAGAACTCGCCGTCCGGCATGTTGTGCTCGCCGACGCACGGGACCCAGCTGCGGCCCGCTACCCCGAGGGTGATGTCGGTGCCCTCCGCCTGGATGCGCACCTCCTCGCGGCCCTGCACCCACTCCGTGAGCCGGCGCGTCTGCTCGGACTGCCGCTCCCAGGCGTTCACCGGGTCGCCGTCGCTCGCCAGGCACGCCGCGTAGTAGAAGTCCTCATAGGCGGGCAGCGACATCCCGGCCTCGCTCGCGTACGCGTGCGTGGGAAACAGAGTGAGGGACCAGCGGTAGCTGTCCTCAGCCGCCCGCCGCATGGACGTCTCCATGATCGTCTTGCGCGCCTTCTGGGCGCGCGACTGCTTCTTCGGGTCGATCTGCGACAGCTCGCGCGTGTTGAGCGACGCCATCACCGAGATGTGCACGTCGGCGTTCTGGACCGCCCACTCCGTCGTGGGCGCCACCCAGTCGAGCTGGTCGTCGCTCGCCAGCTCGAAGAAGGCCGCCTGGGCGCCGCTCGGCTGGAGCTGCATGACCGGCAGGCCGCCGGCGCGGAGGATCTCCTCGTAGACCGCCTGCACGAGCGGCTCAGCCGCGGTGGACGCCGCGATCGAGCACACGTCGCCCTTCTTCACCTTCGTCGAGTAGCGGACGAGGATCTGGGCGAGCGCGTCGACGCGATTGTCCCTCATGCGGCGTGGACCCTATCCACAAGCCATTCGTGCAACGAGACATCCCCGCTCAGCTCGGGGTGAAAGGCGACCGCGAGGATGTTGCCCTGACG
>JBEVKE010000164.1:0-6722 GCA_040509835.1 Thermoleophilaceae bacterium
ATACCCCGGAGGGGGACAAGATGGCGACAGGAACCGTGAAGTGGTTCAACGACGACAAGGGTTACGGGTTCATCACACCGGATGACCCGGGCAAGGACCTGTTCGTACACCACAACGCGATCCAGGGCAGCGGGTTCAAGTCGCTCGCCGAGGGCGCGAAGGTGAGCTTCGACGCCGAGCAGGGCACCAAGGGCCCCGCGGCCGCGAACGTCCAGGTCCTCTAGGGAGGCTCCGCATCGCTTCCACAGGTAAGAGAAAGACGACGATGGCGAAGCTGAACCGAGAGCGCAGGCTCCTCGAGCGACGGATCGAGAAGAAGGCCAGGAAGGACGCGCGGAAGCGGGCCGCGGCAGAGGACCGTGCCCTGCCGAGCGACGTGCTGGCCGTGGACGACGCTCAGCCGACCTGAGCGGCTGAGGTTCCCCCACGACTCCGACCGATCCGCTTGTGGAAGTGCTCGTCACCCGGCTACGTGTGCTGGAGCTGATCGGCTGGCAGCGGGTCGCGGCGTGGGCGGAGGAGTCCGGACTGTCGTTCGAGGATCTGCGCCTGCTGCTCGCGTCCGCGGTCACGGTGGACGAGGGCCCGGTCGTGGTGAGCGACCTCGCCGAGCTCGCCGGCTTCCCTCTCGAGGTCGCCTACCCCGCCGTCCACGGTCTCCGGCGTCGGGGCTACCTGGCCGAGGAAGGACGGCGCTACTCGCTCAGCGACAAGGGGAAGGAGCTCGTCGCCACGCTGGACGACGCGCACCGCGAGGGCCTCCGCGCCTACGTCGATCAGCTCGACCCCGACGAGCGTCAGCGGCTCGACGCCGCGTTCGGAATCGCGCGATGACCACCGTCGCCGAGAGCCTCAGAACCCGCCGAGGAAGGTCTCCCGCTCCAGCTTGGTGAGGTGCCGCGTCACGCGGCCCTTGGAGGCGGCCAGGAGCGCATCGCCGTCGCGGCATCCCGGACACGGGTCCCAGATCGACACCCTGCCCTTGTTGTCCAGGGCGTAGAGGCGGCCGTCGTCGCTGAAGTGCACGCTGTAGACGTAGGCCGGCTGCTGGAGGATTCGAAGGGTTCGGCCGCTGTCGGGATCCCAGATGCGAACGGTGCCGTCGGCGCTACCGGTTGCCAGCAGGGTTCCGCTGGGGTTGAACGCGACCGTGCTGACCCCCCTTGTGTGACCCGACAGCTTCCGGACTGTCCGGCGCGCGCCGGCGTCCCAGAGCGTCACCGTGCTGTCCCAGGAGCCGACGGCCAGCAGCCGGCCGCGGCCGAACGCTATCTCCGAGATCTGGCCGTGGATCTTGAACGCGTCCACGCGCCTGCCGCTGCGGGCGTCCCAGACGACGACGTCGCCGCAGAAGGTGGCGCCCGCGAGCAGCTTGCCGTCGCGACTGAAGTCGGCGGTGCGCCAGTCCGCGTTGCAGGGTGGGAAGCCCTTCAGCGTGCGCGCCCTGCCCCCCGGCAGGTCCACCACGATGCCGGTCGGGGTGGAGAGGAGGACGGCGAGACGACTCTCGTCCCGAGTCGCGGCCAGCGCCTGCGGCGGGAATCGCTGGGGCGGGTAGTGAAGGCGCCGCACCACCTTCCGGCCGGGTAGGTCCCGTATCACGATCCCCTTGGGGCCGATCTGAGCGGTGCCCGCCTCGTTCGCACTCAGCGCCATGACGCTCAGCGGGCTGTTCGGCCGCTCGAGCCGGCGCGAGTCCAAGAGCTTGCCATCAGTGATGCGCCAGTGCCTCAGCACGGGCGCCTTCGGCCTGTTCGAGAAGAAGTCGGCGCTGAGGCTTGTGAGCCGATCGCCGCGCAGGACGAGCTGAGCGGGCGTGCCTATCTCGACGCTGGCCTCTTCGCCCCGGGAGGCACGCCACACCCGGCCGGTGCCGTCGCTCGCGGCGGTGGCCACCTCGTCGCCGCCCGGCCGGAACGCCACCGCGTTGATCCCCGACGTCTGGCCGAGGAACGCCAGGCTCTGCTTGCCGGTCTTGACCGACCACAGGCCAGCGGCGCCGTCCGCGCCGCCGATGGCCAGCTCCCTCCCGTCGGGGCTGAAGGCCAAGGACGTGAGCTGGATCCCCTCGGGCAGGCCCTGCATCGCGGCGATTCGGCGCCAGTTACGCGTGTCCCAGATCCGGACGGTTGCCTGACCCGCGCCACCGCCCAGCTTCCAGTCGGCGGCGGCGAGGTGGGAGCCGTCGGGGCTCAGCTCCATGGCGGAGATCAGCCTCGTCCCGGGCAGGCGGCGCAACAGCTCACCGGTCGACACGTCGTAGACGCGAACACCTTCGAGCAGATCGGGAGGACAACCGCAGGCGCCGATGATCAGCTGCCGGCCGTCGTGCGTGAAGGTGAGCTCGGCCGCGCTCCCGTTGGCCTGTATCAGGAGCCGGCCGCTCCCACCCGCGGTTCTCCAGACGGTCGCCCCCGTCGGCGTGGCGCCCGCGACGACCGACCCGTCAGGACTGAACGCGAGGCGCTTGACCTGCTCGCCCTGCAGCCGCCTGCGGGTCGCGCCGGTGGCGGGATCGAGAAGCGCGATCCCGTCCTCAATGGCGACACCGAGTTGCGTGCCGTCAGCACTCAGCTCGACGGCGGGAGCGGACCGCCCCACGCGCCGGCGCGCCTCGACCCGTCCGGTCCGGGCGTTCAGGAACACGACGTCGCCGTTGCAGAGGCTCTCCACGATCCGTCCGTGGCCCGTGTAGACGAGCCCGGGGCCGAAGGTGTCCGGCGCACAGTCCTGGCGGCCCTGCGGGGGAAGCGTGAGTCGCAGCGGCGACTCGTCCAAAGCGCGGCGCAGCGCGAACAGCGCGTCCGGCGTCGGCTTGGTGCGCACCGCCTCCCGCGCCAGGAGCAGCGAGAGCTCCGGGTCGACCGCGAGCTGGTTGCCGCTCTGTCCCGCGAGCGCGCGAGATTTCGCGGTCGTCCGCTCGTTCACCACGGCGTGGCGGGAGATGAGCGCGAAGACGAGCAGCGCGATCGACACGGCCGCGACGCCGAGGCTCGCGCCCGCCACCATGCGCTGCCGGCGGGTGGCGGCCGCGCGGCTCGCGTAGACGTACTCCCGCTGGAGCGCGGTCGGCCCGGGGTCCTTGTCCGCGCTCGCCGCGAGCCAACCCTCGGCGGCCGCGAGCTCCGAGCCGCGCAGGAGGAAGCTGCGATCCCGGCTCGACTCGTCCCACTCCAGCGCCTTCAGCAGCCAGTGAGTGTGCTGGCGGTCCCAGTCGAGGTCGGTGTCGAGTGCCTCCACGAGCCGCTCGACGCCGCTGTCGAAGTCGCCGTCCCCGACCGGGATCCAGTTGCGTACGCGAATGCCCTCGGGGACCTGCTCGTCGGGCACCCCGCGAAAGGCGAGCGGAACGATCCGCTTGTTCAGCTCGATCGCGTGATCCACCTCCTGCTCGCAGAACGGCGAGGCCACCGACTCGGGGCTGATCACGAACACGAACCCGTTGCTGCCCTCCACCGCCCTGCGCAGCGCGGCCGGGAAGACCTCGGCATCGCGGATGCCCTCGATGTCGACCCATACGTCCTTGCCTCGCTCGCGCAGTCGCTCCACGAGCCGGTCAACCAGCTCCGAGTCGCTTCGCGAGTAGGAGACGAACACGTCGGCCATGGGTTCTCCTGGCCCTGCGGTGACGCTATCCGCTGTGGGGGTCGGCCTCAAGCCGCTAGCGACCGGTACGCGCGCCGCGCTTCACGCTTCAGCTGCCCGATGCGCAGCGAGCCCGGCCTTGCCTCGCTCGACAGCTGGAAGGTGAACTGCCCCTTCGTGAACACGATCGTCGCGATCTTGGTGGACGATCCGTTCCGGCTCTGGTTGTCGACCACGACGCCGCGCGCGCCGGGCACACCGGCGACGCTCAGGGGCTGCTTGTGCAGGTCGCACACGATCGAGTCGCGCCGCGCATTGTGGGCCTTCAGGAGCAGATGGCCGGCCTTGGAGCCCGCCAAGCCCGCGTTGCGGAACTCGAGGACGGTGGTCCGGATCCCGTCGTGCACGTGGGAGCCGCCGGCGAGGAGGCCGGGGACAGAGGCAGTGGCTGCGGCATCGGCCGAACCGCTGCCCGGGTCATCAATTGCATAGGCGGCGGTCGCCAGCGAGAGGGTGGCCAGGGCGGCGACGACGCGGGTCTTGGTGGTCATGATCTCCTCCTTGAAGTTCATGAACCGACCGTAATTCCGCGTCTGCGCGCGCTCCACGCAATGCGCCACAGCGCTCTGTTGAATCCTTCACATTGGGCGAGTCAGTCCGCCAGGCGCCGCAGCCCGTCCGCGTCGAGGACCGTGAAGCGGCGGCGCCCGGTCTCGATCAGGTGCAGCGACCGCAGGACCTGAAGCGCCTTGTTCACCGCCTCGCGCGACGCCCCCGTCCAGCCCGCGAGCTCCTCCTGGGAGAGCGGCACGTCGAGGACCACGCCCTCCTCGCTATCGACGCCGAAGCGCTCGGTCAGCTCGACGAGCCGGTGGGCCACACGGCCGACCACGTCGTGCGTTGCGAACTGGGCCTGCTGCAGGTCGGCGTAGAGCAGCCGCTCGGCCACCAGCCGCAGGATCACGAGCGCGACCCGCGCGTTGCGCTCGAGGAACGAGGCGAACGCCGAGCCGGACATGATGAGCGCGTCGACGGCCTCGATCGTCGTGACCGTCGCCGAGCGTGGCCCCTCGACCAGCGCAGCCAGCTCCCCGAGCAGGTCGCCCGGCCCGCGCACGGCGACGATCACCTCCCGCCCCGACGAGCTGGGAACCGTGAGCTTGGCCCGGCCCGCGAGCAGGACGATCACGGAGCCCGCGTCGTCGCCCTCGTGGAAGAGCGCGACGTTCGCGTCGTAGTGCCGCTCGCGGCCGCTCGCGCGCAGGTCGGCGACCTCTTCCGGCATGAGGGCCTCGAGGAACGTCTCGGCCATGGATGCGAGCCTCCTTTACAGGAGCGGTCGGGCGCAAGTAGGGTCGGATAGAGCTGTGGCCGAGCGTTCCGCCGTCGAATGGGCCGAAGCCGTCCGCGACGCCGAGCGGCGTGGAGAGCTGCTCACCGCCTTCGACCTCGCGGAGCGCGCCCTCGAAGAGCATCCGGGCGATCTCTGGCTCAGGCACCGCGCGGTGCTCGCGCTGGCCCGCGCGGGCTCGACGGACCAGGCCGCGCGCCGCTTTCGCGAATACGGGCTGACCGATGTCGAGACCGAGGACGTGGCGGCGCTGAGGGCGCGCATCGTCAAGGACATCGCCCTCGGCGGCGAGGGCACGGAGCGCCGCCAGGCGGCGGCGCGCTCGGCCGAGCTGTATGCGGCCATCCACGCGCGCACCGGCGGCTGGTATCCGGCGGTGAACGCCGCCACGCTCAGCCTCGTCGCGGGCGATCCGGACCGCGCGCACGAGTTCGCACAGGCCGCCCTCGACGCTCTGGCGCGCCAGGGAGACGAGTCGTACTACGCCGCGGCCACGGAGGCCGAGGCCGACCTCGTGCTCGGCCGGCCCGAGGCCGCGCGCGATGCGATCGCGCGCGCCGTGGAGCGCACCGAGGACGACTACGGCGCCCTGACGACGACGCGTCGCCAGCTGCGGCTCGTGTGCCAGGCGACCGGGACCGATCCCGCCGTGCTCGCACCGCTGGCGGGCCCGTCCGTGGTGCACTTTTGTGGCCACAGGATCGGGGCACCGGGCGAGCGAGCGCGCCTCCCCGCCGAGGCCGAGCCGCAGCTCGCCGCCGCGGTCGCCGCGGAGCTCGAGCGGGCGCCCGTCGGATACGCCTACGGGGCGCTGGCCGCGGGCGCCGACATCCTCTGGGCCGAGGCGCTGCTCGAGCACGGGGGCGAGCTGCACGTGGTGCTGCCGCTCGCGCTCGAGGAGTTCGTGCGCGCATCGGTGGAGCCCGCCGGCGCTGCCTGGGTCGAGCGCTTCCACAGGTGCCTCTACGCGGCGACGACCGTCGAGTACGCAACCGACGACGCGCTCGGCGGCGATGACGTGCTGTTCCGCTACGGCTCCGAGCTCGCCATGGGACTCGCGCTGCTTCGCGCCCGCTTCCTCGACGCCGAGGTACGGCAACTCGGCGTGTGGGACGGTGGCGGGACCCATGGCGAGGCCGGGACCGCGATCGACATCGCGACCTGGAGACGAGGCGGACGGCCGACGACCGCGATCGACCCCGCCGGCCAGCGGTCGGAGGTGGCCGGCACCATCCCCGCGCCCATCCCGGAGTCGCCCGCGGAGCGTGTCGTGCGCGCCCTGTTGTTCGCCGACATCCGCGGTTTCTCGAAGCTCGCCGACGAGCAGTACCCCTGCTTCGACGAGAACGTCACCGCGGCCTTCGCTCGCGTCCTCGACCAAGCGGAGGGGGTCGCCACCGTCAACACCTGGGGCGATGCCCTGCACGTGGTGCTCGACGACGCCGTCGCCGCGGCACGCTGTGCCCTGGGCCTGCAGGACGCCATGTCGTCGGTCGACCTGCGCGCGGCGGGTCTGCCGGAGCATCTTGCCCTGCGGCTTGGGGCACATCTCGGCCCGGTCTTGCCGTCCTTCGACCCGGTCCGCCGCGTGCCGACCTTCACCGGCTCACATGTCAGCCGGACGGCTCGTATCGAGCCTGTCACGCCACCGGAAGCCATCTACGTCACCAGCGCTTTCGCCGCAGCCCTGCTCTTGGGCGGCCATGAGGAGCTCGCCTGCGACTACGTCGGCCACATGCCCGCGGCCAAGGACTGGGGCCGGCTGAGGATGTACAGGCTGAGGCGC
>JBEVKE010000165.1:0-6275 GCA_040509835.1 Thermoleophilaceae bacterium
AGTTCTGGAGGATGACCTCCTGGAGGTGGCCGTGCTCGGCGTGGACGGCGGCGAGCGCCTCCAGCGCCTCGATCCGGTCCGCCTCGGTCTCTCCGATCCCCACGAGGATCCCGCTCGTGAACGGGATGCGCAGCTCGCCGGCGGCGCGGATCGTGTCCAGCCGCAGCGCCGGGTCCTTCGTCGGCGACCCCTGGTGCGCCACGAGGTCGTCGCGCATCGACTCGAGCATCATGCCCTGCGACGCGGTCACCTCGCGGAGCCGGGCCAGCTCCTCGCGCGTCAGCGCGCCGAGGTTGGTGTGGGGCAGGATGCCGCGCTCCAGCGCGCGCTCGCAGCACCAGGACACGTAGGCGACGAAGTCCTCGAATCCGAGCGCCTCGAGCCGATCGCGGACGCCGGGATGATGGTCGGGCTGGTCGCCCGTCAAAACGAGCAGCTCCTTCACGCGGCGGCGAGCGGCGCCGTCCAGCAGGCGTTCCACCTCATCGGGCTCGTGGAGGTGCGGCCGGTGCGTAGCGAACGCGCAGTACTTGCAGTGCGAGACGCACGTGCGCGACAGCGACAGCGTCAGGTTGCGCGAGAAAGTGACGCGCCGTGTGGCCACCCCGCTGAGGCTACAGGGCGCCTCAGCCCTTGAAGGCGAAGGCGAAGAAGTTCGCGTAGCCCTCGTCGCCGCCGAGCGCCTTGAGCTGGTCGCGCGCCGCGTCGAGCCCGCTCTGGTAGCGCGAGCCCCAGTGCGCGCGGGCCGCCTGCGACTGGCGCCTCGACACGTAGCGGACGAAGTCGTTGTAGATCTTGCCGGCGTAGTAGTCGCCGCTCACGCCGTGGCTACCGCCGATCTTGAACTCGCGCACCTTCGTCATGGCCTTGTTGAAGGTGGCGCAGGTGCCGAACGAGTAGGCGGCCTGGTCGTAGGCGAGCCGGTGCCGCTGCGCGTCGATGCCTGCCTGGAGGACCGGGTCAGCCAGCGGCGAGTCGAAGTGGTTCAGGAAGCGCTCGAAGTGGGGTGTGTAGACCTCGACCCAGGCCCCCTCCACGGCGGTGGTCTTCAGCTTGGCCCAGAGCGCCTTCGCGCCGCGCGCGTACGCATTGCGCTGCGAGGCGTCTTTCACCCCGCGGATGCGCGTCCAGCCGGGGCCCTTCGTGCGGCACGCGCCGAGCGCGGCGACCGCCGTGCGCTCGTGGGAGCCGACCTGGTCAGCGGAGTTCCGCTTGAGCTTGGCGAGCTCGGTGATGGCGGATTCGACGCGCGTGACGTCGGCCGGCTTCTGAGCAGCCGCCGGGGAGGCGAAGGCAAGCATGACCAGCAGCAAGATGGCGAGCGTGCGGCGCACGTGCAGAAGATCGGCCCGCGTGACGACCTCCTTTAGGTTGAGCGTTGTGCTGTTCCGGCAGGACGTCCTGCGGCGCGTCGGCGAGGGAGAGGTCACGCTCGCCTTCCGCCGCTGGCGCCGCCCGACCGTGAAGGCCGGTGGGACGCTTCGCACGAGTGTCGGCGTGCTCGCGATTGAGTCGGTCGAGGTGGTCGACGAGAGCGACGTCACGGACGCCGACGCGCGCCTCGCCGGCGCGCCGGATCGGGAGGCCGTGCTCCGCGAGGGGCCGCGGGAGCGGCCGCTGTACCGAGTCGAGTTCAGGCTCGCCGGTCCCGATCCGCGCATCGCGTTGCGAAGGCGCAGCAGGATCTCCCCGAAGCAGCGCGCGGAGATCGACGCTCGCCTCGATCGTCTCGACGCCGCCAGCCGGCACGGGCCCTGGACGCGAGCCGTGCTCGGCCTGATCGCCGAGCGGCCCGGCACGCGGGCGCCGGACCTGGCGGCCTCGATGGGCCGGGAGACGGCGCCCTTCAAGGCCGACGTGCGAAAGCTCAAGGAGCTGGGGCTCACCGAGAGCCTCGAGGTGGGCTACCGGCTGTCCCCGCGCGGGCGTGCGTACTACGGGTACAGCGGCGTGGCACGGAAGCGGTCGCGGAGCAGGTAGTAGGCCGGCTTGCGCTCGCCGTCGTAGGTGATCAGTCCCTTGTGGTGGCGCGTGTTCGGCTCGTACTGCGGCGCGCGGCGGCCCGCGCCGCCCTGCCATCCGGGATAGATCTCGAACTCGCGGAGGGTCCAGTAGATCGCGCCGGACAGCACGGGCGAGCGGTCGATCACGTCGATCGTCCGCTGCGCGTGCATCGTCTGGAACGGGTACCCGCCCTTCAGGTCGGGCGGGGCGTCGGCCAGCTCCGGGCGGCCCTCGGCGCCCCACTCGGTCATCACTATCGCCTTGCGCGGGTAGAGGTCGCGCAGCTCGTAGATGTAGGGCTCGAGCAGGCTGAAGTCCTCGACCCAGCGGTACCAGCCGAAGTACTGGTTCAGCCCGATCATGTCGAACGGGTGGTAGGTGAACTGCTCCGCGAAGCCGGGGCGCCCCTTGATGTCCACCGAGATCGGAAGCGTCGGGTCGATCTCGTGCGCCTGCCCCCGCGCCGCGAGGAGGAACCGCTTGGTGGCGGGATGCTGGTCGGGGGTGAAGGTCAGCTCGTTCGCCACCGAGTGCGTGAGGACCGCGGGGTGGTTGCGGGCCTCGGTGACCGTCCGTCGCACCGTCAGGAGCGCACGCCCGAGCTCCTTCGGCTGGGCGAGCAGGTTCACGCCGTGCGCCGAGTCGCGCTGCCAGACGGGCGCCTGGCTCCAGACCATGATCCCAGCCCGGTCGAGGCGGTCGAGCAGCCTCGGGTTGAGGAGGTAGTGGGCGCGGGTGATGTTGGCGCCGATGTCCTTCAGGTCGGCGACGATCCGGTCCATGTCGGAGGCGGTCAGCGCCGCGCCGGAGCCCGGCATGTCCTCGTGGATCGAGGCGCCACGCAGCTGGATGCGGCGGTTGTTGAGCCACAGGTGACCGGCCTTCACCACGACCGAGCGCAACCCGATGCTGCGCCGCTCCCGCTGCACGACGCGGCCGCCGTTCCGGAGCGTTAACACCGCGTCGTAGAGCTGAGGCGAGTCGGGCGACCAGAGCACCGGCGCCGGTACCGGCATCGACAGCTGCATCTGGCGCCGCTTCGCGCGCTGGGCCGGCAGCTGGAAGGTCCGCTCGGTCAAGCGGCCGCCCGGTGCGCGCAGGCGCACGTCGAGCGACGGCGTGATCTGCCCGGCGCCGCGGCGCTCGAGCATTCCGTCGAGGAGGAGGTCCGCCCTGCAGCGGCGCGCCGGGCCCCTGCAGCGCACCCGCGACATGGTCCCGAGATCCTCGATGTGCGCCGGTCCCGCCGGCACGAGGTGAACCGGGCGGACGATGCCGTTCCAGTTCCACCACGCCTCGGGAAGCTGGGGATTCTTGCGGCCGTCGACGATCACCTCGAGCACGTTCGCGCGCCCGGGCCGGAGCCCGCGCGCGGGCACGGTGAACGGGGTGTACGGGTCCACGTTCCGGCCGATCCGGTGGCCGTTCAGCATCACCGCCGCGTTCCGGCGCACGCTGTCGAAGCGGATCAGCCAGCTGAAGCCGCGGGGCGTGGCCGGGCCCACGAAGCTGGTCCGGTAGCGCCGGACCGTGCCGGGGTAGAGCGCCGGGAGCGCGCGCGAATCGAACACGCTCGGCACGCGAGCCGGCTGCCAGTCACCGTCCGCCTGCGCGCTCCGGCCGGGCGGCGTCCTCGGCACCGAGGAGCCCTCGGCGTCGGGCTCGGTCTCCTCTGGCGGCGCCGGCTGGGGGAGTGCGGGCGCTGCCGCCTCGACGCGCATCTCCCACCCGCTCGACAGCGTGTGCTCCGACGGCACCGCGCGCTGAGCCAGCGCGGCGGACGGCAGTCCGAGGAGCGCTACGAGGGTCGTGACGAGGGCCGAGCGCCGCATCAGGCGCTCCACCGTAGCCACTCGTCAAAAAAGAGGTGACGCATGGGGGCGAATCTGGGTAGTACATTGTCGGCGCCCTGGCAGGGGCGTCCGGGACAACCGAATTGGGGGACTTGATGGGGAAAGTGCGAGCGTGCGCCGGTGTACTGGGGACAACTCTCCTCGTGCTCGTGCCGGGCGTCGCGTTCGCGCAGGTACCCGGTGTGGATCAGGTCGTCGGCGGGGTGACGGATACGACCGGCGGCATCGTTCAGGAACCGGCCCTGCCCGCGCTCCCGCCGAGTCCGCTCCCGGTGCAGCCACCGACGGTTAGCGCCCCGGCGGTCCAGGCGCCGGCCGTTAGCGCCCCGACGGTCCAGGCGCCGGCGGTGCGCGCCCCGACGGTCCAGGCCCCGGCGGTCCAGGCCCCGGCGGGTCAGGCCCCGGCGTCTCAGGCGCCAGCTCCGGGAGGCGGCTCTGCCGGAGGTGACGTCACGTCAGCGAACGACGTGACGGACGCCGGTGCCGGTGGGGGGCACGCGCGAGCGCATTCGCGCGCGAGCGGGGCCCGGAAGGCCCGTCATGCCGGCCGCCGGCATGCACACGCCTCGGCCGCCGCGGATGCCGGAGCCAGTGAGGCCGCGACGGCGCGCGCGGACGAGCTTGCGATGGCGGACAAGGCGGCGGACCCGCTGCCGGAGGACCCGCGGCCCGCGAGGTCGCCGTTCACCGGCTTCGCGCTCGGACTGCTCTGCTTCACCGGCCTGTCCGCGCTCGGGATCGGGCTCGCGATTCGCCGTGGCGCGATTCACCTTCACTTGCGTCGCGCCACGTCGTAACAGAGGCTTTGGCTCGGCGCCGTGGGCGCGGGGGAAATCGAAGACAGGGGATCCATGTTCAACTCGCGCTCGTGCGCAGCCTTCGCCGGGGTCACAGCCGGCCGCGTTCTGCCTGCCGTGCCGGTCGTCGCCCTGGGCCAGGTCCCTGGCGTGGACCAGGTGGTGGGCGGTGTCAACCAGGCCGCTCAGGACGTGGTCCGGGCGGCGCCGCCGGTGCGGCTCCCGGCACCCGCACCCCCACCCAAGCCGGCGCTCGCCGCGCCCAGATCGCCGACACCCAGATCGCCGATGACCCGGCGAGCGCCACCAGCGAGGCGAGTCCCGAGACGCTCCGTTCACGGGCCTTCAGCTCGCGCTGGTCCTGATGCCGGACTCGCCGCCCTCGCGGCCGGGTCGGTTCTGCGGCGCGCCGCCAGAGCGTGAGCGGAGGTATGTTGCCCGGGCATGGAGACCTGGGACATCGGCTCGCTAGACGTGGAACCACACCAGCCTGAGGTGCTCCGCAGCGATCCAGAGGCGCGGGTGATCGCGATCAACCTGCCCGCCGGCGAGCAGCTCCAGGAGCACCAGGTCCACGAGCGCGCCTGGGTGATGGTGGCCGCGGGAGAGGTCGAGATCGAGCAGGATGGGTCCACGGTCTCCGGCGGCCCGGGCTTCGTCGCCCACTTCGAGCCCAGGCAGCGCCACGAGGTGCGCGCGACAACGGACGCCCGGCTGCTCCTGTTCCTGGCGCCATGGCCGGGCGAGGGGCACCCCAGCCAGCGCTAGCATCCGGAGGGTGGACCCCACGCGCAAGCGCAGGCTTCGGCTTGTCGTCGCCCTTACCGCCGCCGTCCTGCTCGCGACGGCCCTGATCTACACCAGCTTCAGCGCCTCCACGGCGGCCAGCAAGCCGAGCGAGATCAAGCCGGGCCGCTCGTACGACCTGACCGGCGAGGTGGTCAAGGGCTCGATCAGCCACCGCGGCGACGACCTCCGTTTCCGCGTGCGCGACCGTGACGGCACCGCATCGGTGCCGGTCTCCTACACGGGCGTGGTCCCCGACCCGTTCCGCGAGGGGCGCGAGGTGATCGTCTCGGGCGAGTTGGAGCACGGCACCTTCGTCGCCGAGCGCGACTCGCTCGTCACCAAGTGCCCGTCGAAGTTCACGAAGGACCAGAACGCGAGCTGAGATGGCCGGCCTGGGGTCTGCCTGCCTGGCCGTCGCGCTGCTGACGGCCGCCTACGCCGTGGGGGCGTCGCTCTACGGCGCGCGCACGGGACGGCGCGAGTGGGTCACGTCCGGCCGGCGCGCCATCTACTGCATCGCGGGCCTCTGCGTGGTCGCGTTCGCGGTGCTCGAATCGGCCTTCCTTCGGTCGGACTTCTCGTTCGCGCTCGTGGCGGAGGGCTCGTCGACCAGCACGCCCACCTTCTACAAGGTCACCGCGCTGTGGGCGACTCAGGACGGGTCGCTCCTCCTGTGGGCCACGCTCCTGTCGCTGTTCGCCACGACGGTGCTGTTCCTGACCCGCCGCTCGCTGCGCGACATCGCGCCCTACGCCACCGCCGTCCTCGGCGTGATCGCCGGGTTCTTCCTGCTCCTGATGGTGGGCTGGGAGAACCCGTTCGACACGCTGGC